>NZ_QTWZ01000017.1:0-52129 GCF_003461385.1 Ruminococcus sp. AF17-1AC
ATTCAGACCGACAATGGATTTGAATTTACTAACCGCTTTTCGCCAAGCAAAAGGGACAAGAAAACGCTGTTTGAGAATACGCTCTCACAACTTGGCATTGAACACAAACTCATTCGTCCATATACGCCTAGGCACAATGGCAAAGTAGAGCGCAGTCACCGAGAAGATCACAACAAATTCTATTCGTGCCATAGGTTTTATTCCTGCGACGACTTAAACGTGCAGCTAGCTGCACGTTTAAGTCGAACAAACAACCGTCCTATGCGTCCCCTCAAATGGTTTTCGCCTATCGAATTTCTTAATAATAGTGTCCAATATGATTGACAAACCTACAGAGGGGACTTGTGAGATGCTAGGAAAATTATTGACATGAAAGAGAGTTTGTGATACAATAAAGGCATATAACAAAAGGGGGAGAGCATATGGCTGTAGATAAGGCGGACTGGCACTGGGACGATACTGAAAAGCTGTATAGGAAAACAAATAATGTGAAGGGTGAGCTTACCGAAGAACAGCAGGAAGAAATATGGCTGTTGGCGTCAAATCATATAGGATTATTTTTAAGGTGGCTTATTGACAGGGGTTTTAACGAGCTTATTGATGAAAGTGACGAGGAATCCTGTGCGCAGGTCCGTGAGGGCAAAATGAGCGGTGCGGAATATCTTATGTACATATTGGACGGTGCATTTTGTGAGAATGATATAAAACCCAATGTCCGTGACTTTGCGGTAAATTATTACGATAAGCAGTATTTTAATGATTATGGTAAGACTTGTCCTGCTAAAGATCTGTGTGTGCCGTGCTATAGCTTTATATCAGGTGACGATGACTACAACGCCCTGAGACCTCTTATAGACGAAGCATACGAAGAATATTGTCGTGAGAAATAACCAAAACCAGTGTAAGCCTACAGCAGGCTTTCACTGGTTTTGTTTATCATTTATGAAAAGTTTAACAATATTTTATCCGCTGTTTTTATGTGCGGATTTTTTCTGCAATGAGCTGAAAAGCGTCAAAAATCTCTTCTCCCGAACGCCCCAAGGCTCTTATGGCTATGCCACGTTCCGTGTGAGTGGCGCAAAGCTGTGCACTGTCATGGTCGCCTGTGTAGTCGGCTTGGTAAATGCTTTCCAGCATTGTCTTGTCAGGGGTGTAGATATACATAAATCCCGTGTGGGTGAAGCCCTCGAAAAAGCCTTTTTGCCGTATGGGCAGTGCGGCGGGGTCGATAAGAGTGTTGTCGATAAAATCCGCCCTGCCGTCAATTGCTATCTCGGTGCGTGAGCGAAAGCGCTTCAAGCCGAACTCCTCTCCCATTGCAGTTCTGCCACAGCAGTATATCTCAGAAAAAATAAGCTCAGAGCTTTCTGTGATGTTCACCTTGCCCATAGAGATATGCTCACAGCCTGTGAAAGTCATTATAGGGTGGGGCATATAGCAAAGCCTTGCGTTTTTGCGCACAACAAGCTTTATGCTCTGTTTTGATACGCCGCCGTTTGTGTTGAAAAGCTTTTGATAGCCCTGATCTGTGAAAATGACCTTGCAGTTTTCCCCCACAAAAAGCTTTATCTCGTTTTCGTCACCTGCCAATACTCCTGCTGAGCCGCACATTGAGATATATTTCGCCCAGCCTTTATGGTCATAAAATGGTGAATACACCTTGAAAGGGGGAGCGAAATATAAGTCCTCAGTAACGGTTTTTTGTCCGTAAAAGGCTGTTGACAGGCTTAGTCTGCCGTTCATTTCAGATCCTCAAACAGCACTGATTTTTTTATCCAGTCTATGACCTGAGAAACGCCCTCACGGCTCATGAGATTTGTGAAAAGAAACGGTCTGTCGCCCCTCATGCGCTTTGAGTCGGAAGCCATTACTTCGAGGGAAGCTCCAACAAGTGGCGCAAGGTCTGTCTTGTTGATAACCAGCAGGTCGGAACGTGTCACGCCGGGGCCGCCTTTTCTTGGTATCTTTTCACCCTGTGCAACGTCGATAACATAGATAGAAGCGTCTGCAAGGTCAGGGGAGAATGTGGCGGAAAGATTGTCGCCGCCGCTTTCAATGAAAACGATCTGCGTGTCAGGGTGCTTTTTCACCATTTCGTCAACGGCTTCCAAGTTCATTGAGCAGTCCTCTCTTATGGCGGTGTGAGGACAGCCGCCTGTTTCAACGCCAACTATCCTGTCAGCAGGCAGGCATGAGTTTTTTGTAAGAAATTCTGCGTCCTCTTTGGTGTAGATATCGTTTGTTACAACGCATATGGAATATTCTTTTGACATTTCTCTTGTAAGGCGTTCGATAAGTGCGGTTTTTCCCGATCCCACAGGTCCGCCTACGCCTATTTTTACATAGCTCATTTTTGGTACTCCTTATTATATTATATAAATCATAGCTTATGACATATACTGTCTTGAATACAGCCGTTCGTGCTGCATTGCACGCAGGTCAAAGCCTGCGCCGCTTATGCCGATATCGTTTATATCAGTGAAAAGGGCTTTTTCTGCGGCGGAGGATATAAGCTCAAAACTCTCTCCGAGAATTTTCTGCCCTGCAAGCTGGCTCAGCGGTACAAGCTTCACGCAGTTTGTGACTATGGCGGAGCATATGGAATAGCCGTATACCGCAAGCCCCTCTGAAAGCTCGATGCCATTGTCACGCATATAAAGCCCATAGGCGATGCACTGATGACCCTTGCATTTGCCCTGCTCCGTCAGGCTTTTATAAAGCCCCGTAAAGCTATCCCGACCATTGTTGCATATTTTGAAAAAACGCCTTGTGACCTTTTCTGAGCCGCTTCGTATCTCAAATGGTGTTTTCACCGCAGAGTATATCTCATCAAGACGGCAAAGCTCCTTTTCGTCTGCATTGTATGCCGCTGCCGCCGCACCAAGCTCATTGTAGGGCAGCGCTGAGATGTAAGAATGGAGATATTCTTCAAGCCCTTTTGGCGAAGTGATGATATCATGCTGAACGTAGGTTTCAAGCCCGTTTGAAAGCGTGAACGCACCCACTGGGAAAAGGCTGTCGCATATTTGCAGAATGTGCATAAGTCCTGCGGTATCGGTCATTTTTTTATCAGCTCCGTTTAGTGTGAATGTTCGTGGTGATGATGTTCCCCATGCTCGTGGGAGTGGCTGTGTGAGTGTCCGTGAGCTTTGCAGACGATAAAATCGTCAAATCTGCCTATGATGTTCTCGCACTCAAAGCCGAGGTTTTTCAGGTGCTTTTCTGTAGGCTCGTCATGTGGGATAAGCACGTTGTCGTCAGATATTTTAAGTGACAAATGCCTGTTGCCTATCTCAAAGCAAAGCCTGCCCATTTCCTGCATAGTGTGAACGTTTATCTTGATAAGGGGACAGCTTGTGAGCTTCACTGCTACGCAAAGCTTATCGTCAAGATAGATGATATCCCCGTCCTTTAGGTTTTCGTCAATGGCAATGCCTATGTCACGTCCTCCTGCGGTGGTTTTTCTTATGCGCTTTTTCTCGGCTTCAAACCAATCAAGCTCAACTGTGTCTACTTCTACAGAGGGGGTGCTTTCAGAGAGATTGCCTAATATTTTTTCTGCTATCATTTTTGTTTCCTCGCTTTAGAACATAAAGTAACGCTGTGCCAATGCAAGCTCGTCAAAAGGCTCGCAGGTAATAACTTCGCCGTCAACTGTGACAGTGTAGGTCTCAGGGTCTACTCTTATATCACCGCAGACGTTGTTGTATACCATATCAGCCTTTGAGATGTTTCGGCAGTTCTTCACAGGAAGCACCTGCCTTTTAAGACCAAGCTTCTCTTTTATGCCGTCCTCGTAGGCGTATTTTGATACGAACGTGATACAGGTGCTTGAAAGGGCAAGCCCGTGACCACCGAACATTTCTGTGTAACACACAGGCTGAGGGGTAGGGATAGAAGCGTTTGCGTCGCCCATTTTTGATGCGAAAATAAATCCGCCCTTTATTATCATATCAGGCTTTGCACCGAAAAATGCAGGATTCCAAAGAACAAGGTCTGCCACCTTGCCAACTTCCACTGAGCCTACATATTCTGATACGCCGTGGGTTATAGCAGGGTTGATAGTGTATTTTGAAATGTAGCGTTTTATTCTGAAATTGTCGTTTCGCTGGCTGTCCTCAGGGAGTGCGCCACGCTGTTTCTTCATTTTGTCAGCGGTCTGCCATGTTCGTGTGATAACTTCGCCTACACGTCCCATTGCCTGAGAGTCGGAACTCATCATTGAGAATATTCCCATATCGTGCAAAACGTCCTCTGCGGCGATAGTTTCAGGACGTATCCTTGAATCCGCAAAAGCAATGTCCTCCGGTACGTTCTTGTCAAGGTGATGACACACCATGAGCATATCCAGATGTTCGTCAAGAGTGTTTGCGGTGTAAGGCATTGTAGGGTTCGTTGAGGAAGGGAGAACATTCGGGAACGCTGCTGCTCTGATAATGTCAGGAGCGTGTCCGCCGCCTGCACCCTCTGTGTGATAAGTGTGGATAGTCCTGCCCTTGAAAGCATTGACGGTATCTTCAACAAATCCACCCTCGTTAAGAGTATCGGTGTGGATAGCAGCCTGAACGTCATACATATCCGCAACAGTAAGTGCGTGGTCGATAACGTCAGGGGTAGAGCCCCAGTCCTCGTGTATCTTCAAGCCTATACAGCCTGCCTTTATCTGCTCCTCAAGAGTTGTGATGTCGCTTGAATTTCCCTTGCAGAGATAGCCGAAATTCATTGGCAGGTCTTCGGAGGCTTCCAACATTCTGTGGATATTGAACTCGCCAGGTGTACAGGTGGTGGCATTGGTGCCGTCAGCAGGACCTGTACCACCGCCTATCATGGTGGTGATTCCGCTGTAAAGGGCTGTTCTCACCTGAGTAGGGGAAATAAAATGAATGTGCGTGTCAAGTCCGCCGGCGGTGAGGATAAGTCCCTCGCCTGCGATAGCTTCCGTGGAAGCGCCTATTATCATGTTTTTGTCAACGCCATTCATGATGTCGGGGTTGCCTGCTTTGCCTATTCCTGCTATCCTGCCGTCCTTTATGCCAACATCAGCCTTTATGATTCCTGTGCTGTCGATGATAAGAGCGTTTGTGATAACAGTGTCAAGGCACTCCTTGTCTGTGGCTTTGCAGGATTGCCCCATGCCGTCACGAAGAGATTTTCCTCCACCGAACTTTGCTTCATCACCATGAACTGTCAAATCTTTTTCCACTTCTGCAATAAGAGAAGTGTCGCCCAAGCGCACTCTGTCGCCAACTGTCGGACCATACATATCGCAGTAAGCTTTTCTCGATATCTCGATCATTTCCTACACCCCCTTGAAGCCAAGCTTTTTAGCCTTTTCAAAGGCTGCCTGCTTGATGTTTTCATCGTCCATTTTTCCGTTTACAAGACCATTCAGACCATAGCCTATGCGGTCACCGCCGATAGGTATAAGACGGACGGTCTTTTTCTCTCCCGGCTCAAATCTTACCGCTGTGCCTGCGGGGATATCAAGCCGCATACCATAAGCCACCTTGCGGTCAAACTCCAAAGCCTTGTTTACCTCAAAAAAGTGGAAGTGAGAGCCTGTCTGGATAGGTCTGTCCCCTGTGTTTGAAACTGTAAGCTCAATGCTTTCTGTTCCCTCATTGAGCTTGACAGTGCCTTCCTCAACGATAAATTCCCCTGGGTGAAGCTTGCTTGCACCCTTGATAGGGTCATGTACTGTCACAAGCTTTGTGCCGTCGGGCATTGTGGATTCTATTTGTATTTCGTGTATCATTTCAGGAACGCCGTCCATGACGTCATCAGCGGTAAGAAGCTTTGTGCCGTATTGCATAAGCTCAGCGGCTGACGCTCCTGCTCTTGCTTTTTCCATTACTTCCATGCTTATGTATGCCACAGCTTCAGGGTAGTTGAGCTTTAATCCCTGTGCCTTTCGGTCACGGGCAAGCATGCCCGCATAATGGAGCATAAGCTTATCCTGCTCTCTTGGAACAAGTCGCATTATTATTCCTCCTATTTATATAGTATAGTGTATCTACTGCTTTTTCTCTGTAAGGGCTTTTCTTACTACTCCCTCAGGGTCGCTTATGAGCATAGTGCCGAGCCATACGACGGTGCCGAGTGCAACAACGCAGATCCCTAAAAAGCTGTCATTTATCATGTCTGCGGCGGCAGGGGTGAAATATCCTGAGCCCTGCTCTTTGTATTCAAAAAGTGCGTCGACCAGCCACATTATAGATGCGCCCCAGTACATATAGCACATCAGTCCCACTTTAAGCTTTCTGGCTTTTGGTGATGTATACCATACTATAGTAACGATAACGGCTGCTATGAGAGTGATAAGAAGTGTCATACGGCGTCACCGCCCAGCTTTGCAGTCTCTTTTGGCTTACGTTTCAGTATCTTGTCAGACACCACAGTCAGCACAGCCCATACCGCTGTCACAAGAACAGCCATTGATGTTCCGACAGTCGCCATTTCGTGGAATGCTACTGCCATTTCCGAAGGGTCGTTAGCCGCTGTCAGGAATGGGAAGAACGGAGATATCTCGCCATGCCACAGATGCTCAAATGCCAAAAGTCCTGAGCCGCCCCACAGAAAGCCTGAGAGCCTTGTTATCTTTTTAGAAAGAGGAAGCTTGTCCTCCGAAAGAGCTTTGACCTTTGTCTGCTCCTCTGCCTTTGCCTCGTGAGACTTTACTGCCTTTGCCACAATAGTTGTAACGATCGCTTCTGTTGCTGGTACTAAAAAACAAGCCATAATAAAACTTCCTTTCAAAATTGTTTTCTGAGTTTAACATAGTGATAATAAAAAAACAACGCCCTTATAAACCGACAGGCATTGCCGTATCGGTTATAAGAGCGTCATTGCTTTGATTATCAGTATAGCACAGAGCTTTTTATTTGGCAATAGTGTTAATGAAAAATTCTTATTTTATTCAGCTTTGAATAAAAAATAGATGTGAACAAAATGAAAGTCTAGTATCTGAATATTGCATTATTGCCCTTTGTAGATTTGCACAAAGAAACTATTCAAAAATGAATAGTTTCGACTTTGATATGGGTGAAACGGCGTAAATACGCTGTACAAGTGATAACAAAGCTTATTCCAAAGTGAATAATTTTCAGGAAAATTGAAAATTAGCTCTTGACAACTTGCAGGAATGGTGATATAATTCTGCACATAGAGCAATTCAGAAATGACTTGAACGGTCATGCGGATATGTTCCTCAGTGATTTTGAAAGGAAAGTGACCTCAAATGATCAACAACAATTGTCAGCCACCGAGCGCCTCAGGCTCTCCTCGTTTTTGTAATATGGGTAATTTCATGAGGCTTCCTCACGCGACCTCAGCAGAGGGATTGGATTTCGCTATCGTTGGTATACCGTTCGATACCGCAGCTTCTTTCAGAGCAGGCGCAAGATTTGGTCCTAACGGTGTAAGAAACATCTCGGCAATGATAAAGCCTAACAATGTTGCAATGGGCGTCAACATTATGGATTCACTCAAGGGCGCAGACCTTGGCGACGTTCCTGTGATCCCTGATTATATCCACGAAACATATGCAGCTATCGAGCAGACCTTGGACGGTGTTCTTGAATGCGGTGCAGTTCCGATAAGCATTGGCGGCGACCACGCTATCACCCTTGGCGAACTTAGAGCTATCGCAAAGAAGCATGGAAAGGTAAGTCTTGTGCATTTCGATTCACACCTTGACCTGTGCGATACGGTTTTCGGTCAGAAATACAATCACGGCACACCATTCAGAAGAGCAATGGAGGAGGGTCTTATTGATCCTGAGAAGTCGGTTCAGATAGGCATGAGAGGTTCTCTTTACGATCCTGACGATTTCAAGATCGCCGCAGACCTTGGCTTCACGGTTATCCCAGGGGACAAGCTCCACACATATTCTCCTGAAGATCTTCTTAAGGTCATAAAGGAAAAGGTGGGCGACAATAAGGTGTTTCTTACGTTCGATATCGACTTTGTTGACCCGGCTTATGCACCAGGTACAGGTACTCCTGAGGTGGGCGGATTTACTTCCTTTGAAACACTTCAATATATAAGAGCGCTGAAAGATCTGAACTTCACAGGCTTTGATGTAGTAGAAGTTGCTCCTCCATATGACCACTCAGAGATAACAGCTTATATGGGCGCAAATATCATTTTTGAGTTCATGTCTATCCTTGCTTATCAGAAGAAGATCGGCAAGAGAAAATAAAGATAGAAAAATAATTCACTCTCCAATAAATATAATATCAAACGCAACGGAGCGTTGACAGCGGCACTAGGGTGTCCGGCTTGTCAGCGCTCCGAATTATTTAGAAAAGTAAGTGAAAGGTTGGAATCAGTTATGAAAAGCGGAAGAAGATTTGGAATGTTAAGAAAAGTTTGTGCAGTGGCAGTGGCTTCGGCACTTGTGGCAGGATGTCTTACAGCCTGCGGAAGCAGCAAGAACACAGGTCCGCTCACACTGGATCAGATCAAGGAAAACGGTAAGCTCACAGTTGCGGCGGAAGCCGCTTATGAGCCTTTTGAATACATGGACGGCGATAAGATCATAGGCTACAACGCAGACCTGTTCGCTAAGATTTGCGACGATCTGGGGGTAGAGCTTGATTATATCGACCTGCCGTTCCAAGGGATACTTGCAGGACTTGAAGCAAAGAAATACGACGTTGTTGGAGCAACACTTGGCGTAACCGCTGAACGTGCAGGCAAGTACACGATGACTTATCCTATCCAGAACGGAACTACAGTTTTCGTAAAGAGAAAGGGCGATGACAGCATCAAGTCTATCGAAGATATGTCGGGCAAAAAGGTCGGCACACAGACTTCTTGCTACAATGAGGACGATACAAAGAAATTCAACGAGAAGCTAAAGTCAGAGGGCAAGGACGGCTATGCTGAACTGCTCAAATACGACTCATTCCCTGAGGCTTTTGCAGAGCTTAAGAACGGCAAGATAGACCTTGTTGCTCAGAACTATGCAAGCTGCGCCGCAGTTGTAATGAAGAATCCTGACGATTATGAGATAGTGGCTGACGATTCAGGCAAGGCTGAAATGGTCGGCACAGACACTTGGGTATCATGGGCTGTTCGTAAGGAAGACACAGAGCTTTCTGACTATATCAACTCTGAGATACACAAGTTCAAAGAGGACGGAACTCTTGCAGAGCTTCAGAAGAAATGGTTTGGTGAAGCCGTTGACCTGCCTGAGAGCGATTATATCCCTGCCGAGTAAAAAGCACTTTTGAAAGGAGGAAATGCTCCGTCACAAACGGCGGAGCATTATATATCAATGGAGAATTTCAACATAGTATGGCATTATAAAGACCTGCTGCTGAAAGGTCTTGGCTATACAGTATTCGTATCCGTTGCAGCGATACTTATAGCGCTTTGCGTTGGTATGCTGCTTTCGGTGATGAGAATGGGCGGCGACTCGCTTCCTTCAAGAATACTGAAAAAGATAGTCGCAGTTTATATAAGCTTTGTCCGTGGCACGCCTGTGCTGGTGCAGATATACATTATATATCAGGCGCTTGCAGTAATGGGTCTAAACCTTTCAAACCTGGCGTCAGGCATAATCGCTCTTAGCCTTAACAGCGGCGGATTTATCGCAGAGATAATCCGTGGCGGACTTACGGCTATACCAAAGGGTCAGACGGAGGCGGCGAGGGCCTTGGGCATGAGCGAGCCAAAGATACTGATGAGGATAGTTTTCCCGCAGGTATTCAAGGTAGCTTTGCCACAGCTAACAAGCGAGTTCATAAACGTTATAAAGGTGTCGCCGATGCTTTCTGTATTGGCTATCGTAGAGCTTACAAGAACGGCTCAGCGTCTTGTAACGCAGACATACATAAACCTGCCTTTCTATATTGCTATCGCAGTTATGTATTTTGTTATCTGCGCAGGACTTGAAGAGCTTGTAAAGCTTCAGAAGAAAAGACTTGAAAGAAGATAAGGAGGCGCAGATATATGAACGAATTTATGCACGTTGCGGAAATAGCGCTTCCGCTGCTTTTGCAGGGTCTTGGAACAACGGCGGCGATATCGGTGCTTTCTATCCTCATTGCAATAATGTTAGGCTCGGCGGCAGGCTATATGTGCCTTTCAAAAAACAAGGCTGTTGAGCTTATCGCAAGGGCGTTTATAAAGATATTCAGATGCACCCCTTTTATGGTGCAGGTATATCTTGCATATTACGGACTCCCTGCTCTTGGTCTGAACGTTTCGGCGTTCTCAACAGGCGTTATAATTCTTGGAATGTACACAGCGGCTTATACCGCAGTTATCCTTGAAAGCGGTGTCAGCGCTATCCCAAAGGGACAGTTTGAAGCTTCATATGCAATGGGAATGTCAAGATTTAAAACAATGGTGAGAATAATTTTCCCTCAGACTTTGAAAATAATCGTTCCGTCACTGACAGGACAGTTTGTTCAGACTGTTAAGGACTCATCTATCCTTTCTATCATCACAGTTGCAGAAATGACAATGATGACAAAAGAGGCTATCGGTATAACTTTCAGCCCTCTGATAGTTTATATCTGTGCAGGCGTTCTTTACTGGGCGCTGAACCTTGTTATTGAGTTTGCATCAAGATGTATAGAAAAGCACAACAACCGTGTTGCTATCTGACGAAAAAGGAGTGTAAAATACAATGGCTGAAAGCAGAAAGCCTGTTATATCGGTTCACGATCTGGCAAAGAATTATGGGGAGCTTAAGGTCCTCAGAAAAATAGATATGGATATTTACAAGGGCGAGGTGGTAAGCGTTATTGGCCCTAGCGGCTCGGGAAAAAGCACTTTTCTCAGATGCCTGAACTATCTCGAGGAGCTGACATCAGGCGAGATAGATATAGGCGGAGTTTCCCTAAAGGGCATCGACGAGGACAAGCACAACAAAAAGCTTAACGAAAAGGCTGCAAAGGTCATAAGAAAGAACGTTGGAATGGTGTTCCAGCAGTTCAACCTTTGGCCGCACAAAACGGTGCTTGAAAACGTCATGGAGTGTCCTGTTCAGGTTAAAAAGGCTAACAAGGAAGAAACGAAGAAGAAAGCCATGGAGCTTCTTGCGAGAGTTGGAATGGACGGCAAGGCAGACGCTTATCCTACTCAGCTTTCAGGCGGTCAGCAGCAGCGTGTGGCTATTGCGAGGACTCTTGCAATGGAGCCTGAGGTCATACTCTTTGACGAGCCGACTTCCGCCCTTGACCCTGAGTTCGTTGGCGAAGTTCTGAACGTTATGAAAGACCTAGCTCAGGCAGGAATGACAATGATAGTTGTCACACACGAAATGGGCTTTGCGGCAGAGGTAGCAAACAGGGTCTGCTTTATGGACGGCGGCTATGTTATCGAGGACGGCACCCCTGAGGAAGTGTTCAAGCACCCTAAGAGCGACCGTGCAAAGCAGTTCTTCTCAAAGATACTTAATGTGTAAACTATAAAGCCGCAGAAAGGAGTGCAGACAAATGGATTATGAGCAGCTAGGGCACATTCTCGAAAGTATCCACCCAGGAGTGACTATTGCCGACAGCAGCGGAGTGTTCAGATTTGTTTCAGACTCCTATCTTAGCGGCAGAAGCGTAAAAGGCTCTGACATAATAGGTAAATTCGCAGGCTCAGAGGAAATGATGAAGATGTTTTCTCCTTGCGTGACGCAAATGGTCTTTGAAAGCCACAAGCGTGTCACAACAGTGCAAAAGGGCATTGACAATGACGAAACTTTTGTCACCGGTATACCGGTATTCAAGGACGGAGAGCTTGAGATGATAATAAGCTATTCCTCTTGGGAGATAACAGGCTTTGACGACCTGCGGGAGCGTTACAATGTTTTACAGTATCAGAACAAGAAGCTTCTTGATGAAATAGAGCTTATGACAGGACGTGACGGCGGACAGCGTTATATCGCCCAAAGCAGCCGTTCAAGAGACGCAAGGCGGCTTGCAGGAGTTTTCTGCGACGCAGGCTGTCCGTGTTACATCTATGGTCCCACAGGAAGCGGCAAAAGCTATCTTGCTTCCACTATATACGGCAAAAAAGGAACGCTTTACACCTATGACTGCGCACCTGTCGGGGAAGAAGTCATAGAAAAGGAGCTTCTTGGAGAGGGGTCGATGATATCGCCGCTTTCGGGCATTTACGCTGTGATAATAAAGCATATAGACAGGCTGTCGCCTAGGCTTCAAAGGGCAGTCCTTGAAAAATGCGCAAAAGCAGGCATTGTGCCTGTGGGGCTTTCTGAACATTCAGTGGAGGAGCTTAAAGGTGCTGACAAGCTGTCGGAGGAGTTTATAAGCGAGTTCGAGCCTTATCAGGTACAGATGTATTCTCTTGGCGAGCGTGCGGAGGATCTTAAAAGCTTTATCGACTATTATCTCGGCTCGGCAAACAAGAAATACTCACGGAGCGTTGAGTTCACGCCTCGTGCCATGGGCTGTTTGTTGGGATATGATTGGAAAGAAAATATCGACGAGGTGCATAGGACTATCGAGCGTATCGTTCTTACTACTGAGAAGAAAAAGGTGGACGTTTTCGACTTGCCTGACAGGATAACAGGCGGTTCGTCTGAGGTATTTGCACAGAATGCTTCCCTAAAGGATATGCTTGAATTTTACGAAAGCGGACTTGTGATGAGAGCCTATGAAAAATACAGAACATCTGTGGCTGTGGCACAGAAGCTTGGCATAAGTCAGGCGACGGCGGTGCGGAAGATACACAAATATGCAGGCAGGGACGTTGAATGAATGAGCGTTTTGATGTTATCGTTACGATACTTGAACTTATCGGCACTGCAGCGTTTGCGGCAAGCGGTGCGCTGACAGCGATAAAAAGGCGTTTTGACCTTTTTGGCGTTATAATAATAGGAGTGACAACGGCTGTAGGCGGTGGGATAATGCGTGATATCGTCATTGGAAGCCACCCTGTGGCAGCGTTTCGTGACCCCCTTGCAATGAGTGCGGCGGCTTTGATATCGGTGCTTGTGTTTGCTGCCTTGGCTGTAAAAGGCGACCTGGGGGGCAAGGCGTTGAAGCTTTATGATTCTGCAATGCTCATGCTCGATACTATAGGTCTTGGCATTTTCACTGTTACAGGTATAACAGCGGCAATGAGGAGCGGCGTGTCAGACAACACTTTTTTGCTTGTGTTTTCGGGAGTTATAACAGGCGTTGGGGGCGGAGTTCTCAGGGATATTTTCGTGAACAAGAAGCCTGAGATATTTGTGGGCAACATTTATGCCTGCGCTTCTGCTACAGGTGCAGTGGCTTTTCTGCTTTGCTATGGCATGATGTCGTTCATGCCTGCCTGCATGGTGAGCCTTGTGGTGACGTTTTCCCTAAGGCTCATGTCGGTGAAATTCGGTTGGAATTTGCCGAAGATCCAGATAAAAGCCAGACAGGAGCGGAGGATAGCCGCCACGAAAGAAAATCTCATAAATAAAAAAAGGAGCATAGACTATGAAAAAGTTTATTATTACCATAAGCCGTGAGTTCGGCTGCAACGCAAGAGAGGTCGCAAGAAAGGCGGCGGCTGAGCTTGGGGTGGAGTTTTATGACAAGGACCTTGTAGATATGGCGGCAGAGCGTGCAGGCATAAGCCGTGACTCGTTTCTTGACAGTGAGGAAATGCTTGACAAGAACGCTGACCGTCTGCTGAAGTCATTCGGCTACGGCTCATCAACGCAGTTTTATTCCGACAAGGCTGTAAAAGCGCAGGTGGATATCATCAGAGATCTTGCAAACAAGCGTGTATCCGCCATATTCTTCGGCAGATGTGCAGACTATGTTCTCAGAGAATATCCAAACCACATGAACGTTTTTCTCTATGCACCGCTGGAGGCAAGGATAAAGCATATGTGTGAAACTTATGACCTTTCATGGCCGGAGGCTGACAAGCTTATAAAGCGTGTTGACCGCCAGCGCCACAACTATTATAAATACGTCACAGGCAAAAATCGTGGTGACCGTGACAACAAACATCTTATGATCGACGTAAGCGAATACGGCACTGATCTCACTGCCGAAATGATATGCTTCGCTGCAAGAAAGATGTTCGAGGACTAAGCTTTCTACTGATTACCAAATCTTCATTTGTGGGGTGCTTCTGCTTTGGAGCACCCCGCTTTTCTCATATTTGTGAATATGAACAAAATGCAGGATATAAAATTCCTTTATTCATACAACATTTTCTGTAAGTTTAAAAGACAGCTTGCGTTAATAAAAAGTTTATATATAAAATATAAAATGACTGATTTTTAGTATTGCAGTTGTAGTTGCTACAGGATATATCATAGGTACATCGAAAGAAAATTTTCGTGGAGTAAATTATTTTTGAAAAGCAAAATGAAAGTTCAAAAAGAAAATCCTGCAAAGTGCAGCTGTAAATATAGGAGGAATGTAAAGTGAAAAGGTTCAGATTTATAATCAAACGGCTGCTTTCAATGATAGTCATAATGTTTTTGGTATCCTTTCTGGTGTTCGTTGTTCTGAGAATGTCAGACGCAGATCCTCTTACAGTAATGATAGGAAACAATCAATCCACTCCTGAGCTTAGGCAGGCTCTTACAGAAAAATATCACCTTGACGACCCTGTGCATATACAGTATCTCAGGTGGATAAAGGGAGTTCTTTCAGGCGACTTCGGCACAGACTATGTTGACGGTCAGGACGTAAAAGGTCTTATAATGTCAAGGCTTCCAATAACATTCGGACTTGTGATAATGAGCTCCGTCATAGGCTCAGTGATAGCTGTTATAATGGGAGTTGCAGCGGCGCTGAGAAAAGGCAGACCCTCAGACGCAGCAATTTCAGGACTTATGCTTGTGCTTTCAGGTGCGCCGTCATTTTTGATAAGCATACTGATACTTATTTTCATGACAAAGTACGTTCCCGGATATTCGTTTATCGGAACATATACAAATTTCGGAGAGTTCTTACAACGTATAATGATACCGAGCCTGATAATGGCGCTGACGTTCGTTGCGATGCTTGGACGTATCACACGAAGCAACATGATAAATCAGCTTCAATCCCCTTATATCGCAACAGCGGCTGCAAAGGGATTAAAGCAAAGCAACATAACCTACAAGCACGCTTTTCACAACGCCGTTATTCCTGTTATAACAGTTGCAGGATATATGATAGCAGGCTCTATAGGCTCGACAGTAATAGTTGAGCAGGTCTTTTCTCTTCCCGGTATAGGCGGTCTGCTCATATCGGCGATAGAGGAAAACAATTTTCCAATAGTTCAGATACTTGTGCTTTTCATGCTTGGAGCTTATCTTGTAATGAGTTTTGTTATCGACATACTTTATACCGTTCTTGATCCGAGAGTTGATCTTAAATAAGGTGGGATTTTTAATGAAGAAGAAAAATAAAGCAGGAACGTTTTTCACACCTGTTGTGGCGGTGACGGGAATATTCCTTGCGGTCATAGTTTTCGTATCGCTCTTTGCAAGTGTTATCGCACCGTATGACCCTCTTGCCACAGACGTGAATGCCATATATGCTCCAGCCTTTTCTGAGGGACACATTTTCGGAACTGACGGACTTGGCAGAGATCTTTTTTCAAGGCTCATATGCAGTGCAAGAACTTCCATTCTGAATGCCTTTCTTATAGTTGCCATAGAGGTAGTAATAGGTGTTCCTCTTGGACTTATCTGCGGATACTACAGAGGTCCTCTTGACAGTATCGTAATGAGGGTGTGGGACGTTATAAGCGCAATACCGCCACTTCTTCTTTCCTTTATCCTTATTGCGGTAATGGGAAAGGGCATGATGACAGGTATCATCGCCATTGGCATTTCTTATATCCCTCTTACAACAAAGACCGCAAGATCAATGATAATGACAGAGAAAAAGGCGGTGTATGTTGAAGCCTGCAAATCAATGGGCTTTTCAGACGCAAGGATAATTTTCGTGCATATCCTGCCGAACATCATCACACCTATGATATCGCAGTTCACACTTGATATCGGTACGGCTATCACATCAATGGCGACTCTGAGCTTTCTGGGACTTGGCGTTCAGGCTCCGAATGCCGACTGGGGAACGCTTCTCCGTGACGGCATGGGCAACCTTTATAATAGCTCTGCACTGCTTTTTATACCTGCAATATGCGTAATACTTGTAACAGTATCCATAAACCTTTTCAGCGACGGTGTTCAGAACTATCTCGACCCGTCATCAAGAAAGCTTCCGTCATTCAAGAAATACGAAAAGAAACACGGCATAAAGAAGCTTTCAGCAGTTAAGGCAAACGGGGAGGCGTAAAAGATGAAAAAAGGAAACGTTCTTGAAATAAAAGACCTTTCTGTAGACTTTATGACAGTTAGAGGTATCGTATACGCCGTTCAGGGCGTTGACCTTGAAGTGAAGCAAGGGGAGATACACGGTATCGTTGGCGAGAGCGGCTGCGGAAAAAGCGTAACATCAAAGTCGGTCATAAGGCTCCATAACGAGGAGACCACCAGATATGCAGGGGATATCTACATAAGAGATGACAGCGGCGAGAAAGACGTTCTTGCAATGAACAACAGACAGCTCCGTGATTTCAGGGGCAGCACAGCCGCAATGATATTCCAAGACCCTATGACTTCCCTTGACCCTATCATGAAAGCAGGCGAGCAGATAGCGGAAATGCTAAGGTCGAAGAAAAACTTAAATCGCCGTGAAGCAAGAGAAAAGGTCATCGAGATGTTTGAAAAGATAGGCATAACACCTGCTGAGAAAAGATACGAGCAGTATCCGTTTGAAATGAGCGGAGGAATGTTACAGAGAATAATGATAGCAATGGCGCTTATATGCGAGCCGAAGCTTCTTATTGCAGACGAACCTACCACGGCGCTTGATGTTACTATCCAGGCGCAGATACTAAAGCTTATAAAAAAGCTCCAGCAGGAGAGCGGAACGTCGGTAATATTCATCACTCACAACCTTGGTGTTGTGGCTGAGATTTGCGACAGCGTAACTGTAATGTATGCAGGAAAGGCTGTTGAGACCGCAAGCGTTGTGGATATTTTCGACCACCCTGCTCACCCATACACAAAGGCGCTCCTTGAAAGCAATCCAAGAGAGAGCGACACAGAAAAAAGAATGAAAAGCATACCTGGCAGTCCTCCGCTTCTGTATGAAAAGTTCAAGGGCTGTGCCTTTGCACCAAGATGTAAGTATGCTGACGATAAATGCAGAAGCTGCGTGCCTGTTACAGAAAATGTGTCTGAGGGACACAGCACAGCTTGCTTCAAGTGGCGGGAGGTGACATCACAATGAGCAAAGAAAAAGACAGACAGCCTTTTATAAGCGTCAGAGATCTGAAAAAGTATTTCTGCCTTGACAATTACAAGCTTGCAAAGGCAAAGGCGAGATATATCCACGCTGTTGATGATGTTAGCTTTGATATCTATAAAGGCGAGATATTCGGCATAATAGGCGAGAGCGGCTCGGGCAAATCAACCATAGGAAGATGCGTTCTGAAGCTTATCGACGTTGATTCAGGCGAGATATATTTAGACGGCAAAAACATAACTCATGTGAGCCGAAAGGAACAGCAGGAGCTGCGTTCAAGAATGCAAATGGTCTTTCAAAACCCTCTTGCTTCCTTTGATCCGAAAAAGACTATACGCTTTAGCCTTGAAGAATCTGCAAAGGTGCATAAGATAAAGCCTGAGGTCTACAAGGCGAGGATAAAACAGCTTATGGAGTATATAGCGCTTCCGGAGGACTTGCTCACAAGATATCCTAAAGACCTTTCGGGCGGTCAGCTCCAAAGGCTTGCAATAGCAAGGGCGCTTATGCTGGAGCCTGATTTCATTCTTGCAGACGAGCCTGTTTCGGCACTTGACGTTTCTGTGCAGGCGCAGATATTGAATCTTATGCTCGACCTGAAAGAGGATAAAGGGCAGACGATACTTTTTATCTCCCATGATCTGAACGTTGTCCGTCACGTTTGCGACAGGATAGCGGTGGTATATCTGGGAGCGGTAATGGAAATGGGTACGGTGGAGCAGATCTATAACAGCGTTGCTCACCCTTACACTCAGGCACTTATTTCAGCAAAGCCAAAGGAACACCCTCTTGAAAATAAGAAGCATATCCTGCTGGAGGGAGATATACCGAACGCAGTGGATATCCCCGAGGGCTGTCGCTTTGCAGGCAGGTGCAGATATTTCAAAGAGGGCTTGTGCGACAACCGCACGCCAAAGCTCAAAGACATTGGAAACGGGCATTACGTTGCTTGTCATTTCCCACTAGGCATTGACCGCAGCAAGACTGCTGCTGATATGTAATAAATCTTTTGAAGAAAGGAAAGTTATCATGAAAAAATTCTCACGCAAGATCGCGGCCGCTGCTGCATTGGCAATAACAGTTTCAAGCTGTATGACAGGCTGCTTTAACAACACAGGTTCCGGTTCAGGCTCAGGTTCTTCAGGAGGAAATTCAGAGACAGTTCTCAGAGTAGGCTATACTCAGGAACCGTCATCGTTTGACCCTGCCGACTTCACTATCGTGGCAGCAACTCTCACAGGTTATGACTGCTATGACACGCTTCTTAACTTCTCACATGACGGCACAAAAGTTGAGCCTGCCCTTGCAGAATCTTGGGAGCAGGTTGACGATACTACATACACATACAAGATAAGACAGGGAGTAAAGTTCTCAGACGGCAATGAAATGACAATGGACGATGTGCTTTATTCTCTTAACAGAGTAACAGAAGACAACTATTATATGAGCTATCTTTTTGCAAACGTTGACAGCTTTGAAGCCGACAACGATACTTGGACGCTTACAGTTCATCTTAAGCAGCCTGACTCATCGTGGCAGTATGTTCCTGCAACATCAGCCTGCACTATAGTCGAGAAGTCTGTAACAGAGGAGCAAGGCGACAAGTACGGCACTGCTGACGGAAAGACTGTCGGCACAGGTCCTTACAAGCTTTCTTCATGGTCATCAGGAAGCGAGATAGTTCTTGAAAAGAACGAAAACTGGTGGGGCGACCCTGATACTCTCGATATCGACAAGGTAGAATATTATGTTATCGAGGACGAAAGCGCATTAGCACTTGCGGCAAAGGGCGGACAGATAGACTTTGTCGAGGGTATGTCAAACAGCGTTATGTCTGTATATCAGAGCTGTCAGAACTTCAATATCCTCTCATGCGAGGGAACGACTTCAAACTATATCGCATTCAACACAGCTTCAAAGCCGTTTGATGACGAGTGGGCAAGAAAGGCTGTTGCATATTGTATCGACCGTTCCCAGATAACAACAACTATCGGCGGCGATTATGCAAAGCAGTCGGCTGTTGTTCCAATGAGCGAATCCATGATGTATATGGATAAGGCTAAGTGGGATTCAACTATCGCCGAAAGCGATGTTTATACTCAGGATTATGACAAGGTAAAGGAATGTCTTGCAAAGTCAAAGTATCCTGACGGCTTTGAGTTTGATTTCTATACGACTTCACAGACGCAGAAGCAGACTGAGCTTCTCAAGTCAATGGTAGACGCAAGCGGCTCTATCACAATGAATCTTGTGGAAGTACCTGACAGCGATATCTTCAGCTATATGTTCGGCTACAAGACAAAGGATAACGGCGAGAGATATTACAACGCAGTCGGCACATACATGATGTCAGACTTCCTTGATCCTATGGGAATGTTAAAGACATTATATGCAGGCTCTAACGCTTGCGAGGGCGGAACGAATGAAACACTTTGGACAAGCACAGAAGCAGACGGACTTCTTGATAAAGCGGCTCAGACAACAGACGACGCTGAGAAAATGGGTTACTATACTGACGCATATAAGATATTTGCTGACCAGTGCCCTTACCTTGGACTTTACACATCATCTGATGTTTACGCAGTAAGCGACAAGTTCACATATGACCCAAGCCCGATGTTCTGGTATAACTTCAGTTACGCAGACGTTCATGTGGCAAAATAAGAAATAATATGAAAAAGGAAGTGCGATAATGTATTCATCTCTGGATACCGTGTGGGTTCTTCTCTGCACAGCTTTGATATTCTTTATGCAGGCAGGCTTTGCAATGCTGGAAACAGGCTTCACCAGAGCAAAAAATGCAGGCAACATAATAATGAAAAACCTTATGGATTACTGCATAGGCTCTGTTCTTTTCTGGGTTATCGGCTTCAGCTTTTTGTATGGCGACTCCATAGGAGGATTTATCGGAACGCCAAGCCTGTTCGCAGCAGGAAAGTTTGCAGCCGCAGGCGATCTGCCTAAGCGAGTGTTCCTTATGTTCGCAACTGTCTTTTGTTCAACTGCCACGACTATAGTTTCAGGAGCAATGGCAGGCAGAACAAAGTTCAAGGCTTATCTTACATATTCGGCTGTTATGAGCGGAATAGTTTATCCTATAACAGGTCACTGGATATGGAACAGTGCGGGCTGGCTCAAAAGTATAGGCTTCCACGATTTCGCAGGCGGAACTGCCGTTCACGTTGTTGGCGGAACAACCGCACTTATAGGTGCGCTGCTTGTGGGAGCAAGGATAGGCAAGTTTGATAAAAACGGCAAGGCGAGAGCCATACCGGGACATAATCTCACTATCGGAGCTTTGGGCATATTCATTTTGTGGATAGGCTGGTTCGGATTTAACGGTGGCTCGCTTCTCACCGCTCAGGGCGACAATGCGGCGGCAAAGCTTGGGGATATCTTCTTTAACACAAACATATCTGCGGCGGCTTGCGCAATAGCTGCAATGTTCATCACATGGGTGCGCTACGGCAAGCCTGACGTGACAATGACCCTTAACGGAGCACTTGCAGGACTTGTGGCTTCAACCGCAGGCTGTGATACAGTTTCAGCAGGAGGAGCATTCTTTATCGGCATAACAGCAGGCTTTGTAATGGTGTTTGGTGTTGAGCTTATAACAAAGCTAAAGGCTGACGACCCTGTGGGTGCGGTGAGCGTTCACGGTCTGTGCGGAGCATGGGGAACGCTTATGACGGGCGTTTTCGCAAAGAAAAGCGGTCTTATATATTCAGGCAGCCCGAAGGATCTGCTTATACAGCTTGCAGGCGTGCTTTCAGTGGCGGCATGGACAGCGCTTATTATGGTGATAGTGTTCACAGTGATAAAGAAAACGATGGGTCTGAGAGTTAGCGAGAACACAGAGATAGTTGGTCTTGACAAGTGCGAGCATGGACTTTCAAGCAGCTATGCGGATCTTCTCAACACGGCTCAGTTCATCACCGCTGCCGCTGACGAGCCTTCAAAGGTGAGGGCTATAGACGAAGCCTCAGAGCTTAACGCTTCTGACTACAAGGCGGACGGAAAGATGCACAAGGTGGTCGTTCTTATGAACGTCGCAAAGTTCGAGATGCTGAAAAATGCTTTGGATAAGCTTGATATAACAGGTATGACAGTTACGCAGGTGAGCGGCTGTGGAATACAAAAAGGAAGCACTGAGCTTTACAGAGGCTCTGAGCTTGAATCAAGGCTTCTGCCTAAGATAAAGGTGGAGATAGTTATAAGCACTGTTCCTCTTGGACTTCTTATCGACACTATCAGAAAGGTGCTTTATACGGGCAAGATAGGCGACGGAAAGATATTTGTTTATGACGTTGCAAACGTTGTGAAGATAAGAACAGGGGCAGAGGACGAGCAGGCTCTTGAATAAGCTGCCATAATAATTGGAATGGGGGACAAGATATGACTGATGATATGAAATACACTGTGTTTTATACAGACGAAAACGGACAGCTTGTCCCGAATGGGGAAAAGCTTCTGAGCATAACCGAGATAGCAAAGTATCGAAACATACCTACAGAACGGCTTAGATATTACGATAAGATAGGGCTGTTAAGACCTGACTATGTTGACAAGCTCACAGGGCGGAGGTTTTATTCGGCACAGCAGTGTGAAAAGCTTGGCACTATAAAAGAGCTTCGCAGGCTGAACTTATCACTGAAAGAAATAGAGGACTATTTCAGCGACAGAAACCTTGAAAAGTCCGAGCGTGTTCTCAGACAGCGTTATGAGCTTTTACAGCAGGAGATAGCGGATAAGCTTGAAATAAGCCGTGTGCTGAAAGAAAAGCTTAAATTTATCAGAGAGCTTAACAACACAGACTTCAAGCTTGACGACCCTGTTATAAAGGAGCTTCCTGAACGATATGCTCTCAAAGGGGAGAGCAACAAGTTCAGAACAAATCTCACCGGTATAGAGTTTATGAAGCTTGAGGAGGCTATAGGCGGAACTTCACCTGTGCTTGCCACTGATAAGGTGGCAATGACCATAAAAAACTCAGTTGACCCTGACGATATGGATTCCGAGGTCTGCCCTATGGTGTTCTGCTCGGCAGATCAGGCTGACAAGGAAAGCTTCACAACAGTGGCAGGAGGAAAATACGTTTGCGCTTTTCACAGGAATTGCTACAGCTATTTCGGTGAGCTTATAATGAAAATGCGCTGCCTTGCACAGGAGCATGGCTACACCCTTGGAAGCGTCGGGGTGATGATATACCGTATAGACATAACCCTTACGGACAACAGTGATGAAACTATTGCGGAGCTTCAGTTTCCGCTTATAAAAGAAAGCAGGGAGAAATGATCATGATAGACAGAAATGAACTGCACGCCATGAAAACGGCGGCAAGATTTGATGAATTTGGCAACACAAGATTTCCTACAATGGCAAAGAGAGCCGTTGAGTATGGATTAGAGCCTGCGGACAGCATTAAAAGCGAGGGCATGAGCTGTTTTGCAAGAACAAATCTCGGCCCTACATACACAAGCCACGAAACTTTTCTCAGAAGCCCTTTCTGCGAGGATATCCATAAGGTGTCGGAATATGACGTTGCAGTGGTGGGTATCCCATATGACAGCGGTGCGTCAAACCGTTCAGGCACAAGACTTGGCCCTGCCGGAATAAGACACGCTTCTTCGCAGATATCCCCTTTCAACCCTGACTATGGCGTTGACCTATACGAAAACATAAAGCTTTGCGACGCAGGAGATATTTACACACTTCCTGCAAATGCCGAAAAGACCTTCGACCAGATAACAAAGGGCATAGGCTATATATTCTCTCATGGAGTAACGCCTATCGTTCTTGGAGGCGACCACTCTACCACTTTCCCTACGCTCAGGGGCATTTCAAAGTATATCGACGGCAATATCGGCGTTATCCATATCGACCGCCACAGCGATTGCGACGCTATCCAAATGGACGAAAAAATGCACGGCACAGAATGGTATCATTCCACTCACTTGCCAAACCTTAGTGCAAAAAATCTTGTGCAGATAGGCATAGGCGGAAATTGCTGCAAGTCATGGTCAAAATTCACCCGTGACAGCGGCTGTACTGCGATCTCAATGGAGGATATAGACAAGTATGGTATTGACAAGGTGGCAGAGCTTGCCCTTGATATCGCATGGAAAGGCTGTAAGGCAGTGTATGTGAGCCTTGATATAGACGTTCTGGAAGCTGCTTTCTGCCCGGGTACTGGCACACCTGATTTTGGCGGTATGCTCCCGAGAGAGCTTTTAAGGCTTCTCAAGCTCGTGACAGCTCCCGGTATCTGTGGAATGGACGTTGTGGAGGTATCTCCTCCGTTTGATGTGAGCGAGATAACTTCACTTGCGGCGTCAAGATGTATAATCAATGTGCTTTGCAATCTTGCGCTGAACAAGTCGCTATATAAACACTGATAATAGTATCTGAAAGAGGCAGCTTATGAATGATCGGCAGCTAAAGGAACTTATACTGGCGGCTAAGGGTAAGCTGCCTTTTGATATTTATTTTTACAACGCAAGGATAGTTGACGTTTACAGAGAGAGTGTCATAGACAGCGGCTCGGTGGGGATAAAAAACGGAATTATCGCCGCAGTTTGCCCTGACTTTGAGCCTAGAGCAACAGAGTTTATTGATTGCAGAGGAATGTATCTTGCGCCTTCTTTTATCGACGCTCATATGCACATAGAGTCCTCAAAGCTCACGCCTTTTGCATACTGCGAGGGCGCAGTGCCACACGGAACGGGCTGTGTATTCTTTGACCCTATGCAGATGTCCAATACTCTTGGTCTTAAGGGCATAAAAGCTATATGCGAAATGCTTGGGGAAATGCCCGTAGAAAGCTTTTTGCAGCTTTCTTCGCAGTATCTTTCCACCCTGAAAACGCAAGATGATATCATAGATGTTATCAAAGAGTGCAGGGCGAAAACTGTGGGGGAGATAAGCGGTGCCGTGATCGGGAATGAAGAGATCATAAAGCTTCTCGGTGCGGCAAAAAGGGCAGGCGTAAAGGTGAACGGTCACTGTCCGTCAATGGGATTTCGTGACGTTCAGCAGGCGGCTTGCGCCGGGCTTTGTGACGACCATGAGTGCGAAAGCATAAGCGACCTTGAGCAGCGGCTAGCCTGCGGAATGGCGGTGTTGGTAAGAGAGGGAACTATAGAGCCGAACTGCCGAACTCTTTGCGAGGGGATAGTAAAAAATCATATCCCTACGGACGATATAATGTTCTGCACTGATGACAAGTCTGCGGAGGATATAAAGGTAAACGGCTGTATAGATAATGCTCTGCGCATTGCAGTGAAATGCGGTATTTCCCCTGTGACAGCGATAAAAATGGCAACTCTCAACGTCGCAAGGCATTATGGTGTTGATGATATCATAGGCTCGGTCGCTCCCTCAAGAAAGGCGAATTTTCTGCTTATGGATAGCCTTGAAAATATGACAGTGAAAAAGGTTTATCACCAGGGCAGGCTTGTGGCTGAAAACGGCGAGTTTCTTTGCAGGCATGAGTTTGACATAACTTGTTATCCTGAGTTTAAAAACACTGTGATATTGCCCAGAGGGCTTGACAGCCATTCTTTTGAGATAAAAGCAGGCTTTGAGAGGGGCTATGTTACTGCAAATGCAATTGAAATGCCCGAGGGTGGCATAGTCACAAGGCTTGTAAAAGGCAGGCTTGAAGTCAGCAACGGCATTGTATGCGGTGATACAAAAGCCGATATTCTGCCCATATTCGTTGTGGAGCGTTTCGGCAGGAGTGGTGAGATAGGCAGTGGTTTTATAAAAGGTCTTGGCATTAAAAGGGGAGCTGTTGCCGCAAGCTTTGCTCAGGAGAGCAATAATGTCGTTGTATCGGGCGTTGACTCTGCGGATATGCTTTGTGCTGTGAAAGCTGTTGAAGCGAACGGCGGCGGTGCGGCTATGGCTATTGACGGCAAGGTGGCAGGGCTTTACACCCTTCCTGTGGCAGGCATACTAAGCGGTGAAAACATCACGGGCGAGATAAAGGCACAGAAAGCTTTCAGAGAAGCCCTTGCCCTCACAGGCGGAAACATACAGCGTATGACGGTGGTGCTTACAGTGTCGCTGTGTCAGACTATCCCAGAGGTGGGGCTGACGGAAAAAGGGCTTTTTGACGTAAACCAGCAAAGATACATACCCACATTCACAGGCGGTGAAGAATTTGAAGAATAAGCCGGAAAATGTAATAATGACAGAGGGCGACCCTAAGAAAATAATATTCCGATTTGCACAGCCTCTTATATTTGCAAACCTTTTTCAACAGCTTTACAACACCATGGATACCATAATAGTGGGCAAGATAAATGGTGACGAAGCTCTTGCGGCGGTGGGAGTTTCCTTTGCAGTGACAATGGTCATGATAGCCGTTGCAACTGGTACGGGCATAGGAACATCGGTGCTTATAGCGAAATACTGCGGTGCTGGGAACAAGTCAAAGGTCAAGACGGGCATTTCCACTGTGCTGATATTTTCACTTATGGTCGCAGCGTTGATAGCTGTTCTTGGGGTGGTGCTTAGTATGCCGCTTTTAAGACTTCTGAAAACGCCGCAGAATATCATAAATGACGCTGCAAACTATCTGCGGATATATTCCTTAGGTATGCCGTTTATGTTTCTTTACAACGTGCAAGCGTTGGTATTTAGTGCCCTTGGCAACTCAAAGACGCCTTTTCATCTGCTTGTGATGTCCTCTTTGCTGAACATAGGGCTTGACCTTTTGTTTGTAGGTGGATTTTCCATGGGCGTATCAGGTGCGGCATGGGCGACTTTCATTGCTCAGGGAGTATCGGCAGTGATATCGTTTCTGCTTCTTGCTGATAAGGTATACATAAAAGACCATGAAAGAGCAGAGTTCAGCTTCTTTTCGGGGGCGGTGTTAAAAGAGATGTCTTCCTATGCGGCAGTATCGGTGATACAGCAGTCAGTGGTGTCGGTGGGAATGTTAATAGTGCAGTCTGCTGTCAATCCCTTTGGTTCGGACGTGCTTGCAGGGTACACGGCGGCTTCAAAGATAGATTCCTTTGCCATAATGCCGTTCATAGCTTGCGGAAATGCGGTATCCACCTACACAGCACAAAATCTTGGGGCGGGCAAAAAAGAGCGTATCAGAGAGGGCTACAAGGCGAGCGTGCTGTTATGCGCAGGCATATCGGTGATAGAATTTGCAGTGATAATGCTTCTAAGGCGGCGATTCTTAGGCTTTTTTATGGACTTGTCAAGCTCCTCAGCTTCCGCCATAGAAACAGGCATGGGCTACATGACAGACCTTGCGTTTTGTTACATGATAATGGGAATAAATTCAAGCTTCAACGGAATGTTAAGGGGGCTTGGGTGTTTGAAGCTATTTTTATCCGGAAGCATAATAAATCTCACGTTCCGAATTATTTTCACCTACGCTCTAGTATCGGTCATAGGCGTATCGGCAGTATGGCTGTCGATGCCGGCAGGCTGGGTTCTGAGTTTTATTTACGGGAGAGTGGGGTATAGGATCATGTGCAAGAAGAAAGATAGTGCAGGGATAAGCGATATATAATAGGTAAAGCATTAGCTTCCGAGCAGTTGTCAGCGGCTGTTCGGAAGCTGCTTTTATTGTAAAACAAAAAACTCGCAAACCCTCATAGATAAAGGATTTGCAAGCTTTCTAACTTGTCTTGCTGATACCAAATGGATGCATATCTAAAACGAGATAAATTATGACCATTCCGATTAAAAATTATTTCTACCGGTCAATGTTCATTGAACTCATCACTCATTCTACGGTATTCCTTCTCCTCACAGTCAATATAATCCTTAGCAAATTGTTCCACTTCTTCAAGACTGTCTTCCAGCAGTTCAAAATCCACCGCCGCCGAAAAAACATCAATCTCAAGCTTTTCAGACTCATCAGCAAAAACTTCTATAGTAAAGCCTTTACAGCGAATATCATTACCGTCCTTATCCTCCCGATGCAGATCAGTATCGGGAGATATTTTCACATAAAAACCATTGTATTTCATTCAACCACTCTCCTTAAAATTTCATCTGCATATCGTCGTCAAGATCATAATCCTCGTCAAATTCATCATTTACTGAATGTTCAATAAATAGTGAATTTTCCAGAGCTGTAATTAGGTAACTCTCGTCCAAACCGTTTTCTTTGTACCCTTGTAAAATAGTGTTATAATATCTGCTGCTCGGCGGAGAAAGCTCCCCATAATTTATCAGATATGCCATACCAGTACAAACTTTCCCATTCAATTCAAAGGACATATTTTCCTGCCTGTAAAACCTCGGATAGCCCTCGTATCTGTTGAGATTTGGTAAATCCCTTTCGTCAAGCTCCCATATCAGAACAGGAACGCTTGCCCCTTTATTCGGAACGATAGTCGCAACGCCTCTGAATTCCAATTCAAAATCCTTGATTTCTGATGTTCCTATAACCTTTGAGTGAGGACATCGATATGCCATTTGCTCCAAATTTATATTGCTTCCATATGCAATATATAGCTGTTTTTTACTCATTGTGACCTCCTGTTACATACTCATTTCAAACGATTCTTCTTGTTCATCTTCGTACTCCATAATTTCCTCACATTCGCTTTCTGACGGCTCAATGTTTTCGATGGGCGTTATCCCGTTTTCATCTCGAACCGCCGACACAGGCTCGACACGCTGCTCACGGACGGCTTGCCGTTCAGCTTCACGTTTTTCTTTCAGCTTTGCTCTTGCGGCTATTCCGTCCTCCGGGTGCCGCCATGCAATATCGCCATCCAAATGTTTTAGCAAATGCGTTCTGCAATTCTTGAACTCATCTCCGATAAGTCCAAGATTCAAAAGCCATACACGAAAGCTGTACCGCATATTATCGCTTTGCGAAACGTGCGGAGAACAGTATTTCTTAGTCATTGCCGCATTGCTTATGGCAAGCGCAAGAACTATCTGACTTCTTACCTCTCCTGCATGAAGACTTCCGTTGTATGCCCTTATCTCGTAATGACCATGCTGAAAGAATGAGTGCAGATTGCAGATAACATATCGGCTATTTGAGTAATGCTGAAACTGTTCGCTCATTCTGCCGTGATACCAAAGTCTCTTTATTTCTTCCATATCTTTAGGCTTTTTTCGGTTTATGTCCTCGATGAACTGCTTATCCATCTTGTGACAGTAGGATTCACGGGCAGAAGAAACCTGCAAAGCGTCCCACAGAAAGTCCTCCTTACTTGCAAAAATATTTACAAGATTGCGTATCTGCTGCGGAGTGTAATCGTCTGCCGAAATGTGAATATGCGTGCCTGCACAATATCTCGGACCCGTTACTCCGCCCGCTTTTCTAAGAACTCGTACAACCTCCTGCAAAAGCGGAATATCCTCATATTCAAGAACAGGAGAATTCATTTCCACACTGTAGGATTTGGACGCTCGGTCGCCGTTTGCATTGTAACAGCTGATACTTCCGTCGTACACAATAGACCAATCCCTTCTTTTAATATCTTTAACCGTATATTTATCATAAGCGCCACCCTCATGGACAACCTCTCCTCCCAGAACACCTGAAATTGCTTTTGCCGCCTGACAGCGAGTTAAGCCTGTCATTTCTATCTCAATTCCATATGAACGGTTTTTTATTCCTTCAAAATTTCCTGCCAATGTAACACCTCCCAACAAAAACAGCCTGCAGATTTCTCCGCAAGCTGTAAATTTTAATCGTTATTCAATTTCCGTTCTGACCTCGTATCCGCCCTTGAAAATTACCAGTATTTCGGTCTTACTCACAACCTTTACACATTCTATCAACTTGCGTATCAGCACATTATCAAAGGTTTCCAACTCAAACTTTTCATGCTCTATCATATCCATAATTTCATCAAGTTTCGCCTGTGTTCCTTCTGAAGTTTTGTTCTGCAATTTCAGATTTTCAAGCCGTTCGCTCAACTGCTGTTCTTCCGCATAAAGCTTTGCAAACTCACTGTCAAGCTTATCCTCATCGCAGCCGCCCGAAGCGATTAAGTCCACTAAATCATTTCTTGCTTGGTCGATTTCCCTAAGCCTTTTTTCGGCAGCTAAAATATCCTCCTGCCCCTGACATTCAAGCACAGAGCCGATATTTGCTTTCAAAATCCTCACAATATCATTTCGGCAGGAATAGTAGTTATTTATCGCCCGAATTATCGCCTTATGGAGTTGTTCTTCTTTTATCGTCGGCGAATCGGGACAGTACTTTTTGCCGTGTTCCAAACGGCTGATACATCGCCAGACAATTTGTTTTTTGCCGTTTCTTGACCATATCCTGCGTCTGTATGGAGTTCCGCAATGACCGCATATCAACAGCTCGGATAACGCATATTTTCCGCTGTATTTGCCTTGCTCAGTTTTGGTTTTATCACTGATTTTACGCTTGGAAGTTCGCCTTGCAAGCTCCTGCTGTACTCGGTTGAACGTGTCACGGTCAACTATCGGCGTATGATGGTCTGTCACAAGATACATAGGACGTTCACCGTTATTTTTCACCACTTTGTGAGTTATGCAGTCCACCGTAAAACTTTTTTGCAGAAGTGCGTCGCCGACATATTTTTCATTTTTCAGAATACGCTGAACCTCGCCTTTACTCCAAATATTTTTGCCTGTAGCCGTCCTTCTGCCCTGAGCCATAAGCGTATCTGCGATATTTAAAAGCGTGTATCCGTCAAGGTACATATTAAAAATCAGCTTAACTGTTTCCGCTTCTTCAGGAACTATTTCAGGCTTGCCGTCTGCACCTTTTTTGTAACCGAGAAGATATTTATACTGAAACTGTACCTTGCCCTCACGGTAAGCTTTTTCTTTTCCCCAGCTTACATTTTTGCTTATTGACTCCGATTCTGCCTGAGCAAAACTTCCGTACAGAGCTATCATAAATTCAGAAGTCATTGTCATCGTATTGATGTTCTCTTTCTCGAAAATCACTCCGATCCCGAGGTCTTTCAACTGTCGCACATATTCCAAACAATCCACAGTATTTCTGGCAAATCTTGATATCGACTTGGTAATTACAAGGTCGATTTTCTTGTTTCTGCACATACGGATCATGCGATTAAATTCGGTACGCTTTTTTGTCTGTGTACCGCTGATACCTTCGTCGGCAAAAATTCCGGCAAGAGTCCATTCTTTTTTGCGATTTATCAAGTCTGTGTAATATGCGATCTGAACCTGATAGCTGTTTTGCTGTTCCTCTTGCTCTGTACTTACACGGCAGTATGCCGCTACTCTCAATTGGTGATATTTATCACGGTTTATTTCCGTCTGAACTTTCGCAGGAATTATCGTTACATTCGATGCGGTTGACACAATTCTCATTCCTTTCTGATATGTTTTGGATGCGTGTGCCGTTGATTAATTCAACCTCTATGGTACAAAAATGGCTTATCAAAATCCTGTTTACGCAGGACTTAAATAAGCCAATATCGAGCGTATTTAATTGTTCGTGATTTTCAAGCAGAGCCTTGATTTCCGCTGTTTTCTGCGGACTGTCATTGTAAGTACAGCAATCGTATTTCAGCTCGGCAAGCCTGAAAATCTCAGCTTTCACTCTGTCAAAATCCATTTGAAGGGAATCTGTCATCTGATTAATTTCATTTTGTTTTCTAATCACATCTACAGTAGGGGAATACACGCTTATTTCACCGCTGTTTTCAATCAAACTTGGATTTGCAATAGCTGTGTTCAGAACGGTCAGCACTGCTCCTATTATCATTTGGTCGGTCAGTCGATATTCATATTTAAAGCAATCGGGATTTCCACAGTTCCAATATTCACGTCCTTTGCCGTTAGTTCTTCTGAAAAGCTTTTCTCCGCATTCAAGGCAGTATGTAACCTTTCTGATTTCCTGTAAATCATCGCATATCGAATTAAACGTAGTAGCTTTTCTCACTCGCTTTTCATTGGCAGTTTTAAAGGTTTCCTCATCAATTATCTGCGGATATTTGTCAGTTCCGAGATATTTCTCATTTTCGATTATCCGCTTGACCATATTTTTGTTCCAACGGTCGGAATCCTCGCTGTACCTGATTTTTTCAGACTCCATCAACTTTGCGATTTGCAGAAAACTGCTGCCATTCAGATATTCTCTAAAAATTTCTTCAACTGCGTAAACTTCTTTTGGTTCGGTCGTTATTTCGCCGTTTTTCATGCAGTAGCCGAACAAGATTACTCTGTTTCTTGCCATTGATATCACTCCTTTCAACCAACAAGGATACCACAAAATTCTGCGGAAATCCAGTGCCAAAACTAACAAAGAAATGCCCTGCAATTTTACTGCAAGGCATTTTCTGTTATATATTTTCTTTGAACTTCAATCCGCCAATCAAGTGAAACTCCAGCTCATGCTGATCTATTACCACGATCTTCTCAACGATACTCTCAAACGTAGATTCCTCAAACTCGGTTATCGGCTTATCTCGCTTTTCAAAGAAGTCGAACAGCATTTCTATCTGTTCAAGCGTTTCATCCTCATCGTCGGAACGTGAAAGCTTCTTCAGCTCAACTTGCAGCTTATTGATTTTAGCTGTAAGCTCCGTAGTCTGTTCAATATACTTAGCCTCGTCCAGAAATCCTTTTGTTTTCAGCCTTGCGAGTACATGGGTCTGCTCCTTAAGTTTTGCGATTTCTTTGTGAATATCCATAACATTGGTGTTTCCGCTAAATTTTTTCAGCTTTAAATCCTGTAACGACGTTTGGAGAGGTACAAGAATTTGCTTGTAATTGAATAACAGTTTGTTGTGAAGTATTATAAAACTCTGCCTAATAAACTTTTCCTCAATTCGTTTATTTGTGCATAGTTGCGCTAAATTATCATGCCTGCGGCAAACCCAGTATATTTTATCACCACTACATTTACGCTTATATTTTGTTCCGCAGTTGGCGCATATAATTTTTCCGCTGAACGGTGATTCTGACAATATGTTCTTATGCTTTCTACATTCTATTAGAGCTTGTGCTTTTTCAAACATTTCTTTTGATATTATCGATTTGTGTGTGGCTTGAATATAATATTGAATTAACTCACCTTTATTAGGGAGTTTTCTATACGGAAGTGTATTCGTGGTAAATGTTTTTTGATATTTTGAATCACCGATATACTTTTCATTGGACAAAATATATCGAATGCCGTAATAACTAAAATTATCCTTATATGATGAATACTTATTTTGACAAATTTCTGAAATTCGCTGATAACCAATACCATTCAGAAACATCTCAAAAATCTCTTTTACTATCTGAGCTTGTATTTCGTCAATAATTAACGAGCCACTACTTAACTTATAACCAAAGGGCGCAGAAAAAACATTTATTGTTCCTTTTTCAAATCTTTTCTGATAACTCCATTTTATATTTTTTGAGATCGAAGTTGATTCCTCCTGCGCCAAACCTCCCATAATTGTTATCATCATTTCATCGGTCATATTGGCAGTATCGATATTCTCTTTCTCAAAATATATCGTAATTCCCAGCGATTTCAGTTCTCTGACGTTTTTCAGACAATCCCTTGTATTTCGGGCAAAGCGGCTTATTGACTTGGTGTAAATTCTGTCAATTTTACCCTTTCGGCAGTCCTTCATAAGTCTCTGAAACTCGTCACGCTTGTCCTCACGGGTTCCTGTGATACCTTCGTCGGCATATATGTCGATCAGTTCCTCTGTTTCCGAATCCTCAAAAAAATGACTGTAATACCTTGTCTGAGCCATAAAGGAATTGAGCTGATCTTCGCTGTCTGAGCTTACTCGGCAATATGCTGCACAACGGATTTTTGCTGTTTGTTCTTCTGCTATTGTAGGCTGTATCACCGTTACTGTCGGCATTTTCTCACTCTCCTTTCAACCAACAAGAATACCACAAATCTTTTCAGAATGATATTACCAAACCCGACAAAATTACTTGTCCGAATTTGACATATTTTCATCTGCCTGCTTTGCCGCAGTACAGAGACACATTGCGAATACTCCTGCTGTACCGCCTGCAAGCAATCCAATAATAAATCCTAACATATCAATACCTCCTCACGCTGCGTCCCTTGAAGACGGGAACTGACCGTATATATCTTCCGTATTTTTGCTGTTAAAATTCTGTTTATCGTCTGCATCAAGAATTTCATCAAGCTTGTCCGCAAATACTCTTGCCATAAAATCACAGTATTCTGCTTGTCCAAATTTAGTCATCAAAATCAACTCCTATACTTATTTTCATCGCTTTTTCTACTTTTTCCATAAGTTCAAAATCAACTGAACTCACGTAACTTTTCAGTCGGTATCTGTCTATCGTTCGTATCTGTTCCGCAAGCACGATTGAATCCTTGGGCAATGTTTTTGAACCTCGGATATGAATATGAGTGGGAAGATAATGCTTTTTTGCCGTCGAAAGCGGAAGAACCACGATCGTTGGGCTGTGCCTGTTTCCCACATTATTCTGTACCACCAGCACAGGACGAATACCGCCTTGCTCTGAGCCGACCACGGGATTCAAATCTGCGTAAAAAATATCTCCACGTTTAATCAGCATTTCATTCACCTTTTCTGTATCTTACACACTTATGAAACGGACAAAACAGTACGTCGGTATTCCTGTCATACCACACACAGCCGCTGCACTTATGTTTATTTGGTAGTTTAACAACATGAATGTTATTCATATATCAGCCCCCTTATCTTTTTATTTCAATATGTAAATGGCGGTCTGCTAAAATGTGCAAACCGCCATATAAATTCGTTTTGCCTTCGTCTGATTCGTTATTTCAGACGATTTTCCGTGATATTTGTTCTCAACGACCGTCACGGCGGAACTCTGCAAGCTGCGGTCAGCGTAACCGCATCATGGGACTCTCACCCGCTATATCAGCCCTCACTGGGAAGTATCATTATCCTCACACGTTTCATCGCCGACTTTGGTTGCTGTCCAAAGGTCTGAACGTCATGGTTATCGCTCGCTTTTTGAGGTCGTCGCGCATGGTTCATTTGGCTGCCGAGATTTCATACCGACCGTGTGATTAACGTACTTGCAGAGTTGATATTCTGTTGTCAAGTTTCTGTCGGGAAAATTCTCCGAATTATTTTCATTGATTTTTCCCTTCACTACTTACTGGCAACGAAATTGAGATTTGTAAGGGATTTATTTTTCGTTTTCAGCGCTTTCACCAAAATACGATGTACTTTTTCGTGCATTGTTTGTCTGGTTACGCTATATTTCTTGGCAAGATCATTCTGACTTTTATTCATCCAAAAAAGCTGATAAATAATTTCACGTTCGTATGGCTTGAGCTTTTTCATGACTTTTTTGAGCTTTACCAAGTCATGCTCCAAGTCTAACTGCTCTAAGATACGCTCCTCAAGCGGAACAACTGTACTGTCCTTGAGAATCTTCTGCTCGTAATTTCCGCCGTATGTATACTGCTCCAATGAGAGGGGGATGACCTTCTTCCAGTTTCTATCCTTTTGCGTATATTCTCCGTGATCTTTCTTGGAAAAGTGATCCGAATACTGGCTTTCCTCGCATTCAAGAACGCTATCTCCAAAGCTGATAAACCAACGGTTTTCTTCTTCCTTTGCTTTGAGATACTCAGCTTCCGTAAATTCGGAATACTTCTCACTTCCGCTGTTTCTGTTGTATTCAAAATATTTTGTTTTCATCGTAATTCCTCCGTTTTGATTTTCTTGTTTGAATCAAAACGAAGGCTTACGGATATTTGGCAATGCTGCACTGCCATGCCTTAAAAATGGGCATAAAAAAACTCCCATTCCGCTTTTAAAGCAGAATAGGAGTTCAAAAAAAGAGGCAGAAATCCTGACATAGCTTTAAAAGCTACCTGTCAGGCTTCTACCTCATTCGTAATTTCTTACTAAGACTGCATACGCATATACAGCCCAAATCCCATATTCACAGATGGGTGGATGATGCTCTGTACGAGTAATTTGATATACTTATTTTATTTATATTTCTCATTTTCAATTCTCTGCGGTCAGACCTATCAGTTTACCGCATTTGTGACACTTCGTGAGATAATCACCTTGTTCGGCTGTTGTGGCTACGATCCTGTTTTTGCACCATGTGTTTTGCTTATCCGCAAGTTTTCCACCGCACAACGGACATCTCAGCGGCGGCATGGACGGCCTTTTTCCGACTTGACGGATCTGTGAATCAACTAACATTCTTCTGTCCTTTCTGTTCGCTTTTTAGAGAACATTATGAGTAAAAATATAACCGAAATTCGGTTATATCATATTGTGTGAAGCAAGGCAGATCTTCATTGCTTGCCCGGACACCTGAAACAGCTCTGCCATTTTTAAAATTTTAGCGTTAACGTTTGATCCGTGCATTGAAAAAACGCCTTTTTTATCTGCATTTTCGGCATAAGTATCGAAGCAGCAAGAGCGTCTGCCTGCCATTCGGTTTTAGAATTGCTTTCTGTCGTTGTCTTGGCGGCGGATTCCTGCGAATTATCAAAAATCTTATGGTGCAGTATCCAATGTGAAAGCTCATGGGCAAGAGTGTACCTGTATCTGCCCATATTTTCTTCTTCAAGCAAAGCTTCGTCGATGAGTATCGTTCCGGGCTGAACCTCGATAATAGTGTACTGCTCATTTTCTTTGTCATACACAGGGACAAAGCAGTTTTCAAATACAGTCTGGCCGAGGACGTTTCCCGATTTTCTCAGTTTTACATATTCTATCGTCAGTTTGTATTCAACCTCGATGATTTCCTCTATTGGTATGGATCGGGGAGCGCCGTAAAGATACATGCCGTTTCGGTAATTTTTCAAAAGTCCGTTTGCAATGCAGTCAAGAGCGCTTTGTCTGTAGAACATTTCGTTCATGGTTTTCCCTCCCTGCTTTTTCTAAGCTTATCAATAAAATCCTGCCATTCTTCGTCCGTAGCGTCCAGATCCTTTGCAGTTCTGAGAGCGGAAACGATCACACGGTTGTCTTTCAGAAAAGCATTCAGATCTTTCGGTATCGGATTTTTTGCCGTCTGCTCCAGAGCGGCAAGGTCGTAAAACCTTTCGGATTCCTCTTTATTCAGCGCCAGCTTACTCACCATTTTTTGCATGACTTCCATACTCGGAGCCGCTTTTCTGCCTTTTTCCAGGTCGCACAGATATACGGGAGATATGTCAACCAGCTTCGCAAAGCCCCTCAGCGTTATTTCCTTATCAAGACGTTTTTGTTTCAGGTATTCGCCAAAAGTCATAAATCTTCAATCCTTTCAATCCTTGTTCTCTTTTCTGCGAACGTCTTGTATCTATTATATCGAACGTAAATTCGATTGTCAATAGCAAAAAAATGAGGTGCACAATTATGAATGCACCTCAATGATAGTTTCTCCCATTTGCACAAACTGATCTATTGCATTTTGTGGAGATTGTATACAAATTTCGCCCTGATACTGAAACAGCCACGCATAAAATGTAGGACTCAGCTCTACTTTTACCTTTACGCAGAAAAATTGACGATCGGTTCCGATTGTATCAATATTGTCTCCAAACTTATCTATAATGGCTTTCATGTGCTTATTTTTACATTTCAGTATCACGTCTGAAGACTCACCGCAGAACATTTTAAAGGTATGTGCAATAAAGTCCTTCAGCACAAAATCTTTCGGACACGGTTTGGAAGGATGGTCTGTCAGAGATATATTCGCTAATCTGTCTATCCTGAAAACCGTTATATCTCTGTGTTTTTCACAATACCCCACAAGGTAATACCTGTCGTCGTTCCACACGGCGGCATAGGGACTGACCGTATATGTATAACCGTTATGCTTGAGAATTTTTTCTCTTTTTTCGTTATATTCGTAATACTGAAAACGGATTGTACGTCGCTGCGTGATCGCAGTGTTGATGATATCGGCATAATATATGCTTTTACTGTCCGCCTTATTTTCGCTCGGCTTCTGAATGAGATTTCTTATTTCTTCCTTTTGATAGTCGCTCAAAGGAGAAAACAGCTTGTCTATCAGCTGGAAGGATTTTTCTTCCGAAATAAACTGAGCTGCGTTTACTGCGTCGCACAGCATTTTTATCTCCGAAAGCTCCATGCCCCTGCTGCCCATAAAATATTTATTCTGCGTACTTTTATCGCAGATAATATCGTAGCCTGCGTTTCTGAGCTTTTCTATATCAGAGGGGATCGTGTTTCGATGAGCATATACGCCCTGCTACGACAGTTTTTCAATAAGCTGATTTGTAGTCAGCTTATGATTTTCATCTGTTTCTTTTATCAGTATTTGCAGTAATGCCAGAAGCTTATTCATACGTCACCTTGAGATTTTATAATTTTGATTCTTATATGTGATACTCTTTATTTTTCCCTTGCAATCGTATTCAATTTTTTGGTTTATCGCCAACAAGGAGATTGCCAGCATTGATAAAACCCCTGCCTTGTACGGATGATTATCCGTTTTTACAATTTTCTCACCACATCACTGCCCATAAACAAGAGGAACGCCTGATGCTAATGATGGATCAATATTATCAAGAATAGAATCAAATACTGTATTCTTGATATATTCTTTTAATGATTCCTTGATTTTAACATCGTTAGTACCAAGATAAAATCTGATAATTGCAAGTTTTACAATATCCAAAAAATCATTATAAGACATTCTATAAGTATCACCCTCAAAAGTTTCAAATTGATAATACTCTTTATTATCATTTGATTTTTCAAAAAAACACCAGCAAAGCTCGGCTGTCCAGTTTTCTTTCTTATTAACACATTTAATAAACTTTTTAAAGTGACACGCAGCTAACGTATTAATAAGTAATTCAACACATTCATTTGCCTCATTATTTACAAGTAAATTCATAAAAAGCTCCTTCTATTTAAACCGATGGATACATGGTAATAAGCTTATTATCTCTAATATAAAAATTCCATGCTTTTCCAGAATTATCAAGTGCAGTAACAGGTCCTCCACTTACAGATTCAGGAACATTAGCATACGCGTCCAAGCCGCGATCAATAAAATCATCAGTGCTGATTACATTTGAATCATATATCGTCTTAGTGGCTTTTCCCGTTTTTGTATTTGCTGTATATTCAACATAAGTTACACCGTCTATACCACTTACATTTTGGATATTATCTGTTAGATCACCACCAGCAATATCAAGTTCACTTAAAAAGTGACTTTCTTCATGGCAGCCATTTATCGTACCGTTTGGCTTTGCTCCAGTATTGTCAGCTGTACCTTCAAGGTGTTCCTTAAGGGATTGCTTATTTTCAGGTGTGCAATTCTTGTTATGCACCCAAACAGCACAATCACCAACAAAATAAGTATGATAATCTTCAACCTGAAAATTGTAAACAGTAGCAGGCTCGTGAAGTTCTTCAATCCGATGTTTCTCAACAAACAAATCTTCGCCATTTACGCTGATAAGTTTATCACCAACGAGAAGATTTCCTGCATTGATAAAGCCTCTGCCTTGAACGTAGAACGGGTGATTATCAGTTGTTACAATTTCTTCGCCGTTTATCGTGAGATGAACGAGCTTGTCTAGTAAGGATATTTATTTGTTCAACCTTCAAATTCACCTATGGCTTTTTCAATCTCTCTTATTATCTGATTAACTTCATTTTTATCGAGAATGACTTCCGTTATTGCTGATTTGTCAAAAATATGAGTCGATTCTGCAACATCATACTCCAACTTCGCAGCAAGAATTCGAACCATTCCTTTTCCTTCAACCGCAAAAACAAGATTATCTATATCTGTCAAATCTGATGTAGCAAGCAGATACCTGTAATCATTATCATCATTATTGTCGACATCTGGAAATACAAGTTTATACAAAGATTTAAATAAAATATCTGTATCCATATTATATATCATTTCATTAACCGGAATACCAATCAATGATTCCTTGATATCATAAATACTTACCGGTACTACTGCATTTATAACTACATCTGGAAATAATTTGCCATCAATACACAAAGCAAATAATCCGTTATTATCTTTTATAGAATTATTCCAATCTGCTACTCTGTCAAACAATACAGCAAATTTATAAGGATTACCAATTAACATATTACCATCCTTTCAGTTTTAGACCAAATTCATTTTTAAATGCTTTAAGTATATCTTTGGGTATATCTATTGAACGTAAAGAATTAGCACCTTGATTAGTTGAACCACACCAATGCCATTCAGTTCCTTCAGCATTACTGAAAAAGCGATGAACAGTCTTTGTTGATTCTTCATAAGTATATCTACCTTTCCCCATAGTTGAAACGCGCGAATTCTCAAATAATTCAAATGAATTTCTTGGCTCAATACCAGCATTAGGACGATTTCCAGGTTGACCACGGGTATGTTTTGGATTGGATTTATAAGTTAATCCATTCTTTTCTGATTTTCTAGGCTCTGGAACAGGACACCGATCATTATGCACCCAAACCGCAGATTCACCAACAAAATAAGTATGATAATCCTCAACCTGAAAATTATAAACGTCAACAGGCTCGTCAAGTTCTTCAACCCGATGTTTCTCAACAAACAAATCTTCGCCATTTACACTGATGAGCTTATCACCGATAAGAAGATTTCCTGCATTGATAAAGCCTCTGCCTTGAACGTATAAGTGTTGAGTATATGCTGAATGCTTCCTGCAACTTGCCGTTTAAAAAGGCTATTTGTGAGTTGGATATAAATTTTGATAATTGTTTTTATCTGTTATATATCAATTTTATAAAATCATCAAAATCATCAGATAATGTAACGGCATCATTGACAGAAATCGATTCAAAAGGAATTTCAACAATTTTTACTGCTGAATTTCTCCTATCAAATGCATATGCCATATCCCCACCATCTGAACCAAAATATAAAATTTCTGGTGTAAACTCAAAAACACCATATTCCTCATTTAAAGAGATAATATCTTCAATTGACCATATAACGAGATACGAATTTTCGCCTATAGAACCCTCAGCCCCGTTATGAGATAGCAAAAACTTTTTATACTGTTCCGGAAATTTAATTTTTAATTTATCTTCAGTTTTATTTATTTCTAATGGATTGCTTGGTTCATTCAATTCCATATCCGTCATATATTTTTCCGCTATATTCATTCTTCTTTCCTCATTTCATTTGATTTTTTGCTTGAGCTTGTATTCGCTTCCAAAACTTGGTGTATTTTGCATGTTCAGACTGCGTAAGCGCAATTTTATTAGAATGGTTCGTTGGGCTACCACTAAATTTAACAGGATGTACTTCATGAATTTGTTTTCCTTTTAATTCAGGATTTTGTCTATGAATCTGAGCATTTTCACTATTAGCAGATTTTCTTGCTTTTGTATATTCTTCTCCTTCAAGAAGTTTAAGTTTTCCATCTGGCTTTGGTCCACCTTTTGGATAACCTTCCCAATCTGTAATCTCAATCTCACCATTCTTGCGTACGATGCACTCCGCATTATGTACCCAAACCGCACACTCACCAACAAAGTAAGTATGATAATCCTCAACCTGAAAATTATATACGGAAACAGATTCAGCAGTTTCTTCAATGAAGAATTTCACAATTACTAAGTCTTCACCATTCACACTGATAAGCTTATCACCAACAAGAAGACTTCCTGCATTGATAAAGCCTCTACCTTGAACGTATAAGTGTTGAGTATAGACTGAATGCTTCCTGCAGCTTGCCGTTTAAAAAGGCTATTTGCGAGTTGGATATAACTTCACCTAATTGCTCATTGACTTCAATCATAATTTTATCTTTTAAAATTTATCAATGACTTATATTTTTTTTGCATTCATTAAACCATTCTTCGACTAACTCAATTACATCCTTATCATAAACATCAGTTACATTTTCATAATTGTAATTTGAGTCAAATGACTTAGAGTTAACATTGTATACTAATTTGAATTCGTGTGGACACTTTGCATCATAGGTATCACAAAGCTCAACAATGCTTTCTATATCTTCTATTCCACAATGAAAGAATTCCTTAATTTGAGCATCTGAACACCAATCATTGGTTGTGAACAACTTGCCATCTTTCTCAAAAAATGCGTCAATATACTCTTCGTTATCATTTTGTAATATGTATACATATATAACGTCTGCACTCTTTTCAGAATTCTTAAGTAATTCAAGGCAAAGCGAAATAACATTAGCTTGTGCATCAACAAATGCGTCTTCAAAACCTTTTAACATAGCAGATCTCCTTATTGTTAGATTTTAATTATTTGTTTTTTATTATTAGTTTTTAAAATGTCGATTGAATAATTTTCCATCGATTTTGTACGAAACATCAAATGCTGATGGACGCGACGAACCATTTTTATATGAAAGGTTTATATCAATATCCGTTACTTTTTGACCATTTTTTAATGCAGTAGACCATTGTTTTTCCATATTTCTATATGTCTTAGAATCCCCTTTTATACCTCGGTTTAATCCGCTTTTCTGTGATACAAGGTTATCCAATTCTGGTGAACCACCGAATTGATCAGCAAACAAATGGCCTGCGTCATCACAACAACGAATATCATACAGGTCTATATATCCATTCAAATGTGTATTCGTTATTTATTACAGTCTCTTTTATTTTGTTGAGAAAAAACTCAACCTCTTTAGTAGGCTTGTGACAGAAAATAATTTTTATATTAGGGGTCTTGCCATTTCCACCGAAGTCTTCATATATCTGTCCTGATGCAATATAGTCTAAATAATCGTTTACTTTGTCCTGAAGAACCTCTAAGTGCGCTCTTAATATCTCTGAATCCCATGGAATGTGATCACTAATGCATAATGTCACTTTATCATCATCTTCATGACCAAAATCTATAACATTTCTATCCAATACAGACATCTTTATTAACCACCACCTTTTTTAAATAATAAACTTGTAACTCCATCCCGAGTCAAATATATATCTTGAGGCTCTATATCATATGTTCCATATTTTTTACCCACTACTTTTCCACCATATTTAGCTATCTGCGGATATAATTCCTTTTGATTTTTTGTTAAAGGAGCAGTTTTAGAGGCTTTAACTTCAATAACGCCTTTATCATTAAACAAGTCAACTCTTGTTCTATTCTTACTTAGATTGCCATTTTCGCCATAAGCCCTTATCGTCACTTGTCTTTTAGTATTCGGGTGTTCTTTCATCTCTAGGTTATACTGAGCTAATTCTGCTTTTTCACCATCAGCATAATTTTGTCGAAGCTGCTCAGCAGTACAATCATTATGCACCCAAACCGCACAATCACCAACAAAATAAGTATGATAATCTTCAACTTGAAAATTATAAACGTCAACAGGCTCGTCAAATTCTTCAACCCGATGTTTCTCAACGAACAAGTCTTCGCCATTTACGCTTATAAGTTTATCACCAACGAGAAGATTGCCTGCATTGATAAAGCCCCTGCCTTGAACATAAAACGGGTGATTATCAGTTGTGATAATTTCTTCACCATTTGTTATAAGGTGAACAAGCTTAATTCTTATAAAAAGAGGAATGACGGAACATTTCAAAAGAATATTTAGGACTAAATGCTTCCTCGTCTATTTTTACAATACCATTCTCAAAATCCATAAAATAGCTTCTTATCATCAACGTAGTTTCATTCAATTGATTTTTTTATTTCAGCCAAGAAATTCCACCATTTATATGGATCGGGAAATTCTTTTATATAAAGATTTCCGAGATATCTAGGATTGCACATTGCTTTTATTTTTTTTATAGATAATTCTGATAAGTCACCATTTTTATCGTATTCATCAAGAATTTTAGCAATCCTATTAGCATCCTGCATATGATCATTGTTCTTAAGATAATTATAAAGAATAGTTAGTTTTTCTTTCATACTAATTCACCTATCAATTGCACCTGTATATTTTCCACCATCAGTAACTACTTGCCATCCGCCGCCTGTTCTTGATATGCCATCATCAGCAATAAGTGCCCATTCAGGTTGTGCAGCTACTTTTCCCTCAAGTAAAATTTGTGATCGAGTAAGTTGCATTTGGCTCTCAACAAGTGCAGTATTATTAGGCGGTAATGCAAGATTATTAATTCTTTCTGCCGGTGTAGCTCCAGCAGAACCTCTTGTAACAAAAATTCCTGATGCATCACCAGCAGATGCCTCAGTTATCGTAAAAACTTCTCCAAGGTTTCCTTCACGACTATATATTGGTCCATCAAAAGAATCAATCATATCTTGCACAGCAGTATCATCCAGGCCACGATCAGATAATATTATTCGCATCTCTGACTCAGAAAGTTCTGTGTATTTATCCGGTTCAATTAGATTATAATCAGAGCTTGCATTATGCACCCAAACCGCACAATCACCAACAAAATAAGTATGATAATCTTCAACCTGAAAATTATACACGTCAACAGGCTCGTCAAATTCTTCAACCCGATGTTTCTCAACAAACAAGTCCTCGCCATTTACGCTTATAAGTTTATCGCCAACGAGAAGACTTCCTGCATTGATAAAACCCCTGCCTTGTACATAAAACGGGTGATTATCAGTTGTTACAATTTCTTCACCATTAATTGTGAGGTGAACAAGCTTTTCTACCTGACGGACATACGTTTCAAGAACCGTTTTCGGTGCGGTTTCAAGCGTATTCGTATTTGCATACAACTTTTATATTACACATTAATTTAATTTAAATTGTTTCATTTCAAAAATTAATCTATTATCATAGTCTGTTGGGTTATCACTAAATGCCTCTTCTGCCAAATCTATCAATTCGGATGAAATATGTATCTCATTTTCCAGTAGATTTTCAAGAAAATTTTCAAGTGCCACTCGTTTTTCTCCATACATAGCTAATTCCGCTGCATCTAAAAGAAATTCTTTAACTGTATCAACATTTTTGAATTCACTCGATATTTTTTTCATAAATTTATCATATGCTTCTTTTTTCATCACTAATTCTCCTAACACTTTATCGATTAATAGGAAATCCCGTAACTATTCCTTCACCGCCAGGTTCAACAATAACTCTAACATCTAATCCATGATTTCTACCTTCAACAATAAACCTAACTGGTCGTCCATTTCTTGTGGTTAATGGAGCATTTGCATCAGGACCTCCTATTGTAACAGGAGCGTTACGTCCTCCACCAGGTCCTGTTGATTGTCTCCATGTTGAATTTGGACTATTGGCTACATCTTCAACGGCTTTTATAGCGTAATCGTCTGTCCAAGTGTCAGGAAAAGCACTATTGCCAAATCCCCTATTGGGGCCATGCCCAGGATCATTAGGCCCTTCACCCTCTAATATATGATCTCTTCTTGAAGTACTCACTTTACATTCCGAATTATGCACCCAAACCGCAGATTCACCAACAAAATAAGTATGATAATCTTCAACATGAAAGTTATAAACGTCAACAGGCGCGTCAAGTTCTTCAACCCGATGTTTCTCAACAAACAAATCTTCGCCATTTACGCTGATAAGTTTATCACCGATAAGAAGGTTTCCAGCATTGATAAAGCCTCTGCCTTGAACGTAGAACGGGTGATTTTCGGTTGTGATAATTTATTTACCGTTAATTGTCAGATGTACAATCTTGTATACTTGTCGGGCATATAGTGCAAGATTCGCTGATTATTAAATGTACCAATATTCAAATCTTAATTCCACTTTATCTCTTCAAGTTGAGCAATAACATTATTAACATAATCTTTTTCGAGGATTATTTCAGTTACTTTTGAATTACATAAAACATCTCTTTTCTCTTCAAAATCATACTCTGCTTTTGTACCAAGTATTCTAATTTTCCTTTCTTTTCCTACAGCAAAAACAAGATAATTATCATCAACTAATTCATTTGTAGAAAGCAAATATCTAAAATCATTATCCCTGTTTTCTTCATCACTTTTCTCATCATCAAACTCTGGATATACAAGATCATACAAAATCAAAATTGCATCTTTTGAATCCATGTCAAATATTTTTTCATCAACTGGAATTCCAGATAAAGCTACTTTGACATCTCTAACACCTACAGGTATTACTGCATTTTCAATTTCATCAGGAAATAATTTTCCATCAATACATAGTGCAAAAAAACCATTATTATCTGTTAAAGATGGATTCCATTTTTTTACTCTATCAAATAAAACTGCAAATTTATAAGGATCGCCAATTAACATATTATCTTCCTTTCCATTTAACACCATACTCTTTTGTAAATGTTTTTTTAATATCTTTGGGTATCTTTGTTATATTCAAAGAATTTTTTCCTTGATTTTCTGAACCACACCAGTGCCATTCTGTTTCCTCTGCATTTGAGAAAAATCTGTGAATCGTATCTGTTTCTTTTTCATATGCATATCTATGACCAGTTTTTTCAGTTGAAGCAATCGAATCCTCAAATAATTCAAATGAATTTCTTGGCTCAATACCAGCATCTGAACAATTACCATCTTGACCAGGCGTATGTTTTGAATTTGATTTATATGTTAAAGGTTCGCCATCTGCTGTTTTGTGTTTTTCCGATTTTCTTGGTTCAGGAACAGGACAAGCTTTGTTATTATTATGCACCCAAACCGCAGATTCACCAACAAAATAAGTATGATAATCTTCAACCTGAAAATTATAAACGTCAACAGGCTCGTCAAATTCTTCAACCCGATGTTTTTCAACAAACAAATCTTCGCCATTTACGCTGATAAGTTTATCACCAACGAGCAGATTTCCTGCATTGATAAAACCCCTGCCTTGTACATAAAACGGGTGATTATCTGTAGTTACAATTTCTTCACCATTTATTATAAGGTGAACAAGCTTTTCTACCTGACGGACATACGTTTCAAGAACTGTTTTCTCCGCAATCTAAAGTGTCCGGATTAGCTGCCATGATCTTGTTATAGGAAACAATTCACTTCATCTATTCATCCAAATAAAGAAGATTCAAGAATTCTGAAAATGATGATGCAATTTTGTCCATTAACAGAGTTCCTGTTTCTGCATCCTCATATTCATGGTTACAGAAATATATATTCCCATAAGTTTCGGCATTTAATGAAATACACACATAATTTCCGGCTGGATCTTCAGCAATAGCTAAATAATCTTTAGTTAATGCTTTATCATTCCATAATGTAAAACAAATATTTTTCAAGTTATATATCTCATAATTTTCTTCTTCATATATGATGTAAAACATTTGTATCAAGCTTCGTGATTCTTTGTTATTAACACTATTATGATAGTTAAACATCAGATCATCTTCAGGCATTCCTCCGTTATGTGCAAGCATAAATTCTTTATAATCAACTGGTAATTTAACTTTTAACTCATTTTCAAACATTTGAAGTTTTTCTTCATTAAGTTTTAAACCACTATTTATCAACATCATTTTTATTCTACTCTTTCTTATAAACTATTTCTTGCTATAGATGCTCCACTAGTATGTGGAAAATTACTATGTACATCCGTGCTAACAAGTAACATATGCTCTCCATCTTCTATATGATGCCATGTGTAGCCTATTGGAGCCTTTGAGCCATTTCTTCCTATAGCCTCATTTGCTGCACACTGATATGCATCAGCACAGTTCTCATCAAGCTTAATTGTCTCTTTTGCCAGGCTGAACGCCTGTTGTAGTTGACCGTTCATAAATGCGGCTTGAGAATCAGAAATAAAACTTTTAAGCTGATCTTTTCCATATTCCATTACAAACCCACCTTTCCTCATTAGTCAATATAATAATTAGGACTTATAATAATCTACATCGTGAATAATGACTTGTTCAACGATGTCATCTGGGCAGTAAATTCTTAAACCTAATTTTTTACTTGTATAACCCTCGCCGTCATCATCTAAAAGTAAATCATCAGTTGCTTTCTTCAATTCTTCAAGTGTTATATTAACAGATGGATTAAGGATGATTTTTACGTTGTTATACAGCAAACATATTTTTTCATCTGTCATATCTGGAAATAATTCAATTGCCTCAAACTCTAAATTCTCGCTTAAAAGAATATGAAAAAATCCATAATCATATGAATGCTTGTTTTTTTGGGGATACCCATACATAGACTGTGAAATAGGTGTTCCGAACACTTTAATTGCAGAGTCATTAGACGCATTGAAGCAAAGTGTTCCAATCTCCGTGTAAGGGACAAATATCAAATCCATCTTATTTTCCTCTCTTCCATTCGTTATACTTGCTTATCAAATCATTTAAATTCGTTTGTGCTTCATCAATGGAACTATCATATTTTCCAGGGAACTGACTTGTGATGTCTTCAACATCCATATCAAATGCTTCCTGAAATTTTCCTTGCTTAAGCAATGCTTTTTGATCAGCGCGATACTGATCAGAACCAGCTTTACGTCCAAAACTTGCAGTGTTTTTATGATCCGCCTGACTCATTGAAATAGCCGGACCGTTAGGCTTGCCATTATAGGAGTCCATGAACTCAGAAAAATCATCTGGATACGCATCACAGACTGATAAGCATCTGCACAGTTCTCATCAAGTTTAATTGCTTCATTGGCAAGGTAGTACGCTTCATGATATTGTCCATTTATAAAAGCAACTTTGGAATTTGAGATTAATTCATAAATGTTGTTATTTTGGATTACAGGCATATTATCACCCTCTCTCATGTTTAGCAACCTATTTAACCTTTTTTAAAATAGCTACAAGATCTCGAATATCGCTATCAAACTTTTCGTCTGGAATAGGAAAGTTACCTGCTTCTCTAAATCTTACAGCGAATTGTAGTTTAGAAAATCTCCATACTTCCGCTAAGGATTTTGGTCGATTTTTTAACTCTTCTGCTATGTTTAGATCCATTTTTCTTTCATATGAATCAACCAAATTTTTATATAATTCTGGATGACGATACTTGTTTACTTTATCCATTAATATGTGAGATTCTTTATGCATTCCTCTTTCCCGAAGAACTCTAGATTTTAGACACATTGTCATGTCAGGGATAAACCATAAATTATAATTCCCAGAAAATTCGACATCCTTAACTAAATCACACACCTCAATCATTTCATCATAAAAACCATAGATATACAACCACGTTGCAAGTGAAGAAATATTTCGTAAATCATTTTCGGATTTAAAACTACATTTTTTTAATATTTTATTGCAAAGGCTTTTCACTTTCTTCTTTTCAACAGTATTACTAATTCTTTCAATTAATTCTTCCACCAAAAGCATCTCCTAGTTTATCAAAAATCACATTTAATCATTTAGATTATGCGTAACTCTCATTATTTCCCAGTGAACTTCCATGTCGCACACCTCTAAATTCTCTACAGAATCTGCTCCATTTAGAAATAATGGAATCTTGTAACTTGCGCATTCACTATTCAACAATTGATATCCTTCTGTAGATTCGAACCATTCTTTAAAGAAATCTAAAGCAAAGCAATCGTTCGTATATTCTATTACAACATAATCAAAGAATTTCTCAATGCCGGCATCTGTATCATACACCTTGCCTGTACCAGGTTCAAAAAATATTACAGTATTGGTATCATCACTTAAAGCAAAAACACGTCCTAACCAGTCATAACAAACAACTTCAATTTTTCCTAAGTAATCAATATAATATTCCGTGACTATCTTTTCCCATTTATTCTTTTGTTCTTCATTAAAAAATCTAAATAGCCCGTCGAAAAAACTTAATCCCGAGACACTTGAAAGAAATGTCACTACAGAAGTGATTTCTTTACCTACAGGCAATTTAACAAAATTAAAAAAATTATCAAACATATATTGCTCCCTTTATGGTGTTATTTTATCTACCATCTTAAAATTCCTAAGAACTGTTCCTTCAGCTAAATCTCCAGTACCGTTTTTAAATTGTCTTCCAAGGCTTCTATTTACGCTTCGATCAAGACCTTGCTTATTTGCATCGACATCCATACCGTCAAATTGGATGTCCTGAATGTGATCAATGTCTTGACTTTTTGGAATATTATTTCTTTCTCTGAATTGCTTATTGGAACTAGAGCTTGTTTTTCTTTGTGAATCTATTTGATCTTTACTTGCTATTTTAGTATCCGCTTCACTAAGCTGTTGACACTTCTTATCAGCAGCTCGCTTTTGATCATCAGTCCAACCATCCTTATATTCAGCTTCAACGTCATATGAACCGTCTGGATTCTGTGTTGTTTTACATTTATTATGTACCCAAACCGCACACTCACCAACAAAGTAAGTATGATAATCCTCAACCTGAAAATTATATACGGAAACAGATTCAGCAGTTTCTTCAATGAAGAATTTCACAATTACTAAGTCTTCACCATTCACACTGATAAGCTTATCACCAACAAGAAGATTTCCTGCTTCGATAAATCCTCTGCTTTGAACATATAAGTGTTGAGTATAGGCTGAATGCTTCCTGCAACTCGCCATTTAAAAAGGCTATTTGTGAGTTGGATATGAGTTCTGTTAGCTGTTCATTATTTTGCATTGATTAACCTCTCTTATATAAAACATTTTATCGGTGAAATACCAATTGTTTAATCTTAATAACAACCTACACGTTCTCCACATTATATGTTACTTTTATCACTCATCTGGATACAATTTTTCAATAAACACTTTGAAAGAATCCGTTATTTTACTTTTCATCAAATAGCCTGTATCAGAATCCTCGAATTCATGATTAAGAAAATATACTGCACCGTAATCATTTGAAGATAATGATATGCAAATTACATTTCCAGTGGGATCATCTGCGATTGGTATCATATCAACCGGAATTGTTTTCTCTCTTCTCATTACATTATAAATGAACTTAATATTATTCTTTTCGCATTCTACATTTGGAAAAAAAGAAAAGAACCTTCTTATTACTGATGTGTTTTCTTGTTCAGAAACTTCATCATAAAAATCGTAAAGCATATCTGGTTCAGGTGTTCCACCATTAGCATTAACAATAAACTCTACATAATCTTCAGGTAACTTTACACCTAAATAATTTCCAAATTCTAAAACATCCTCATATAAAACAGGTTCAGCAGAATTTAATAATCTCATTTCTCATTGCTCCTTTAATTATTTTTTACAATTGAAGCACCACCAGTATGAGGAAAACCTCCCAAGGTAGCATCATGGACACTCGAATCCACCAACAACATATGTTTACCATCCTCTAAATGATGCCACGTGTATCCGTCTGGTGGATTTGCGCCACTTAGACCAATTTTCTCATTTGCTGCTTTAAAGTCCTTATAATTATTACCAGTCATATTAATCTCCACAGGATCTGGATAATCCGGATGTGAAAATGGTGAAAAATCAGGATATCCTTCTTTACTATAAGTTACTTGAACATTTTTTCCATTTATATTCTTAGTATAGGTAATTGAACCATCAAGGTTTTCACCTTTTTCTACAACATCTGATTTTGGTGATCGTGGTTTACAATTCTTGTTATGCACCTAAACCGCACAATCACCAACAAAATAAGTATGATAATCTTCAACCTGAAAATTATAAACAGTGGCAGGCTCGTCAAATTCTTCAACCCGATGTTTCTCAACAAACAAATCTTCGCCATTTACGCTGATAAGTTTATCACCAACGAGCAGATTTCCTGCATTAATAAAACCCCTGCCTTGTACATAAAACGGGTGATTATCTGTAGTCACAATTTCTTCGCCGTTTATCGTGAGATGTACCAGCTTGTCTACTTTGCGCACATAAGTCTCAAGAACAGTCTTTCCTGCCGTTTCAAGGGTATCAGGATTTGTTGAGATTACCACATCTCCTGCGGAAAGCTTTTCTATTGCAACAAGTCCTGTAGCTGTAAGAACCATAGTTCCAGCAATAAAACAAGCCATATTCTGTGATGCTGCACCACTGAAGGATGAAAGCATACTCACGCCCATCTGGAAACCATTATAAATATCACTCTGATGCAGCTTATTGTTCAATGCCGTTAATGGGTTATCGGGATCTATCATTCCCAGTCCCATCGACAGCATATCAAATCCGTCCATGCCATTAGAGATCGTTCCGCTGACTTTTGCTGTTGCTTGGATTGCGTTTCCAAATTTCGAACCGCAGGTTTAAAATACCAACGATAAGTAATTGAATATACTATTTCAATTTCTTGATATACTCATCTATTCCTAAAACAAGTACCTCCTGCAACATTTCCAAATAACTCTTGTTATAACCACTTTTTGCAATCATAATATCAAAGACCTGTCTTAACTTTCCATCAATCATAACCGTTACACCGGTTACTTTCTCTCCAGTAGTTGTATTTTCAAATTCTTCCGCCACTATACGCATTTTATTATCCATTACACACACTCCATTTAATGCTATTTTATAATCTTTACATTAGTAGCAGCTTCCTCTATCCATTCAGACCACGGTGCTGGCAATTCATAACTTCGTCCAGGTGTAGATGTATCAGTTAACTTTGGCGCTGTTCCACCTTGAACTCTTCTATATACTACGACTGAATATAACCAAAGTAATCATAATAATTTCTTTGTTCTATATTATACAACTGAGAAGCTTCTTCCGGTGTCATAGCGTTTCACTCCTCTTATCATAATTAAGTCAAACAAGAAAAACATTTATTTCACATAATAAGATGCCTTTTTGACTATATTTACACTTTTTTATTATACTTCGCCTTGAAATATTTGTCAAGTAAATTTTAGAATTCATTAATAATTTACATTTTGTCAACTATATTATCATATTTGACTGATTATACGACTTTTATTTAAAATTAACTAATCATTAAGTTCAAACGCCATGCAAGAGCAGAGTAAAATATTCTTAAAAACTGTCCACTGTGTTTGTCAAGCAAAAAGTGCATAAAATGGGTAATCCTGTATAATAAAACTTGACACATAAAAAACAATCAAAGTATAATAA
>NZ_QTWZ01000018.1:0-44785 GCF_003461385.1 Ruminococcus sp. AF17-1AC
CGCCTATCGAATTTCTTAATAATAGTGTCCAATATGATTGACAAACCTACACAAAAATGCAGTTAATCCGCCCTGATTTCACGAATTTCTGTGACAATGACACAACTTTTGTTATCTTATTGTTGACAACAATTTGCGAAACAACGCACGAACAATGTAGGGGAGCAGCGCATTTCTGCTTCTTATATTTAGTGACAAATTGAAACCACACCGCTCCGAACGGGACGTCGAGGGCGCCGTCCCCTACAATTCTAAACATAACACCACACAAATACACACAAAAATAAGCAGACGGTTTTCCAGAGCAAGCCGTTCCCACAGCCGCTAAAAAACCATCTGCCTTATTATTTTTGCTAAAATTTCAAACCGCTATTCAGTATAACCGAATGCAAGCACTTCTCCATGCTTGTCCTCATCGCCTGCCGCCATTGATATTTCAACGGTATAGTTAGTTGCTTCAGGCATCATGGCGATATTCTGTATCTGAGCATTTCCCCAGCCTGACGGACTTATGGTATCGTAATCGCTTTCGTCATACACCTCTCCGTCTGCTGTTACCTTAACATGAAGCTTGCCGAACTCGCCCTGCTTCACCTCTTTGTATATCATGTACAAGAATTTTTTGTCCTTGAACTCGAATACGATAGGGCTGTTATCTCCGGTGTTGTCGTAAGTCCAGCCATTTGTAAAGCTTGCAATAGTAGAGCCTTCCTTCCAACTTCCAAGGCTTGTTGGCGTAAGGCTGTCGCCCTCATACATATGAGCGTCCACCTCTCGCGGAGAGAAAACAGTGTCTGTCGGCATAACATAATCGCCCTCTGGCGCAACGTCCATAACCGTGTCAAAATAGTAGTCCACCATTGAAGCCACAAGCTTGTGGCCCTCATCGTTAGGGTGTGACTGATCGTCAGAGAAATCTTTCCAAGTCATTCTGTTGTTTGCGAAAAGATATCTTAGTGCGTCACAGTATGATATCATCGGCAGGTGATAAAACTCGCCTATCTGCTTCATATAATCCTGAGCAGAATGGTCGCTTTCTGTCACCGAGAACAGCAGAACAGGAGTGATATTCTTCTGCAAAAGCGTTCTGACTATTGACTCGTAAGCGTTCTGATAGTCAGCCTCCATGCCGTCATTTACTGCAAATTCGATAAAGCATATGTCGGGCTCATAAGCCAGCACATCTCTGTCGAGCCTGAGTATTCCAAGCTTAGACGGCGTACCGCTAAGGCCTGCGTTCACATACTGAACGTTATCCCCCGTACCGAATTTCTGTGCAAAATAATCATAAGTGAGTTTAGCATAACAGCCGTCTGCACCGGCAGAAATACCCTCAGTGATAGAGCCGCCAAGATACGCCACAGTGACCTTTTCCCCTGACTGCGCTTTCTTTATAACATTCTGCATCATAGAAGTGTTGCCGTATGACACCATAGCCTTGTCATACATAGCCTGCGTCCACTCCTCGTCAGTTTCAGGCATTTTTTCGACCTGCGAGCTTGAAGACTCCGCTTTGCTTTCAGCCTTTGAGCTGTCCGCATTATTTCCGCAGCCTGCAAAAGCCGCTCCGCACATAGCAACACTCACAAGCACTGCCAACAATTTTTTTGTATTCATTATTTGTACCTTTCTAATCTATGATAACGAAATCGGTTTCATACCGCATATAACACAAAAAGTACGGACAAAGCCGTACTTTTTGGTTATATCAATATGATAAAAATTCTTATTAGTTAAGAACTGCCTTCTCAGTTTCCTTATCGAAGATATGGATTCTGTTAGGATCGATAGCGACCTTAAGCTCATCCTGTGGACGAACGTCAGAACGAGGTGAAACTCTAGCTGTGAGCTGGATACCCTCGCAGTTGAGGTACAGATATGTTTCAGCACCCATCATTTCAGTTACTTCAACAGTTGTGTTGATAACGCCTGTTGTAGCCTGAGCGAGGAATGCAGGCTCATCGTGGATACACTCTGGACGAACACCAAGAACAACTTCCTGATCAACCAGTGGCTCAAGAACCTCAGGATCTACCTTAGACTCTGGAACTGCTACCTGATACTTAACGCCTCTTGTTGTCTTTGTATCCTCAGAACCGAACTCAACAACATACTTGCCGTCTACCTTGAGAAGCTTAGCGTCGATGAAGTTCATCTGTGGTGAACCAATGAATCCTGCAACGAACTGGTTTACTGGATCGTTGTAAAGATTTGTTGGTGTGTCGATCTGCTGGATGTAACCGTCCTTCATAACTACGATACGGTCACCCATTGTCATAGCCTCTGTCTGGTCATGAGTTACGTAGATGAATGTTGTACCGAGTTTCTTATGGAGCTTAGAGATCTCAGTTCTCATCTGTGCTCTCAGTTTAGCGTCGAGGTTTGAAAGAGGCTCGTCAAGAAGGAATACCTGTGGCTCACGAACGATAGCTCTACCGAGGGCTACACGCTGTCTCTGACCACCGGAGAGAGCCTTTGGCTTTCTGTCAAGAAGGTGAGCGATGTCAAGTATTCTTGCTGCTTCCTCTACCTTTCTTGCGATCTCGTCCTTTGGTACCTTTCTGAGCTTCAGACCGAATGCCATGTTCTCAAATACTGTCATGTGAGGATACAGAGCGTAGTTCTGGAATACCATTGCGATATCTCTATCCTTAGGAGCGATGTCGTTTACAAGTCTGTCGCCGATGTAAAGCTCACCTTCACTGATCTCTTCAAGACCTGCGATCATTCTAAGTGTTGTAGACTTACCACAACCAGAAGGACCTACGAGGATGATAAACTCCTTATCCTTGATCTCGATGTTGAAGTCTGAAACAGCGATAACGCCGCCTGCGTACTTCTTATAAATTTCCCTTAATGATACACTTGCCATTAAAAAAGGACCTCCCTATTTGAATTTTACTAATATCCTAATTAGCTATGCTATTATCATAACAAATTTTTAACATACCCGCAAGAGTTTTTTTTACTAAACTTTATTATATCTCATTATGAATATTGACGAAAATTCACATAGAATAGGTAATTACTTACATTTAAACGATTTCGCTGTCAATAATCTTTCAACATCTTTGTGCATTATTTCTAAACAGCTTCCAAGGGGCAGATCCGGATCTAAAGGCAGTTCTCCGATCTTTATCCGCTTAAGAAAAACAACTTTATTTCCCAGCTTTTCAAACATCCTCTTGACCTGATGATACTTACCCTCATGAAGCACAACAGTACATTCATCGGGACAGTTCATACTTGCGGAAAATTCCGCAGGCAAACATTTCTCTCCGCCGTCGATAGTCATGCCCTCGGCGAACGCCTGAGCATAATTTTCCTGCCAAGGGTCACGAAGTCTGACGAAATAGGTTTTCGGAACATGAGTCTTGGGGGACAACATTCTGTGGGCGAGAGCTCCGTCATCAGTGAGAAGCACAAAGCCCTCAGTATCCTTATCGAGCCTGCCCGCAGGGAAAAGTCCCTCCCTGAACATCTCAGGAGGTACTAGCTCAAGGACAGTTTTCGACTCTCCGTCACGAGTGGAGCAAACCACACCCTGCGGCTTGTTCATCATTATGTAGACAAACTTTTTATAGCATATCTCCACGCCCTTTACAGCAACAATATCGTTTTCGCTGACCTTAGCATCAGCCGCCTTGGCGACCTTTCCGTTTACAGTCACCTGACCTTTTCTGCAAAGCTCTCTCACCATGCTTCGGGAAATATCATTACGCTGTGAAGAAACAAATTTATCAAGTCTCATAGCAAAAGCCTTTCTGACAATTTTCTTACTAAAGATTATAGCATACGATACCGCCAAAAGTCAAATATGCGAAAAAACTTGACCAAAAGCAAACGCCTGCAGATATGCTCCACAGACGTTTTATTACTATTCGTATCGGTTTTTTCGACCTATGAAGCATTGGTTTACCCTTGTTCATAATGCCGACGTTCCACGCTCAGACGCCTACTTTTTCCTCAGCCCCTGCATAAATCCGTCCAGCTCCGCTGAGCATACATCTCCTCCCACAAGCTGTCCCTCACAGACGATAAGATTAGCCCTGACCTCCTGCTTCTTATTCCCATAATTCTTCACAGCATATGTATACACCTCAGCGGTTTTCCCTTTATAGTCCTCCAAATCAAAGCCCTGCTGCTTCTGAAGTTTATTATACTTCTCATACACCTCATTGAACTCTTTCGGTATAGTCACCGCCTTGCATTCATCGTATTCGTCAGACACCTCCCAGCCCATTTCTTTCAAAAACGCCTGTCTTTGCGCTTCGCTTTTCATCTCGTACACCGCAGGCGACGATATCCTCATCACTGTCACTATTATCACCGCCAACAATGCCAAAGCCGCCAGAACCGCCCCGATCACCGCAAATGTTGGCTTTTTTACTTTTATTGTCTTGATAAACATACCCTTTTCCTCGCTTTCTGTTTTCAAAGTTTGTACATTTATATGTATTGTCCCAAAAATTATAACTACCTGTCCGATTTTTTATTTTGTTATATAATTTTCAAAAATAATTTTTATAGCATTAATAATATTATTGTATAATAAATTTATCGGTTTGCTATGATTTATTATTACAAACTCTGTAGCACTGATATGGCATTGTGCAAAATTGACAAAAACAAAAGTACAAATTAAGGTGAATTAACGATTTTGTACTTTTTTGTACAAATGTCTTTGACAATTTCAAAATATGTGGTACAATATTATTAGGTAACGCTATGCTTCTCCGCATTGCCTGCGGAGGGTACTGAAACGTTTTCTTAAATCTGCCTTTTCACGGCTGTGAAGGGGCAAGTTATTATTGCTGATGCGTTCTGCGGTCAGCCGCAGGATTGATATATGAAAGGAGCAATGAGTTTTATGTCAAAAATTATTGCAGTTACTTCCGGTAAAGGCGGAACAGGCAAATCTTCTATAAGCGCCTGTCTGGGTTATGCCCTTGCCAAGCAGGGAAACCGTACACTTATAATTGAGCTTGACTTTGGTCTGAGATGTATGGATATCATGCTTGGTATGCAGGGTAATATTACATACGATCTTGGTGACGTTCTTGAGGGTACTTGCGACGTATACAAGGCAACAACAACTGTTAAGCTTGCTTCAAACCTGAGCGTTCTTTGTGCTCCGTCCGACCCGTTCGTTCAGCTCAAGGCTGAGGATATCGAAAAGATCACACAGGAAATGAGAAAGTATTTTGAATACATAATCATTGACACCTCTGCAGGTATCAACGGTTCTGTATTTGATATAGTTACTAATTCCGACCTTATACTTATAGTTACAACTCCTGACCCTGTATGCGTAAGAGATGCGAGAATGATGTCAGATGAGTTCTATAAGAGAGGAAATCAGAAGCAAAGACTTGTTATCAACAAGGCAAACAAGAGAATATTCGAGTTTGACGAAATGGACGACCTTGACGCTATCATCGACACAGTCGGCGTTCAGCTTCTGGGTGTTATCCCTGAGGACAGTGCTATCCCTCTTGCAACAGGAAAGGGAGCGCCGCTTTCATCAAGCTCTATGGGCTTCCTTGCATTCTCTGCTATTTCAAGAAGAATAAAGGGCGAGCATATACCCCTCTCCATCAAGGTCTGAGTATATTATCAGCCGTATGCGTGAGGATATCTGCGCATAGTGCGGCTGTTTTATATAACGAAACTTATTTGTCCATTAATATACCAATATATAAACGGGGGGTTTCCATTGAATATTGCACTTATTGCTCATGACACAAAAAAGGAACTCATGGTACAGTTCTGTATCGCCTATTGCGGTGTACTCAGCAAGCACAATCTTTGTGCCACAGGTACTACGGGAAAAATGGTAGCCGAAGCAACAGGCCTTAACGTTCAGCGTTATCTCAGTGGCTCACAGGGCGGCGACCAGCAGATCGCAGCGAGAATATCCTGTAACGAGATAGACCTGCTTCTGTTTTTCAGAGATCCTATCTCAGTGAAGCCACACGAACCTAATGATATGAATCTCCTCAGACTTTGCGATGTACACAACATTCCGGTAGCCACAAACATTGCCACTGCCGAAGCGCTTATCCACGCACTTGAGCGAGGCGATCTTGACTGGAGAGATATCGTTAATCCTACAAAGATATAATTGAAATTTCATATATAAAAGCGATGAAAGGGAGAGTATTCCGTTCTTATGTTTCAGCGAGAGCCGTTGGTGAGAGGGTTCACACAAAGGGCAGGAAGAAGGACACCTTGGAGCTTCCGTTTGTTCAAGAACGGACGTATAGCTGCGTTAAAGCGTTAGAGTGATCCGACACGAAGATGTTCGGATAATTAGGGTGGTATCACGGTAAAAGTCGTCCCTTACTAGGGGACGGCTTTATTTTTTTATCCACCCCCGTAGGGGAGCGGCTCAATTTCTGCTTCACAGAAATGCGAAGTCCCGCTTTTTCGCTCCTCACTTACTCTCGAATACCTTATCTCAGCACACCAAAAAAAAGCAAAGGCGGTATAACAATGAAAGCCAGCCAGCTAACAAAAGAAAACATCACCCCCGAAATAGTAGACAAGCTTCTTTTCGAGGGTCTTGACTATAAAGGCGAAACTGCCGACGTTATAATAGTTCTGGGAAGCCGCAAAGCCTGCGACTACCGTGTTCCGCTGGCGGCAAAGCTTTTTCAGGAGGGAAAAGCCCCACATCTCATATTTTGCGGCGGAAAAGTGCAAAATACTTCACAAGGCGAAATGAAAGAGTATAAAGCCATGCTCATAGCTGCCGAAAAATGCGGCATACCACGCAGTGCGATACTCACGGAAACACAGTCGCTCAGTACCGTGGAAAATCTGCAAAATGCAGCCGAGCTTGTAAAAAAGCATTTCCCAAACTGCAAAAGCATTATTATAGTCACTACCGCATATCATATGCGCCGCGCAAAAAAGCTTGCGGAGCATTTTTTTACACAAACAATCATTCCCTGCCCCGCCAGCCGTGGCAGTACACAGCGAAATAATTGGTCAATGACCGAAAAAGGCAGCACAACAGCACTTGACGAATGTCTTAAATTCGGTTATTATATAAAAAAAGGTTTTATTGACGATTTTGAAATTTGAAACGTTGTAATTAACAGCACCAAGGCTCTTTAATGTAGCGGTGAACAGTGTTCGCCATTTCTTACAACGTCCCGATATCACAGCTATTTAAACGATATCGGTATTCAAAAGTTCAAGACAAAATACAGAAAGGATCGTTATTATATGGCATTGATAGTTAAAAAGCCAAAAGGCACAGAGGACATCGTTCCCTCAAAGGTCTATAAGTGGCACACTGTAGAAAAGATAGTTTCCGAAGCTGCCGAAATATACGGCTTCAAAGAAATAAGAGTACCAACTTTTGAGGAAACAGGTCTGTTCGTGCGTTCTGTTGGCGAAACAACAGACGTTGTTCAGAAAGAGATGTATTCAGTTTCCGCAGCAGGCGACTCAAAGTTCACACTCCGTCCGGAGGGAACATCCGGCACAATGAGAGCTGTCCTTGAAAACGGCATTATGAACGAGGGTCTGCCGCAGAAGGTCTATTATATCCTCTCATTTTTCAGACACGAGAACACACAAAAGGGCAGACTCAGAGAGTTCCACCAGTTCGGCTGTGAAATGGTCGGCTCTGAAAGCCCAAGAGCAGACGCAGAGGTAATTTCTCTTGCAAAAAGCGTTCTTGACAGAGCAGGACTCAGAAACATCAAGCTCAACATCAACTCTATAGGCTGTCCAACCTGCCGTGCAGAGTATCGCAAGGCTCTGAAAGAGTATTTTGCCGCAAGAAAAGACCAGCTTTGCGAGACTTGTCGGGACAGACTTGACAAAAATCCAATGAGAATACTTGATTGTAAAGACAAACACTGTCAGGAGCTTGGCAAGAACGCCCCTGTTATCCTCGATTATCTCTGTGATGATTGCAAAGAACACTTTGAGAAGCTTCAGGAGTACCTCTCCGTAATGGGCATCGACTTTGACATCAACCCTAAGATAGTAAGAGGTCTTGACTACTATACAAGAACAGTTTTCGAGTTCATCACCGATGAGATAGGCGCACAGGGCACAGTCTGCGGCGGCGGACGTTATGACGGACTTATCCAGCAGCTTGGCGGCAAGCCTACCCCTGCCCTCGGTTTCGGTCTGGGACTTGAAAGACTTCTCATGGTAATGGACGCTCAGGGCTGCGACTATATGGAGCCAAAGACCTGCGACCTTTATATCGTACCAATGGGCGAGGACGCCCTTAAAAAGGCAATGGGCATAGCCTCCGAGCTTAGAGAAGAGGGCTGTTTCGTAGAATATGACCTTATAGGCAAAGGACTTAACGCTCAGATGAAGTATGCAAACAAAATAGGTGCAAAGTTCGTTATGGTGCTTGGCGACAACGAGATAGAATCAGGCGTTGCAAAGCTCAAAAACATGGCAACAGGCGAGCAGACAGATATCAGGCTTGACAACACCATTGCCGAGAACTTTTCAAACGCACTTATGGCGGATATGTTCAAGGATATCGACGCTGATATAGAGAAATTTATCGGAAAGGAGAACTAAGCAATGAGATGTGAACAGTGCGAGAAAATACCTCTGGTAGAAATACACACTCCGCAGGAATATATGCTCTGCATAGGTTCTCTTGCAAGAATGCTGCTGGCTGGCGAAGTTGAAATGACCTATCAGACCTGTCCACTTGATAAGATAATGGATAACGACAACAAGTGGTATGCTGAAAAGCTTTTCCACCAGTTCAGGTGTACAAAATGCGGCACTATCTATGGTATGCTCTGCAACACCCACACAGGCGGACAGATAAAGATAAACGACAAGGTCTTTGACCCTGCTGATTATCCCGATAAAAAGGAAGATAAATAATGCTTGCAATAAGACCCATGACCTATGAGGTAGAGACCTCACTTTCGCCCAAAAGAGTTCTGAGAAAGCTTGACGGTGACCTTATCGAGCATAGACCCACCATAAACATTCTCTCCCAAAGCAAGTTCATGAAGAACCACCGTGACGATACCATTTTTTATGGCTACCGCACAGACGCCGATAACTTTCAGATATTCCACCATACCGCTAAAAAGCGTGACGGAGGTTCAACAGGCTTTTATGGCAAGGTAGAAAAGACCCCCAACGGCTCCAGGATATACGGCAAGTTCAGAAAGCCTGTCTATGCCTATGTTGTGGGCGTCATATGGACGGTGCTTGTGCTTTTCCTCACCCTTATGCTTGTGGCACTGGAAGAGAAAACAGGCGCAGTATGCTTTGCCGCAATATGGCTCGTGGGATTGTTCCTCATGTTCTGGGACAACAAGAAGAAGTTTGTCAGAGCCTATCTTGACAGCTTCCCGCCTGCCGTCAGCAAAACAGACGAAAGCGACGAATAATTTTTTATCAATATAAACCCAAAGAAAAGGAAGTAATGTAAAATGAAACTTGATACAATGAAGGGCTTACGCAGGACCCATTACTGCGGCGAAGTGCCTGAAACAGAGCAGGAAGTCGTTGTATGCGGCTTTGCCGACAGAGTAAGAGATATGGGCAACCTTATCTTCATCAACCTCCGTGACAGAACTGGACTTGTACAGCTTGCATTCAATGATGAAACAGACCGAGCCGTTTTTGAAAAGGCTCAGCTTGTAAAAGGCGAGTATGTCCTCATGGCAAAGGGTATGGTACGTCCTCGTGAGAGCGTGAACGAAAAGCTAAAAACAGGCAAGATAGAAGTTGCCGTAACAGACCTGAGAATTCTCTCAAAGGCTGAAACAACACCATTTGAGGTAACAAACTCAGATAAGGTAAACGATGAGCTGAAGCTCAAATACCGCTACCTTGACCTTAGAAATCCAAAGCTTCAAAAAAATATCATCACCCGTCATAAGATCGCTCAGATAACAAGAGAGTATTTCTATGACAACGGTTTCCTTGAGATAGAAACTCCTATGATGATGAAGTCCACCCCGGAGGGTGCAAGAGATTACCTCGTTCCTTCAAGAGTTCACGCAGGCAAGTTCTATGCACTGCCGCAGTCACCGCAGATATACAAGCAGCTCCTTATGATATCAGGTTATGACAGGTATATCCAGCTTGCAAGATGTTTCCGTGACGAGGACCTGAGAGCTGACAGACAGCCTGAGTTCACACAGATAGACCTTGAGATGTCCTTTGTCGATCAGGAGGATATCCAGGCTTGTATCGAAGGCTATATCGAAAAGCTTTTCAAGGAGATACTTGGCGTAGAAGTAACTCTCCCACTGCCAAGACTTACATTTGCAGACGCTATGAGCCGTTACGGCTCAGACAAGCCTGACACACGTTTCGGCATGGAGATACAGGATATCACAGACACCGTTAAGGATATTGACTTTGTGGTATTCAAGTCAGCTATCGAGGCAGGCGGCTCAGTTCGTGCAATAAACGTCAAGGGTGGTGCGGCAACATACACAAGAAAAGAGATCGACAAGCTTGTTGAGCACGCAAAGGGCATAGGTGCAAAGGGTCTTGCGTATATCCGCTGGGCAGACGAGCCAAACTGCTCATTCAAGAAGTTTCTTGGCGAGGGCGATCTTGAGAAGATAAACGCAGCCGTTGGAGCAGAAAAGGGCGACCTCGTTCTTATCTGTGCCGACAAGAACAAGGTAGTTCTTCCAACTTTGGGCGCACTCAGACTTATCTGCGGAAAGCGTCTTGGCGTTATCCCAGAGGGCAAGTTCAATTTTGTATGGATAACAGAAATGCCTTTCTTTGAGTATGACGACGAGAACGACACATGGGTAGCAGCGCACCACCCATTCACAATGCCAATGGAGGAGTGCCTTGACTATCTTGACACCGACCCTGCAAACGTCCGTGCAAAGGCGTGGGATCTTGTCCTCAACGGCACAGAGCTTTCATCAGGTTCAATGAGAATAACAGACTTTGAGCTTCAGCAGAAAATGTTTGAAGCACTGGGCATGACAGACGAAGAGATAGAAGCAAAGTTCGGCTTCCTCGTAGACGCCTATCGTTATGCCGCACCACCGCATGGCGGCATGGGCATAGGACTTGACAGACTTTCCATGATAATCTGCAACGCCGACAGCCTTAGAGATGTAATAGCGTTCCCAAAGGTACAGAACGCCAGCGAGCTTATGAGTGCTTGTCCGTCCACAGTAGACGAGAAGCAGCTTGAAGAGCTTCACATCAAGACCACAGAAATAGAAGAATAATTCGCATTAACCAAAGTAGATCCTTTATTACAGTTATGAATCACAAAGGGCAGATACTTCATTATCGAGGTATCTGCCCTTTACTTTATAATAACGTATAAAACCATATAGCACACCATTTTTGTTAATAATAACTTGTTTTTTTGACTAAATCATGATACAATATGTATATGTTGTTATTAATTCAGAACAGAGGTGGCAAAGTATGAACAAAAACAATAATCCGTTATATAAAGCTCTGCAGGATCATACTCGAAAACGGATCTCACTGGAGGAGCTAAACCGAATATGTCAAGATCATGAACAGTTAGCCCAACAGATCAGCGAGCTTACTGCGCAGGGCATTTTGACTCCTGTCAAAAGCAGTGGAACAAATGGCAATCTGAAAATACCACTATATATGAGATATACTATCTCTATAGAAAAGCCACAGCAAATATCACGTTATGAGATCGATGCTCTCCATCCAAGGCTGACAAAGAATGAATATCTTCTTCGCAATCGAATACAGTTTGTAAAAAATAAGGCTTTTTTACTTCGATTAAGTGAATGGCTGACGTATGACAAGGACAGTGATATGATGTCCCGACGTGAACGTTCCTTTTCTATATTTGGTGACGAGAAAAAATTAGACGACCATTTAAGACTATTAGAAAGAATGGGCATCACTGGTGATGTGCTTAAATTTTACGAAACACCGGAACAGTGCTTTTCCGATTATATTCCCGTTCGTAAAAACAGAATGACATTGATTATTTGCGAAAACAAGGATATCTGGTTCAATATAAGACGCTTAATGTATAGCTCCGGAGCCTGCTCGATATTTGATACTAAGATCGACGGAGTGATCTTTGGTCAGGGGAATGACATTACAGGAAAAGAAAAATTTCGTTCCTACGCACAATATTTAGGAGCAGATGAAACAAGATTTCTGTATTGCGGAGATATTGACAGAGCTGGTTTTGACATTTTTCTTCGTCTTTGCAAGGAAGCAAAAGATCTTCATATTGAATTGTTCGTTCCTGCATATCAGAAAATGCTGGAACTGAGCCGAAGCATAAGGCTCCCTGACAGCAGCGACGGAAGACTCATCATTCCCGAAATGTCAGGGATATTGCCCTTGTTTTCTGATGATGAGCAAAAGCAGATCACACAAATAATCGAGGATAATAAACGATTGCCACAGGAGATACTCTCATATCCCGTACTGGCAGATAATATGAGGTAAAATAATGATCTCAGCAGGTTCCAAAGAATTATTACAAGATTTTGAAAAACGTATGCGATTCGTGAATCTCATCAAATACTGGCTACAAAGAAGCAAGCCCACCGAGATCCGTGAAATATTGCATAATGATGATGATAAAACCGATAATCTCATACTTATGGTAATGGTCTTTATCATGGACAATACACTTCGCTATGGCGAACGCTGTACCAAGCAGGATATCACAGTATTTCTGCGTGAATTAGCCGATATTTATGGATATGAGCCAGAGGAAGCAAAGACCCTGACAGATTATATCGTAACAGATGTACTGCAAAGCGGAGGAAAAGTGCGAAGATTTGAAACGTTCGACAGTCATGACGAAAAATTCCATGAACAGGGCTCTCTGATCTTATTCGAGCAGCAAAGCGGAAGCTATGTTCTGACAAATGAAGCCTATGAGTTTCTTTTCAGAACCAAGGAGATCGACAGCGAATTGGACTTTTCTGTAAGCCGATTCAAGTTACAAGAGTTTATTAAGCGTGGCAACTATGGCAAAGCACTTCGTGAAAGCCGTGAATTAGTTAGCAGGGTCAGAAATCTGAAAACAAGAATGGACGACTTTATGCTTCGGTGTAGGATCAATATCTCTGAGGTATCGATCGATGAATACGAAGATATCGTCGATCAGGTCAGAGATTCCTTTGAGAACGAAAACAAACAGCTTAGCGATATCCGCAGCCTTGTATCGGCAAAATTGCAGGCATTCGCAGTCGCTGAAATAAAAGAAGACCGCCAAATATGTCAGACCGAAAAAGAGATACATGAGATCCTTGAAAACATTGATACTGTAATTAGCGAGCAAAGCCGAGTATTTAACCAGAAATTCACACTATCTGAACTATATGCTGATCTTTTAGATGATAGCTTCTCTTATTTGCAGGCGGGTCACTTTGACATTGAACAGGAGTTACTGCTTCCATTGCAGAAAATGCAATTAAAAGATTCTAAAGATGTGGGAAAATTATTTGCACCGCTTTATCGTCCAGAATTTCCGCATCTGTTTGGTATTGATCTTTTTTACAGACGGCAAAATTCTATAAGAGAGGTCAGCAGAGATGACGGTATAGATATCACAAGTGATGACACTGCTGAAAATGTGGCAGATATCAGAAACGAAAGATATGTTGAGATAATAAGAGGACTGCTGTCTTTTGCCGAAAACAGGGCGGTCTTTAATTTTAGCGAATATCTTGACACTGTATCTAAAACGCAGCTGCATGAACAAATGCAGGAAAAAGCATTGCCTGACGTCATGCTGAAGCTCTATGGACTTGGAGAAATAGATATCGCAGGCTGGCGTTCGGCACAGCATGACATAATCGTTCCTGTGGGAGAATTTGATCTCTCTTATTGTCTGAGCGAGCTTCCTGAAGAATCGGTACAAATGGAGTCGATAATGATATATAAACTCGATAATGTTATAACTTTGTCTGATCATAAAGGCGGACATATCGAGATGAATGATTTTAAGATCGAGGTGAGAAGATGAGGCCTGAAAGTCTGAAACTATTTGCAAAGCTTATGGAAAATGGTTACATTACCCGTGAGCAGTCCCCTGCGTATTATGAATATTATAATGATCCGGAAATTGCTTCTGAACTTGCGATCATGGAACAGGAGCTTGATTTCACTCTTTACAAAACGAACGGCAGACTTTATCTTTTGCCGGATCCAAACAACGAATTATTTTCGCAGGATAACAATGATTTCCGCCGCAGCGTTGGCAATGAAAAGCTTGAAGAGCTTTATTTGCTGAATTATATGGCGATCTTTCTTTTACATGAGCTTTACGGAGGAAAAGGAAACACACTGCAAACAAGATATTACATCAAAGAATCAGATTTTCTTTCCGAGTTCACAAAGCATTGTGAGCAGGTACGCTCTGAAGGAGAATCCTTAAAAAATGCTTCAGCACAGTACAGCATAGATTTTCTACACCTTGCTGACAACTGGCTCGCAAAGCGTGGTGATGAATCCAACTCTGTAGATACCAAACATGGCTGTTTCATGAAGATCATCAGAAAGTTTCGTGATGAGGAATTGCTGTATGACGCTGACGGTGTATGGAAACCAACGGTCAAGATGAATGATCTTATGCCGTATTATTTATCTCAGACCCGCATTACTGAAATACATTCTATTCTTGAAGGAGGAAAACCAGATGCCAGCGATCCGTAAGATACGAATTGTAAATTTCAGGTTCAATAATGGTGCAAAGCTGATACCAGACGAGATTTTCTGCACTGAGAACGCTGAAGGAAAACCAATAGATACTCTTTTTAATCTGGATAACGGCGGAGGCAAGTCTGTTATCGTTCAGTTGTTGCTCCAGCCTATTTGCCCGAAGGCAAAAGTTCAGAATCGTAATATCAGTGATTATTTTCAGAAGGGCACGGATCATGCGTTTGTCTTGATTGAGTGGGCATTGGACGGATCACATAATAGTCTGCTCACAGGGATCGCACTGGCTGCAAGCACCACAGCAGATGATGAAAATGAGAGCAAGACCATTCGTTATTATACTTTCATACATGATTACACAAGAGCAGGCGACAAGCTCGATCTTATCAGTCTCCCTCTTTCACAGCGCACAGGCAGTCATATCCGCCCGATCTCTTTTGACGAGCTTCGCAAATATCTGCAAAACAGAAGGGTCGAATACTATCCTTCCGATTCATTGCGCCGTTATCAGAAGCGTTTAGAGGAATTCGGTATTTTCCATACCGAATGGGAAAACATTCTTGTGCCGATCAATGCAGTAGAAGGCGGCATTACAAAGTTCTTTGAGGAATATAAAACGAGCGACAGATTACTTGACAAATTTATTATTCCTGGCGTTATGCCGAGCAACGATACGTCAACAAGATCCCTTGAAGAAATGTTTATCAACTATGCGGTCAGCTATGCCGGGCAGGAGAAAAATCTACTCTTAAAGTCGCAGATCAGGGATTTTACAGATAAGCTGCAGGGTATGCTTCAGCTAATAAAGGATATGTGGAACGCAGAAGATCAGAAGATACAGTCTATACACCAATTGGCTGATCATTCATTTACACTTCAGCATCAAATCAAGCTGAACAAAGAAAGACAACAACAGCTTGAAAAAGCAATATCCGACTTAAAGACAAAACAGAAGCACATCAAAACCGAAGCAGCATCAAAAGCTGTTTATCTTTCACTGGCTGATTTTGATAAATCAACCATATGGCTTGCAGAATGCAAACAGAAAAAAGATGATGCCGAAAGTCAGTATAACAGGCTTGAACATAAAGTCAAGGCCCTGAACGCTGCCAAAGAGTACAAGGAGCTGCTTAAACAGCAAAATGATGAGAAGGCATTGACTGCACAGATCAGAGAGCTTGACCAAGGAACGCAGGATTCCCATATACTTTCTTTAAAATATTCACTGTCTTTGCTAACAACAGAGCTGATAAGGCAGACTGAGGGCAAATTAAAGCAGAAGGAAGCAACTAAAAAAGAACTGTCTGAAGCTTTGGATTCCATAAAGGAAGAGCTCTCACGCCTTAAAAAGCAGCATGATCACGAGAATGACAGCTTAAATCAGGATATCGGTCAAAAAAAGAGTTTGCTTGATCAGATCAACAAGGCTTTGGCAACGCTTGCTTTGCATATGACTATTATGCTTGACGGAAGCTTTTCTAAGAAAGACGCTGAGAGCATTCGTGCGGACTACGATGAGCAGCTCAGGCTTGCTGAGGAGAATATCAAAAAGTGCCTGCTTGAGGAGAGCCGGCTTGAACAGGAACGTGACGCTCAGGATAATCAGATGGGCGAGCTTCACCGAACGCAAGAGGAATGTAAAGCCGATTTAAAGCGGCAGGAAGCAGAATTGAAAGAATATCAGCAAGCATATGATGCAGTTATTAAAGTCTTAGAGCATTTATCAATATCTAAAGACAGATTATTTACTGATGAGCCGTTATCAAGCCTTGAGCAAATACTTGCAAAGCTAAGAGAACAGCTTCGGCAAACGGAACGCTGTGCTGAATTGCTAAGCGAGCAGCTACGATGTATAAATGCAGGTCAGCTTCACCTCTCAAAAACAGCTGTGAGCTTTTTGCAGGAATCAGGTATCGCTTATCAAACAGGCGAGCAGTACCTAAATTTACAAAATGCAAAAATACGAGAAGATATCCTTACCGTCAATCCTCTCGTTGCTTATTCTGTGATCGTTGATTCTGAAAAGGAGAAGGTCAAATTGCTGTCACAATCGCCAGATTCATGGTTATCGGCTGTTGTTCCAGTATATTCACGCTCTGAACTTGCTGATATGGCCGATGGAGATTGGAACGAGCCTGAACGGTTTATTTCTGCATATGATAAAGAATATTTTCAGGACGCATTTACTTATAAAGAAAATATACAGAAAAGACTTGGCGAAACAAAAGCAGATATAGATAATATACAGCATCAGATATTGGAATGGGAATCAGAACGCAGCATACTATCAAAATTTACATACGCCGCAGATCATAAGCAGCAATTACAGGCAGGCATAGAGAAGCTTAAAGAAAAGCTTCAGGAGATACAAACTAAGCTTTCGGTTCTTGAGAAGCAAAAGAGCGAGATCAAAGCACGAGCAAAGGAAAATCGTCAAATAAGCGAAAAAAGTCAAATATCAAAATCCCATATTGAAAATAAACGATCCGAATTTGAGCGTATTTGTAAGATCATCTCACAATATGAGAGCGTTAGCGAAAAGATCACAGAATTAGAAACTATTTGCAGAGAAATCTCTGAACAAATAGATAGAATGCATCAGAAAGAAAAACAACTGGATAAGAGTATACAGGATAATGATATTCTTCTCTGTAACCTCCAGAATAAGCTGACCGATCATCAAAAACTGTCGCATGAGCTGAAAGACACACCGAAAGCTAAAATACTTACAGAGGATCATTCGGTCATGCTCGAGGAATACCGACTTTATCTGGAGAATAATTCAGCTAATCGCAAAACGCTGCAGAAGCGACTGGAACAGGTGCAAGAAAGCATCGTTCATAAAGAAAATGATATCAAAAGATTCCATATAGAACCAACAGAATATAAAAGCACAGAATATTCTGCCAACGCCTATAATGACACTGAACAACAGCTTGATCTAGCAAAAGAAGCAAACTCGCAGGCTTATGAGCAACATTCTCAAGCATCGAACTATCATGCCAAAGTGAAAAATGATCTGGAACATGCTAGGGAAAAGCTAGCAGAACTCAATGCAGAACTTTTGCCACGTTCTGAGGTTGGTTCTGATTTTGAACGCCGTATAAAAGAATGTGAAAATAAATTAGAAGCAGCTGAGCGAGAAAGTGAAGAATGCAAAAAGAAATTAAACGATTTGAATATAGAATGGATATGCATTGATAGATGCAAAAAAGATCACAAGCTTGATTTTACAGAGTATACTCCTAAAATATCAGAGATTCCGCAGGATACTGATAACTTGATCGATACAATAAAGCATTGCATTGATCAGCTGACACAAGCAGAGGGAAAAGCAAAGAAATACCATAGCCGTGAACTTGAGCCATTCAGAAATACACATACTTTGTTTATGGGAACACTGGACGGCATTCTATCAGTGATCGACGATGATCATATCAAGGGAGATAAATACTTTACACTTTATGAACGAACAGAAAGCGATATCAAGCGTTATCAGGATCGTATCGCTCAGCTTGCCGTTCAGCTTAAAGATGTTGAAGACAGCAGAAAGCAACTTGTAGATCATTGCAAACAGCGTGCCGGACGTTTATATGATAATCTAAAAACACTGTCTGGTAGATCTGTCGTACAGATCGGTAACGTAAAAAAACATATGATACAGATAGTTTTGCCTGAGATTGATCCAGACAGCGATCAGCCTTATAAAAGGATCGATCATTTCATAACTGAACAAGTCCAAAAGCATCTGTCTGAAAATACAACAGCACCGAAAACTCATAACGATCATCTTGATATCAGACGCCTCTTGAATTGCTACATTGGCAATGAGAACATTCCTATCAATGTATTTAAGATCGATAAAAATATTCAGAACTGCCGCTATCGTTCATGGCAGGACGCTCTGAAAGCAAACTCTGGCGGAGAACAATTTGTTGTTTTATTTTCCCTGATCGTATCCGTTATGAATTACACAAGAAGCCTTACAAACAATCTAAATTCAACAAGCGGCGTACTGATCCTTGATAATCCATTCGGACCGATCTCTTCGCCTCACCTTCTTGAGCCTATGTTCCGCATAGCAAGGCATTTCCATATACAGCTGATCTGTCTTACGCATCTTGGAACTGCGGCTGTAACGAGCTTCTTTGATATGGTCTATCAGCTTCGTTTCAAGAACCTTCCACTCTCAAACGTCGAAATACTTGAAACAGAGGCAAAGCAACATATGGAACACGCTTTTTATTTATCTGAGCAGCTATCACTTTTTTGATAATTTACGAAGGGACATTGCCAACATTCGGCAATGTCCCTTTTGTCTATCTATTCATAATGCCTTGAGCTTCTCCACAAAACTTGAAACCCGCAGCCGAATTACTCGACCACGGGTTCCAAGCTATAATTTATAAGTGGGATGGGGGCAATTTTATTGGGTAGTCACCCGTCATCTTTAAGGCTTAATCGTCCTGAAGTGCGTCATAACCCTCTTCATTCGTTCTGATCTTTACTACGTTCTCAATGTTGTATACAAAGATCTTTCCATCTCCAATATGACCTGTATAAAGGGCTGCCTTTGCAGCATCGATAACTGCTCTTGTTGGTACCTTGCAGATAACGACCTCGACCTTTACCTTTGGCAGCAGATTTGTTTCAACAACTGCACCACGGTAATACTCAGGCTGTCCTTTCTGCATTCCGCAGCCAAGAACGTTCGTTACTGTAACACCTGTTACGTCGATGTCCTCCAAAGCTGTGATAAGATCGTTGAGCTTCTGCTGCTTGCAGATGATAGCGACCTTTGTCATCTTAGGTGTGCCGTCAGCAGACGGTGCGTCTGTTGCATAAGATTCTACCTTGATAGCCTTCTCAACAGGAACTACAGGCTCTGTTGACTTGTCTACCTTTACAACGCTCTTTGCGTCGTCCTTTGTATAGCTGAGCATTGCCTGTGACATTGCCGGTGCGAAGTCAGCGTAGGAAGATACAAGGCCATGCTCTGTAACGTCAAGACCAAGGATCTCTTCCTGCTCAGAAGCCCTAAGACCGATCGTGTGCTTGATGATCTGGAATACGATAGTCATTGTGATAGCTACCCAAGCGATAACTGATACCATACCGAGAAGCTGGATACCAAGGAGATGTGCTCCACCACCTGTGAAGAGTCCCTTTTCACCGCAAGTACCGTCTGAGAAAAGACCCACTGCGATAGTACCCCACATACCGTTGAGCATATGAACTCCGCAAGCACCAACCGGGTCATCTATCTTGAGTACCTGATCTATAAACTCTACACCTACAACTACGAGGATACCTGCAACGATACCGATTATAGCTGCTGATACTGGTGAAACTGTGTCGCATGGAGCTGTGATAGCTACCAGACCTGCAAGTGATGCGTTAAGTGTCATTGAAACATCAGGCTTCTTATACTTGATCCAAGTAAAAATCATTGTTGTGATAGTTGCAACTGCTGCTGCAAGGTTTGTTGTTACGAAAACTTTACCTGCAAGCGGGATAGCGTCGCCTTCCATTGAAGTTGTTGACGCACCGTTGAAACCGAACCAGCAGAACCAAAGGATAAAGCAGCCAAGTGCGCCAAGTGTAAGCGAGTGACCTGGGATAGCCTTTGCCTTGCCGTTCTTGTCATACTTACCGATACGGGGACCAAGGATAGCTGCGCCAACGAATGCTGCAACACCGCCTGCCATATGAACGCAAGTTGAACCTGCGAAATCATGGAAGCCGAGGTCTGCGAGCCAGCCGCCGCCCCAGATCCAGTGAGCCTCGATAGGATAGACCAGAAGGCTTATAATTGCTGAATAGATACAATAAGAAATGAACTTTGTTCTTTCTGCCATAGCTCCAGAGACGATAGTTGCTGCTGTTGCACAGAAAACTGTCTGGAAGATAAGGAAAGCAAAGAATGGAACTCCGTCTGGAGCAGCTGAGGCATATGTTGAATCAGCGATTCCCTTGTAAGCTCCGATAAACTTTCCGTCGCCAAACATTATACCGAAACCAAAGAGCCAGAACAGCGGAGTTCCGATACAGAAGTCCATCAGGTTTTTCATGATTATGTTACCTGCGTTTTTCGCACGGGTGAAGCCCGTTTCAACCATTGCGAAGCCTGCCTGCATAAAGAATACAAGTGCAGCTCCCAACAGTACCCATATAGTATTGACGGCACTGAATCCTGTGCTTTCAGCCAATACTGTTACAGTGTTTGTCATATCTTTTTCCTCCTAAAATACAAAAAAGCGTATGACGACCAAAGCCATTCGGCTCGGTCTGTCATACACTTCATTGTGCATTCCGTATATTATTGTAGCTGTAGGGGAACAAAGTAGTAGATCTGTGGTTAGTTTGTTATAAAGTCTATGTTATATTGAAAATTTGAATTGTCCCTTACTTAACGTAGAACAGCAGGTCGCTGTATGTTGGATAAGGCCAGTACTCCTTGCCTACCAGTGTTTCGATCTTATCAGCCGGAACTCTGAGAGCGCCCATATCTGCAAAGATAGTATCGTGGAAGAAGTTTGCCATTTCCTGTGTGTCCTCGATAGCGTGTACTTTCTGTACATCAGCTTCCAGTGTGCCAAGTGCCTTGTACATCTCAGTTACGAGAGCTGAAATTTCCTTAACTGTTTCTTCCTCGAATACAGTTTCAGCACCGCAGCTCTTTGCAAGCTCAGCAGTCTTTGCGATATCCTTGATATACTTAGCTGCAGCAGGAAGGATCTCCTTCTTAGCCATGTCGATCATTGTAAGAGCCTCGATATTGAGCGTCTTGCAATACTCGTCGAGGAGAATCTCAACTCTTGACTGAAGCTCAGCTTCTGTATAAACACCGTACTTAGAGAATACGTCAACATTCTTTTGTGCAAGGAATGTAGGAACAGCCTCAGGAGTTGACTTAAGGTTAAGAAGTCCTCTCTTTTCAGCTTCAACAGGCCACTCGTCTGAATAACCATTGCCGTTGAAGATGATGTTCTGATTTTCCTTGATAGTTCTCTTGATAAGATCGTCAAGAGCGTCCTGGAAGTTGTCAGCCTTTTCAAGCTCGTCAGCAAACTGATCGAGAACGTCAGCAACGATAGTGTTAAGAACTGTGTTAGGACCTGCTACTGAAAGCTTTGAACCAGGCATTCTGAACTCAAACTTATTGCCTGTGAATGCAAATGGTGAAGTTCTGTTACGATCTGTTGTATCCTTAGGGAAGTGTGGCAGAACGTCAACACCGATCTCCATCTCAACTCTCTTGTCCTCATACTTAACGCCGTTTACGATAGCATCGAGAACGCCTGTAAGCTCGTCGCCAAGGAAGATAGAAATAATAGCCGGAGGAGCTTCGTTAGCGCCAAGTCTGTGGTCGTTACCGGCAGAAGCAACTGAAGCTCTCAGGATATCCTGATAATCATTTACAGCCTTGATAACTGCTGTAAGGAACAGAAGGAACTGAGCGTTCTCAGCAGGTGTTTTACCAGGGTCGAGGAGGTTTACACCTGTGTTTGTTGAGATAGACCAGTTATTATGCTTACCGGAACCATTGATGCCAGCGAATGGCTTCTCATGAAGCAGGCACTTGAAGCCGTGCTTTCTGGCTGTTCTCTTCATGATCTCCATTGTGAGCTGGTTGTGGTCGGTGGCGATATTTGTTGTGCCATAGATAGGAGCAAGCTCGTGCTGAGCAGGCGCTACCTCGTTATGCTTTGTTTTAGCGTAGATACCAAGCTTCCAGAGCTGCTCGTCAAGATCTTTCATGTAAGCCTGAACTCTTGTCTTGATAGTACCGAAATAGTGATCTTCAAGCTCCTGACCCTTTGGAGCAGGTGCGCCGTAAAGCGATCTGCCTGCAAGGATAAGATCCTCTCTCTTTGCATACATCTCTCTGTCTACAAGGAAGTATTCCTGCTCAGGACCAACGTTTGATGTAACTCTTGTTGCGTCTGAGCCGAATAACTTCAGAATTCTGAGAGCTGATTTATTGATAGCTTCCATTGAACGGAGAAGCGGAGTTTTCTTATCAAGTGCTTCGCCATTGTATGAACAGAAAGCAGTAGGAATACAAAGTGCTTTTTCCTTAATGAATGCGTATGAAGTTGGGTCCCAAGCTGTATAGCCTCTTGCCTCGAATGTTGCTCTCAATCCGCCGGAAGGGAAAGAAGAAGCGTCAGGTTCGCCCTTAACAAGCTCCTTGCCTGAGAACTCCATGATAACGTGACCGTCCTCAGTTGGTGAGATAAAGCTGTCGAGCTTTTCTGCTGTAAGACCTGTCATTGGCTGGAACCAGTGAGTGTAATGTGTGCAGCCCTTTTCAACTGCCCAATCCTTCATTGCGTTAGCAACGATGTTTGCAACCTCGATATCAAGTGGATCGCCGTTGTCGATAGTCTTCTTCAAAGCCTTGTATGTAGCCTTTGGAAGTCTTTCTTTCATCACTGATTCATTGAATACGTCTGAGCCGAAATATTCAGGAACGTTTGCCATATTGAATTCCTCCTATTATAAATTATAGTCTAAAGAAATAAAAAAAGACACTGCGAACCTGATCGGTTCACAGCGCCTTTGCTGTTTACAGTTATGAGTATATACCTTTTGACCTCATTTGTCAAGGCTTTTTTTAATTTTTATAGACTTTTACAAATCGACGCAAAAATATTTGTTGAAACTTGTGAAATCACATCTCATTTCAATAAAATGCACATATTTTTGTAAAGAAATACTTCAAACTGCTAAAACAGTGAAAAAAAGTGGGCGACCCTAGGTCGCCCCTACGATAATATCCTAAATATCTATATAATGATCCTTATCAGGTCTGTCTTTGAGCTCTTTTTTCATAAGCTTCTTTACCTTTTTGAGCTTTGAGCCTGCGGTAAAACAGCCGAAGATATTCGTCACACCTGAAACGAGCAGAGCGATACCAAGGACTATCATTGCGGTTTCGCCTAAAATAAGAGGGTCAAAGAGGAGGAGTATACCAACGAGAGTGGTAACAGCAGCTGAGATACAGCTTACGTTCCAGCTTTCTACACCTGCACGTCTAAGGTTAAGGGAGTCCTGAATGTTCACGATGCCGCTTATGAGCATATAAAGTCCGCAGACAACGGCAATGACTTTCGGGATAAAATCAGGTCTTATGATAATGAAAATACCTATGGCGGCGAGGATGATCCCTCTCACAAGGCTTGAAGAATAGCTCTGGTCGTCTTTGCCCATGGCGAAGTATCTTATAAGCTCCACTGCACCGAATGCGGTGAAAAGTCCACCAATAACATAGCCTATGGCGTCGGTAAAGAAATTAGGGTCGATTATGAGTGCGATGCCCAGCACTACGCAGAATATGGACAATACCCAATAGCTTCTGAATACTTTTTTGATATATTCCATTTTTATCTTTCCTTTCATGTTTTTATAATGCTGCAAGCTAGCGACTGGACGTGCGACCTCAGGTCGCCCCTACAATTTATTTGTGCAGTACAAAGGTGTTGCATTAATAAATGCACAGCGTGAAATGCCCGTCACGGCGAGTGACCGCCCCTGCAATAAACAAAACAACGTTGAAAAGCGGGCTGTCGAGGGTGCCAGCCATTACAAATATTATTTTGCCGACTTTAGCTTTGCCGCCTTTATTACTTTCATTCGTGAGAACTCCTCTCTGTCCTTTTCTTCAAGAGAGTCAGTAATGAATTTCACTATGTGTTCATTTCTTGGAATGATTATGTTTTGCAGGGCGTTTGCTCTGCGCTGTGTCTTTTTTATGGCTACGGACAGTCTGTAGATACTGTTTTCCACTTCTGCGAGGACTGCTGTGGTCTGTTTTACCTTTTCAAAGGCAAGATAGGCTCTGTCAAGCTGAGAATCGGTCTGAGAAAAGCCGTATGTGACTTTCAGAGGGCGTTCTTTAAGCGTGACCTTTGGCAGCTCAACGCCCATGACGCTTCTTGTGCTTATCTCAACGCCTGTTTCAACAGGGATACAATTTGCATAAGGTGTAACAAGACCCATGGAGATATTTGCAAGCTGGAGTGCGCTGTAGGCTTCCTTGTAGGTGTCCTCAATGCTTCCTCTAAGCTCCCCTGCTTTGTCAACAAGGCTCATAAGCTCTCTTATAAGGATATTTCTTTTTCTGTCCAGAAGCTCATAGCCCAATGCGGCAAGCTTCAGAGCCTTTTTATAAAGTATAAGATTTCCCTTTGTGGCAAAGACCTGCTGTTCAGCCATTGGTCACACCCTCTTTCTATTATATCACTGTATCATTAAAAAATCTAGTATGGTCTGAAAATCAAGCAGGGGCGAACATCGTTTACCCAATTTTTTATCATAATTGTTTTATGCGGTGCAAATATGTGGCATTAACAAAAAGTGTAGCGTAAAATGCCCGTCAAGGCAAGTGACCGCCCCTATATAATTATTTGAACGGCACAGATGTGTCCCATTATAATTTTAGTCCTCTGCAAAAAGTGCCTTAGCTTTTTCGGCACTGTAATAATGCTCAAGATGTTCTTCGTCAACACGGTCAAGCTCTGATTTCGGCAGGGTGGAGAGCAAGCTCCAGCCTAAGTCGAGAGTTTCGTCTATGGAACGGTTCACGTCAAAGCCTTGGTCGATAAAATGCTTTTCAAAAAGCGTGCCGAATTTCAGATAGGCTTTATCGGTATCGGAAAGCTCCTCCTCGCCGATAACAGAAGCAAGACTTCTTGCGTCCTGTACTTTTGCATAGGCTGCAAAAAGCTGGTTCGACACCATTTGGTGGTCTTCCCTTGTATAGCCCTCGCCTATGCCGTCTTTCATAAGTCTTGAAAGGCTCGGCAGGATAGAAACAGCAGGATAAACGCCTGTTTGGTCGAGGTTTCTGTCAAGAACTATCTGCCCCTCGGTTATATAGCCTGTAAGGTCAGGGACAGGGTGGGTGATATCGTCATTCGGCATGGTGAGAATAGGTATCTGCGTAACAGATCCTTTTGCACCTTTTACAATGCCTGCTCTTTCATAGATAGAGGCAAGGTCGGAATAGAGATAGCCCGGATAGCCTTTTCTTCCCGGTATCTCCCCCTTTGATGAGGAGAACTCTCGCAAGGCTTCGGCATAGGAAGTCATATCTGTGAGGATAACGAGAATGTGCATATCATGCTCAAAGGCAAGATATTCGGCACAAGTGAGGGCGCATCTTGGAGTGAGGATACGCTCTATGATAGGGTCGTTGGAGAGGTTTAAAAACATTGCGACCCTTTGCAAAACGCCTGTTTCCTCGAAACAGCGTTTGAAATAATCTGCAACGTCGTTTTTTACGCCCATTGCTCCGAAAACTATTGCGAAATCCTGCCCGTTTTCGTCGGCGATTTTCGCTTGCCTTACTATCTGCACAGCGAGCTTATTATGGGAAAGTCCCGAACCTGAGAAGATAGGGAGTTTCTGACCTCTTATAAGGGTGGTCAGAGCGTCTATGGAAGATATTCCTGTGTTTATATAGTTTCGAGGATATGTTCTTGAAACAGGGTTAAGGGGCGAACCGTTTATGTCACGGTACTTTTCGGGGAAGATCTCTCCCAGACCGTCGATAGGCTTGCCTGCTCCGCTGAATATCCTGCCCAGCATTTCGGTAGACAATGCAAGCTCCATAGGCTTGCCCTGAAAGCTTGTGGTGGTATTAACAAGGGAAAGTCCTTTTGTTCCCTCGAAAACCTGCAAAACGGCTCTGTCTTTTTCCACCTCTACAACTCTTGCAAGGCGACGTGTGCCGTCATCAAGCTTTATTTCTGCCATTTCGTCATAGGAAATGCCGCTTACATGGTCAAGTGCAACGAGCGGTCCGTTTATTTCGCTAAGACCGATATATTTTACGTTCACGCTCCTGTACCTCCTGTCAAAGCCTCCATATCGGCTTTCATATTCTTTTCGTATTCGTCAAAAAGCTCTATTTTATCGTTCGGTATATCATACTTGACTTTGATAAGCTTTTCTATCCAGCCGCAGCCTATTATTTTATCAACGTTCACGCCCTGTGAAAGTGCTTTCTTTGCAAGGGCATAGAAATCTGTGATAAGCTTCATCATGCGGTACTGCTTATCAAGGGGGACGTAGGTATCGTCCTTATGATAGGCGTTTTGCTGTAAAAAGCCTACTCTTACGGCTCTTGCGGTTTCGATAAGAAGCTTCTGATCGTCAGGGAGGACGTCAGTACCCATGAGCTTAACTATCTCCATAAGGGTATTTTCCTCAACGAGAATATTTGATATCTCCTGTCTGACTTTCATGAAGTTCTCATTGACGTTTTTATTATAATAATCTGCAAGGTCTTCTGCATACTCGGAATAGCTTGTGTTCCAGTTTATTGCAGGATAATGTCTTGCATAGGCGAGGGATTTATCCAGTGCCCAGAAGCAACGTACAAAACGCTTTGTGTTCTGTGTGACAGGCTCGGAAAAGTCAGAGCCTTGGGGCGAAACTGCTCCGATTATAGTAACAGAGCCTTCCCTTCCATTTAGAGTTTCAACATAGCCTGCACGCTCATAAAACTCAGAAATTCGTGACGGCAGATAGGCAGGGAAACCTTCCTCGGCAGGCATTTCTTCAAGTCTGCCTGATATCTCACGGAGAGCTTCTGCCCAACGTGAGGTAGAGTCTGCCATAATTGCGATATGATAACCCATATCACGGTAATACTCGGCAAGGGTTATGCCCGTATAGATAGAGGCTTCACGGGCAGCGACAGGCATATTTGAGGTATTTGCGATAAGCACTGTTCGGTCGGTAAGCGGTCTTTGTGTTTTCGGGTCGATAAGCTCGGAGAACTCCTCAAGCACCTGCGTCATTTCGTTTCCACGTTCGCCGCAGCCTATATAGACGATTATATCTGCGTCACACCACTTTGCAAGCTGGTGCTGGGTCATGGTCTTGCCTGTGCCGAAGCCCCCAGGGATAGCGGCTGTTCCGCCTTTTGCAACCGGCAGGATAGTATCAACGATACGCTGACCTGTTACCAACGGCTTTGTAATAGGCAGGCGGTTTTTGCATGGTCTTGATGTTCTGATAGGCCATTTCTGACAGAGGGTGAGTTCCTCTACTGCTCCGTTAGGGGCTTTTATTTTTGCCACAACGTCATTTATTGTATAGTCGCCGTTTTCGGCAGTCCATATGACCTCTCCGCCTTTTGACAGAGGGGAAAGCATACACTTATGTGTTATAAGTGGTGTTTCGGGGCAGGTGCAATAAATATCCCCTGCGGAAAGCTTATCCCCTGTTTTCACTGTCATTGTAACGGGATACTTTTTCTCTGTATCAAGCGAGCTTACGTCTGCACCGTCAGCGATAAAAGCACCTGAGACTTCTTCAAGCTTTTTAAGCGGTCTTTCGATGCCGTCGAAGATGTTATTTATTATACCGGGGCCGAGGGTGGCTGACATCGGTGCGCCTGTTGAGGTAACAGGCTCGCCGGGCATAAGTCCTGTTGTGCCCTCATAGACCTGAATGGTGGTAAAATCAGACTGCACTCTTATGACCTCGCCGATAAGACGCTTTTTGCCCACATAGACCATTTCCTGCATGGCAAAGCTTTTCGTATCTGCAACCTTTACTACAGGTCCGTTTACCGAATATATTTTATCCATAAAAAACTCCTTATTACCCAAGCACTAGCTCGGCTTTTTCAGTAAAGGCTGAACGCTGCCCCTCAAATGCTGAATCAAAGGTATAATCAAGTGCTATACCCTTATCCTCATAGACCATGAGCATACCGCCAAGCTCTATGGAATCTCGGCTTTTTACTTCAAAGTCTGCAAGGTCAGAGGCGTATTTCATATCCTCAGGTGAGAGGTAGATAACGCCCTTATGCTCGGGATAGGTCTGTTTGCATTTTTCGGCTTTTTCTTTTAGCCAAGACTTATAATCTCTGCTTGCTTTGAAAGTCGCAAGCCTACTTTTTACGTTGTCAAAAACGCTGTCTATAAGCTTTTCTCTATGGCAAAGCACGTTTCTTTTAGCTTCAAGCTGTTTTGAAGATATTTCCCTTACGGCTCTTGCCTCCTCGGTCTTATCTGTGGAGGCTTTTTTTGAATCTGCGAGGCTTTGTGCTTCTATTTTCGCCTGAGCAAGCTCGTTTTCTCGCTGTTTATCGGCGGCTTGGGTTATGAGCTTTGCCTGCTTTTCAGCGTCCTCAAAGACAGCCTGCTTGAAGCGTTCAAGTTTTATCGTCTGATTTTCCATTACTAAACTCCTATCAAAATCACAGCTTTATTCCCACTGCTTCTGCGAGATAGTGGGAAATGGTATCAGATATCTTTGATGTGGCATGGCGGTCTGGTATTTCAACTATGAGGGGCGTTTCTCTTGTGAGCTTATAGTCATAGACCTTTTCTCTGCACTGCTTGACTGCAAGCTCTGTCATAAGCACAACGCCAACGTCCTTCATTTCCATAGCCTTATCAAGTGCGTTTGACACCTCCTCGGAGGTATGCACCACAACGCCCTCGATACCTGAAAGTCTCATGCCCATTTGGGTATCTATATTATCGCTGATAAGATAAAATCTCATGTTAAATGCCCAATGCAGTGCCTACGTTTGAGATTATAAGGATAGCGATAAGAAGTCCATAGAGGGCGATACCTTCGCCAAGAACAACGAAGATAAGAGCCTTTACGAAATTCTTAGGGTCTTCTGAGGTTGCACCGATAGCAGCTGGAGCACCTGCGGCAACGGCTATGCCTGAACCTACGCAGGAAAGTCCAACGGCAAGGGCTGCTGCAAGGTAGCCAAGGCCTGCGCCTGTTGAAAGGGCGGCCTTAACGCCCTCCTCGCTTGCGGCTGAAACAAAATTACCTACAGGGACGATAAGAGCGCAGAGCATTATGCCTGCAAATGTACAGAGATTACCGATAAAAGCACCCTTTGGCGATCTTCCGTTCTTTATTTTCTTTGCGGTGAAAATGAATGGTACACAAAGAAGTGCGACTGCTATAAGTGGGAGCAGGAAATAGATAAGCATAGTTGATTCCTCCAAAAAATTATTTTTACTTTAGATTTTACGAATTACATTGTACGGGTATGGATAATGGTCGGGGTAAAATGCCCGTCACGGCGAGTGACTGAACGATGTTCGCCCCTACAAAACAATACCACAAATTTAATATCATTCTGTTTGTGCGGTGAATTTTACACCAACAGGCTCGAATGGTTTTCCGCCGCCCTCATAGAAGCGGGAGAATATCTCATAAAACTCAAGTCTGATTATCTGAATGGCAACTATCATGCCCTCCATTACCATTACAAACAGGTTGCCAAGCACAAGCACGAGAGGCTGTGCGGCGGCGGAACACATTTCCATAAGGGTCATTACCACTAGCATCATGCCTGCGTGGGAGAGGACAAATCCGCCCACACGGAGAAATGACATAGTATTTGAAACATAGCTGAGCAGGAACTCAAACATTTCAAAGAAGTTCTCAACAATAAAGTTGCCCACGGTCATTTTTTCCTCATCCTCGGACAAACGCCACTGTTTATATTTAACGGCGATAGAGAAAGGTGTTCGGCAGAATATGCACACCAATGGTATTACGATAAGGAAAATGACGAACGGAGCGGACATGACTTTTACATCGAACATGAGCGTTCCAACAAGTCCTGCAGCAACAGAGCTGTAGAACACAAGTCCTGCAATGCCGTTACAGCCGAAAATGGCTTTTTCGTAATCCTTATTTTTAAAGCCGATATAGATATTGAGTATCATTGAGATAACAATAAGTGCCACACCTATGGCAACGGCAGTTATGAGGATAAAGTTCGTTTGCTTGAAAACCTTTAGGGGCAGGAAGTCAAGTCCTATATTCTCAAACACAGGGTCTAAAAGCTCTTCATAACCGAAGAACGAGCCATAGAGAGTACCGAATATCATACTTGATATGCCAAGGCGTGTGACAAGACCGCTTATTTTTGCTCCTAGCTTTTTCTTTAAGGCAAGTCCGCCTAGAACGATAAGAAGTCCTTGACCCAAGTCGCCGAACATTATGCCGAAAAGCAGAGTATAGGTTATTGCCACGAAGGCTGTGGGGTTATAGCCTTTATACTCAGGCAGACCATACATTTCCACAAGCATTGTGAAAGGTCGGGTCAAAAAGTTGTTTTTAAGCACTGTTGGCGGCTCACATGAGGCGTCTGCGTCAGGAGGCAGATAGACCACTGACACTGAACGCATATCAGAAAAGAGTTTATCAAAGCGGCCTTTTTCCTTTTCGGGGATAAAGCCTTTAAGATAAAACTTATCGTTTAGTGCGGCGGCATTTCGCCGCAGGTCAAAGGTATCGTGGATAAATCTCAGCTTTGAGAAAGCTTTTTGCAGTTCAGGCTCTGCTTTTGCGGCAAGCTCGTTTATCTGCTCGTTTATCTTTGCGTTCTCAACTGTATCTACGTCTATAGTTTGTTTTAGCTTTTCCAAGGCTTCGTCTGCGTCGCCTGATACATAGGACGGTATCCGTATCCTTTCAAAATACATTGAGTGGAAGATATCATCAACACGCTGTTTATCACGTTCAGGGACGAAATACATTCCCCAGCAGAAGCTTTTTCCCATTTCAAATGGAACAAAGAAGAAATTCTCGTCATAATAGTCAAGCTTCGGCAGGTTATCCACAGGCAGCTTTCCGATACGGACGGAAACATACTTCATTGAGAAAAGCTGCTGAAAGTCGCTGTGCATACCTTTCAGGTGGTCTATTTGTCTGACCGCCCCTCCAAGCTCTGAGATACGCTGAGTAAGCTCCAGCCGCTTTGTATTAAGCTCGCTGAAAGGGGTATTATACTTTTCAAACAGGGAGTTAAAATCCTGCGGAGCTGACAGGTCACAGTCAGTAAAATCAGTTTCCTTTAGAGTTATACCAAGCTGTGTGGAAAGCTGGGCAAGCTCTTTCAGAGGTCGGTCATACTCGTTTTTCTCGCTGAGGGGCTTCATTGCGCTGTCAGGAGAATTGCCCGCAGGCTCGATATGAAAACAGCCGCTTTCACAGCACCTTTTCAAGGTCGCATCAAGCTCGTCCATAAGACCTGCTATATTCACAAGGGACATTTTTTCTATAGCCAATCACATTATCTCCTTTCCTGAGAATTTACCGCTCAGGCGGTGATGATAAGATCCTTTTCAACTGCCGAGGGGTCGGCATTATATCTTATCGCTTCGATTATATGCACGATGTTCAAGGCTTCCGTACTGCACAGTTTCATAAAGGCATAGAGAGAAACCGGTGCGGCGGTGCTTTGGGCTAGGATATGGGAAAGATAGCAAAACTGTGAGCTTCGCACTATGCTTTCGATATATTCAGAGGTCTGTTTGCAACCCTTTGAATACTTTGATCTTTTCACCCATTCGAGCATATCTTCGGGGCTTTCAAGCTCATAATACTTATCAAGTCTTTTAACTGAGCCTGTGCCTGTTTTTATTCTTATCTGCCGTTTTTTTATCTCCTCGGAGGAGTAGCCAAAAAAGGCTTTCATACGGTAGGCGTTTATTATGTTAAGGCAATCTATCTCTCGGCTTATCATTTCTGAGAGCTGTTTGCTTTGCATTTCGGAAAAATCATGCTTTGCGGTATTCAAAAGCTCGGTATAATAGGCTGTTCTCAGCCTTAGCTCGCACTCGGTATAATCCGCTGAGCCGTCCTCCAAAGGCGGTATTTTCACCAGTATCTTATAATACGGTGTATTTCTTAGTATTTTAAGAAGTTGTTCATAGTTCTCGGCTCGGCTCATTTCAAGAAGGCTCACCTTTGAATGTTTTATGACATAGCCGGGAAGGTCGTTAAGGTAAGAATTATCAAGCCCTGAATTTATATTGTTTATCATGGACAGAATACATTCTATCTCCTTGCTTTTTATAAGGAAGTCATAAAAAGGCAGTTTATCAAGCTCCTGAAATCTGCACAGGCGCATATAGGTATTGAAATTCTCTCTTTGGAGAAGCGCCTCCACAAAACCTCTATGGACGGTATTAGGGTCAACGTCACGGAAAGCGTCTTTATATCTGGCTGAATGTGCAAGATAGTCTGCGGCTTCGGGGACTGTTCTTCGCATGAGCATTTCATGATAGTTCTCTTTAGTAAACATTCTGCCGTGGATATATTTTATTTTCGCCACTGTTCCGTTGGCAGACCAGCTGTCAAGCATATTTTTTTCAGCCCCTTTCACGGAAAAATTTCGCTCTACTTCGGAGAGATGATATTATCAAATATCTCCTTCTCCCACTGAGTATGTTTTTCTTCAAATATTTTATCGAGAACCGTTGTTTTCTCGTTCTGTGCGGAAGTTATCTTTTCGCTTTCGGTATTTATACGCTCTGTGACCTCTTTGGCTTTCTGCGTTTTATAGGCTTCGGCTTCTTTCAGGGCGTTTTCTTTCAGCTCCTGCGCTTCTTTCACTGTGCGCTCCAGCAGTTCGCCGCTTTCCATAGCTGCTTTTTCAAGCTTGCCTGCAGCGGCTTTATCTGTTTGCAGTATTTCTGCTATCATATCCATATTATTCTCCCCTTTCAGGCAGGATAGTTTCATAACATTAATTGTACACCTTTTTGTCCTAAATAGCAAGTTTGAAGGGGTACAAAGCCGTACTATTTATATACTTTGCACTATCTATATGACTTTTCTTTGGACAAATTGCTCTATGTGTAATGATTTTAGTCAGAATACACATTTTATTTTACCCTGAATTTGAAAAATTAGTTGAATATCTGCGGTCAGGTCACTTGACAAAAGGGGACAAAAGTGGTAAACTTGTATTTATCACGCACACATCTGTACTTTGGAGGTGGACTAAAATTGGAGAACGGGCAAAACAAACTTGTTATCGTAAGTTCTGAGGTGCTTCCTGACATTGTGCTAAAGGTGCTTGCCGCAAAGCGCATGAGGGCAAGGGGCGAAGTTTCCACTTCATCGGAAGCCTGCCGCAAGGTGGGGATATCGAGGAGCGCATACTACAAATACAAGGACTCCGTATTCAATTATGAAGAACAGCTCACAAACAACATCGTTTCGGTATACTGCATACTGAGAGATGAAAAGGGTGTGCTTTCCTCTATTATATCACGGCTTTACGAGCTGAACACGAATATTCTGACCATAAACCAGAATATCCCTATCGACTCGGTGGCGACGGTGACATTCTCGGTAAGATTTGAGCATGACGCACTTAGCACAAATGTGCTGACAGAGGAGCTTTCTAAAGTTCACGGCGTTGTGGAAGTCAAGATAATATCGGGAGAGTAAGGGTAAAATAAGATTTTAACAATATATAATTTATTAGGAATGAGGATTTTTTATGTGTAAAGTAGCAGTTATCGGTTATGGCGTTGTAGGCTCTGGTACGGTAGAGCTTTTTATGAAAAACCGCGAATCTATCTCAAAAAAGGTCGGCAAGGAATGTGACATCAAGTACATTCTTGATCTGAGGGATTTCCCTGATTCTCCATTTGCAGACAAAATGATAAAGGACTTCAACATCATTCTCAATGATGCCGAGGTAGAAGTAGTAGCCGAGGTAGTAGGCGGAACGACTTTCGCTTATGACTACACAAAGAAGCTTCTTGAACACGGCAAGAGCGTTGTTACATCAAACAAGGCGCTAGTTGCGGAAAAGGGTGCAGAGCTTCTTAAAATAGCAAGGGAACACAACTGCAACTATCTGTTCGAGGCAAGCGTTGGCGGCGGTATACCTATCATCAGACCGCTTAACAAGTGTCTGGCAGGAAACGAGATACTCCAGATATCAGGTATTCTCAACGGAACGACAAACTTCATTCTCACAAAGATGATAAAAGAGCAGATGTCATTTGACGATGCTCTTAAAATGGCTCAGAAGCTTGGTTATGCTGAGGCTGACCCTACGGCTGACGTTGAGGGCGAGGACGCTTGCAGAAAGATCTGTATACTTGGCTCACTTGCATACGGCAAGCACATTTATCCTGAAATGGTACACTGCTCAGGCATAACAAAGATCACACTTGATGATGTTGAATATGCTGCAAACGCAGGCTATGTTATAAAGCTTATAGGTTCTGTAAAGAAGCTTGACGACGGCAGAGTGAGTGCCATCGTTTGTCCTAGACTTGTGCCAAAGTCAAATCTTCTTGCGTCTGTTGACGATGTATACAATGCTATCAGCGTAACAGGCGACGGCGTTGGCGACGTTATGTTCTACGGACAGGGTGCAGGCAAGCTTCCTACAGCTTCAGCGGTAGTGGGCGACATTATTGATTGTCTGAAGCATCATCACAGAGTGCTTGCTCTTACATGGGAAGATTGTGATGACAAGAACTTTGTTGCACCATACAAGGATATGGACGTTTCAATGTATGTTCGCATAAAGGCTGAAAATGCTGAGGCTCTCAAGTCTTCTATTTCTGAGATGTTCGGAAAGCTCATGTATATAGAGCGTTCGGGCAGGACAGAGAACGAGCTTGCGTTTATCACGCCGAACATGAAAGAGGCTGACATTGACGCTAACCTGACTATCCTTTCACACTCCGCTGAGATCGCAAGCAAGATAAGGATATACTGATAAAAAACAAGAAGCGGCGGATCAAAACTCCGCCGCTTTACATATTTAATCACGATCATTTAGTTTGAGATATGCTATCCAAACAGTGCCGTTCTCATTAATAGACATCAGAGCAAAAGGCTTGCCGTCCAAAGGTTCATTCTGATCATAATAGACCTTTGCATTATCACGAAGAATGGTGACCCTAAAATTCTCTGTTAAGCCACTGCAATCACTGCATTGTGTTGTTTTTCCGACATACTTATAGTCTTTTAACTCGGCTGTATCAAAGATCAGTCTGTCTTCAGGATTGACCGCAGGGATATACAGATCGCCCTCATAATACATATACAATGGACACATATCAGCTCCTCTGACCTCTGTTGTTTCCTCTGTGCTCTCCTCAGTTACAACACTCTCTGTTTTAACATATTCGGAGTCTATTCCGCTGTCATTTTTGCTTTTTGAACACGAGCAAAGACATACTGTCAGAAATGCCAGAATAATAACTGCTGTTTTCTTTTTCATAATAAGTCCCCCTCAAAGAAATCAATTGCGTTTTTTACAGTATGTTATTCACTGAGCAAATTCATATAATAGAGGGTGGTTTGTCCGTTTTCTTCAAAGGCAATTATAAACGGGTCACCGTCATCTGCTTTGTCAGGGTCATGATAGACCTTGGCGTTATCAGGCAGTGAAGTCACATCAAAATCTGACTTCATCTCACCGACGTTAAAAAATTCGTGGGTGTTTCCTACGAACTCATAGCCGTCCAGCCTTTCGGTTATCTTATCGTCTGTTGACATAAGAGTTTCTTCAACTTTGTTCAGTGAGGTATATGTTTTGCCACTATAATACATATATGGAGGCGGAGTATCTGCCACAAGCTCTGAGGTCGTTTGAGTAGTGCCAGTTGTTGATGCAGTGGTCACTGCTGTTGTTTCGGACGTTTTTTGTGACGAATTGTTTTGTTCTTTGCTTTTACTGCACGAGCAAAATACACACAGACACAACGCACACAGAGCGATAATTATTTTTCTATTCATTTGCTCGCCCCCCTTTCTTTAACTAAAGGATAGCATAACATTGACTAATTGTCAATTGATGTAAAAGACAATTTTAACTGCTCTTATTCGTACATTTTTACATATAAAGGAGTTTTCACCATGATAAAAATACAGATACCTGCCACGTCGGCTAACCTTGGCGCCGGTTTTGACGCACTGGGTCTTGCGCTCACTTACTACAACTACATTGAAATGGAGGAGTGCGACAAGATAGACATTACGGCTGCGGACGGACTTGACATTCCTACGGACGAGAGAAACCTCATTTACATTTCTGCCAAAGACCTTTTTGCAGTATGCGGAAAAAAGCTGGAGGGACTAAAGCTTATACAGACGAGCAACATTCCTATGGCGAGGGGACTTGGTTCTTCCTCTGCCTGCATAATCGCAGGACTTGTGGGAGCAAACAAAATGCTTGGAGATCCCCTCACAAAGGACGATCTTGTTGACCTTGCGGCACAGATAGAGGGTCACCCTGACAACACTGCGCCTGCACTTCTTGGCGGAATCGTGACGGCGGTATTTGACGGAAGAAAGGTACACTGGGTAAAGCAGGAGGTTTTCACAAAGCTGAAATTCGTGGCGATAATACCTGATTTTGAGCTGAAAACTGAGGAAGCGAGGGCTTGTCTGCCAAAGGAAGTTTCACACAAGGACGCAGTTTACAACCTTTCCCGTGCGGCGCTTTTCTCGGCTTCGCTTCTTACGGGCAAGTTTGAAAATCTGAAAACGGCAGTTGATGACAGGCTTCACCAGCCTTACAGAATGGCGCTTATACCCCACTGCAAGGACGTTTTTGACATTGCGTACACTCATGGTGCATATGCGGCATACATAAGCGGTGCAGGTCCAACTATCATGGCTATAGTAGATGAGAGCAATCAATATTTCGCAGGCAAGATGAAATTTTCTCTTGACAATGCATGGCTTAAAGGCTGGCAGGTAAAGGAATTTCACATTGACAACGAGGGTACGAAGCTTATATGACCTGCAAATGGGCATACGCTACACCTGACGGCTTTGATGACATAATAATGAGCGGTGAGGGGGAATATCTCACCGGGTTATGGTTTCAAGGCTCAAAGGGTGCGAGCGTGACAGAGGGCTGTGAAGAGAAGTTTCTGCCTGTATTTAAAGAAACTTGCAGTTGGCTTAAGGCATATTTCAGCGGAGAAACACCTGATTTTACGCCGAGATACAAGCTTGGCGGACAGACGGAGTTTCGCAGGATCGTCACGGAGATAATGACCACGATACCATACGGAAAGGTCATGACCTATGGTGAGGTAGCGGCACAGGCAGCTTTGCGGCTTGGGAAAGAGAAGATGTCTGCACAGGCTGTAGGCGGTGCGGTGGGTGCAAATCCCATAAGCATAATAGTACCATGCCACAGGGTAGTGGGTGCAAAAGGCAGGCTCACAGGCTACAGCGGCGGAATAGGAAACAAGGCGGCGTTGTTGAGGCTGGAGGGTATCGAGATATGAACAGGTGCAAATGGTGCGACCTGAAAAATCCAAAGTATGTGGAATATCATGACAAGGAATGGGGCGTTCTCAGGACTGATGACAGCTATTTGTTTGAGATGCTTGTGCTGGAGTCTTTTCAGGCTGGGCTTTCGTGGGAGTGCATACTGAACAAGCGTGAGAATTTTCGCAGAGCTTATGATGAATTTGACCTTGATAAGGTCTGTGGATATGACGAAGAGAAGATCGCAGAGCTTTGCTCTGACAGTTCTATTGTGCGAAATAAGCTGAAAATTAGGGCGAGTATTTCTAATGCAAGAATATTTCGGGATATTGTGAAGGAGCAGGGGAGCTTTTATGATTATCTTTGCAAGTTTACTGACGGAGAAATATTGTATGAGTGCGATAAAACTACCAACGAATGGTCCGATAGGATATCTGCAGACTTGAAAAAGCGTGGAATGAAGTTCGTGGGAAGCGTGATAATATATTCGTTTTTGCAGGCGGTGGGAGTGATATATTCCCATGATAGGGAATGTGGACTTTATAGAGAAAAATAAAGTAAAGATATAAGCAAAGCGGTGTCGGAGTGGAAACTCTGCACCGCTTTTTGTGTCCTCTTATACAAGGTAAAGTCCGCAAAGAGCGACAGCGATTTTGTGGCGGTAGAACTTTGGTGTAGGGGCTGGCGCCCTCGACAGCCAGATATCGAAGCGGTTAGGCTTGAATTTGTCACGAATGAAAAAAAGCGGACAATTTCTTGCCAAACGTTGTGCGGATAACGTGGAGTTTGTCGAGCAAACGCAAGCGGGACGTCGGATTTCTGCAAAGCAGAAATTGCGCTGCTCCCCTACATGGTTTGTGAAGTAGATAAACAAAGTGCGGATACCGCAGGTGTGAAATAAAAACCGCCCTGCACAATGTACAGAGCGGCTGCATTTTTCAATTTTTTATCCCAAAGGACAAATATTTTTGCGGTTTTCGGCTATCCTTTCGTCTATACCCTCTACCTGCGGCTTAACAAGGCTCGATGTTCCTGCAACAAACATTCTTGCACCTGCTTCGTAAAGCTTGCGGCAGTTCTCGTTTGACATATTGCCGTCAGTTTCTATGATGATGTCCTCGTGGCCGTTTTCGTCAAGCCACTTTCTAAGACGTCTTGCCTTATCCACCGTGTTAGGCACGAGCTTCTGTCCTGCAAAACCGGGGTTTACTGTCATGACAAGCACACCGTCTATGAAGTCTACGGCTTCCTCTACCACGCAGATAGGTGTGCCGGGATTGATAGCCAGGATAGGCTTTGCACCGATAGAACGGAGATATTGCAGGCACTTTGCGATATGCTTTGTGCTTTCATAATGCACTGCCGCATAATCGCCCTCTCTGATATCAAACCACTGGAGCCTTTCCTCAGGCTTTTCTATCATGAAATGAAAATCAAATGGGATATCCGTTAGATCACGGAGCTGTTTTACATAATCAGGATAAAGTGTGAAATTCGGCACAAATGAGCCGTCCATTACGTCTATATGGAGATATTCGATATTGTTGCGCTTAAAAGCGTCAAGATATTCCTTTATCTGTCCCAGATGGACGCACATCATTGAGACTGATATCATACCATTGTCCATACTGATCCTCCTGTTTCTATTCATCTTTTTTTATCTTCTGCTGTTATCTTCAGGCTCAATGCCCATGATAAGCTGGTCTATTACTCTGTCGGTGGACTTTCCGTCTGTATATTTGAAGTTCTTCTTTATGAAGCCCTCCATTTTTTCAAACTCGTAATCCTTATCTCTGAGAGCGGTCATAAGCTCATCAAAATCATGGACGATCTTACCAGGAACAAGCTCCTCATACGGCTCATAGAAATCTCTTGTTGCTTCATAATACTTTTGGTCGAAAGCAAAGAAAAGCATCGGCTTTTTAAGCAGTGACATCTCATATATGATAGAGCTGTAGTCTGTGATAAGCACGTCAACTATAAATAAGATATCATTTACCTCTCTGTAGTCTGAGGCGTCAAGTATTCTGTGAGCATACTCGTCAGGTATTTCGATACGCCTTTTTACAAACGGGTGGAGCTTTACGATAAGAACGGAATCCGTTTCATCAAGAAATTTGCCCCATGCTGTAAGGTCAAGCTTATCAAATGGGAAATGAGCATTATTTGCGTTATCTCCTCTGAAAGTCGGAGCATACATATAAACTGTTTTTGCAGTTTTGCACTCAGGGAAAACCTCCAGCATCTGCTCTCTTGTTTTAGCTTTATACTCATCGTCAAAGAAGATATCCGTTCTTGGGATACCCACAGGATAGAATTTCTTTTCGTCGATAGCGAAGCCCTCTGCATGGTGGAGCGCAGAATGATAGGAGCTTACAGGAACGTGGGTATAGCACTTATGCACCCTTGTATTGAACGGAGGTGCGCCCGGCTTGCCAAGTCTTTCAAAGCCCAATGACTTGAACGCTCCGCAGGCGTGCCATACCTGAAGCACCTTGACGTTCTTAGGATAATCCACAAGGTAGATGTCAGGGTAATAATCATCTATAAGAATGATATCGGAGGTTGCAAGATAGTAGACGAACCTTATCATGGCAGGTATCGACCTATTGACAGTGATACTTGCTTTGAAGTCAAATCTGAACTTATACTTGCTGTCAAGTCCTCTTTCTATCATGCGGTCATAGATGACCTTTTCGTTTCCGCCTATCTCGGCTCTCGAACCGCTGGCAAAGAGGATAATATCCCCGTTTTTCTTAGCAAAATGCTTAAAGAACGAGAAAGCCTTTTTAAAGCACCATATCTTTAAGCCGTAAACATCTCTTATAATGAGCTTCTTGCGGTTTTGAAGCTTTTTCGCAATACGTTTTGGCAAGGTCTGTGAAGGCTTAGGCTCTTTATAGGTGACGGCAAGCTTATATTCGAGTGTATCCATATCGCTTGCAGACTCGGCATAGAAAAGGTTTTCTGCGCCTCGTCTGAGCTTGAAGTTCATAGGGTTCGCCTTTGTATCGTCCTCTATAGTTTCCACTTTATCGGATATGATACAAGGATACTCGTTCGTAAGCACCTGTTTTGACAGGCATCTGCCATCGTTATCATAAGTGAGCTTGAGAAGCGTACTGCCACTGAGGACATAATCCACTGTATCTGTTGATATCTGCGGTTTATTCATGCCCTTATACTTTGTGAATATTTTAAGGGCATAGTCGCCTGTGGCGATAGGGGCTTCGTTATTGGCGGACATTATATTCACTGTCAGATGAAAATGAGTTCCGCTTACTTCAAAATGTTGGGCAGGGAACATACAAGTTCTATCCTGCGTGATGAATCTTGCTGACAAGTTTTCAAGCTCGTCTTTTTCAAAGCCCACAAGCTCGCCCTCGATATGGAGGATAACTCTCTTGAACTCTACTCTTGTAAGCTCTGCGAATTTTTTGTTTCTCTCTTTTAATCTCTCAATAGTCTTTCTTCTGTTCCCGTATATCTCTTCAAATTCGGGAGTCATATTATCCATTTAAAACTATTCCTTACTTTCCGCCGCCTTTACAGCTTCCCTCAACTTTCATTTCGGGTCTTGAAAAGCGACTACAGAATTTTTACTCAAATTTACAAACAGCAGACTGTTTAATCGTCAAATGTGAACATTACCTTTAAGGTGAACTCGCCTGTGTTTCTGATAGCGGAGAATGCCTTTTCGTTCTCCTCTATTGTGAATGTATGTGTGATAAGATCGGCAAAGTTTACGTCGCTATGCTCGAAAACTTCAAGGGCTTTCTTCCAATCGTTCACTCTGCTGTTATAGCTGGAATTCCATGAGCCTTTGACTGTTATCTGCTTTCTCAGTATTGACCAATAGATATTCTTAGGCAGGATAAGGTCTGTTGACGGGTTGCCAACGAGAACGATACTGCCAAGAGCGCCTGTTGACTCGATAGCGGAGGCGATAGCTTCGTTTGAGCCGACAGCTTCAAATGTTACGTCTGCTCCGTCGATACCTATTATCTTCTTCACCTGAGCAGGGAGATCGTCAACGCCTGTATCAACAACGTCAAAGCCCAGCTTCTTTGCATACTCAAGCTTATTCTTTGAACGGCCTGCGATAACCACCTTACCGGTCTTTGTTCTCTCTTTTGCAAAGAGGGCTATCATAAAGCCTATTGTACCTGTGCCTATGATAACAACGTTCTGACCCTCTTTGATGTCACCGATATTTACAGCGTGCATTGAAACAGCGGCAGGCTCGCAGAGCGCTGCAGTTTTATAATCGAGGGTATCGTCGAACGGAACTAAGTTCCATACTGGAACAACGAGGTACTCAGCCCATGCGCCGTCCTGTCTTGAACCGAAATAGCTATAGCCTGAGCATTGTGCATATTCCTCCATTTTGCAGGCTTTACAATGCTTGCAAGGGAGCATAGGGAACACGCAGGAACGTTTGCCGAGAAGGCTTTCGTCAACGTCATCGCCAACTGCAACTATCTGACCTGAAAACTCATGACCAGGTATGGTCGGGAAGTGGTAAGTTCCTGTTACAAAGCATCTTGGCATATCGCTTGAACAAATTCCGCACGCCTTTATTTTCAGCAATACAGTGCCTTTTTCAAGCTTTGGCACGTCTACCTCAGTTACTCTCAGGTCGCCCACGCCATAAAGCACAAGTGCTTTCATCTTTTCTGGTATGTTTATTAAGCTTTTCATAAAAAAAAGTCCTTTCTATTTACCGCCAAGCAGCGTTCTGACAATAAGCAGGTCGCTGTCTGTTGTTATCTTGAAATTAATAGCGTCGCCCTCTATAAGGTGGATAGGCTGGTTATTCATCGTGCATATCTGCGAAGTGCCTGTGATGACTTTTTTCTGCTCCTCAGTGAGGTTATCCTGCATTTGGATAAAGTGGGCAAGGCGGAAGCTGTCGGGAGCTTGTCCGCTGTAAAGCTCGCTTCTGACAGGGATGTCTTCAACATACTCTCCTCCCTTTGAATGGAGGATAGTATCTGCACATGGAAGTCCGCAGACGCAAGCACCGTATTCTGCGGCACAATCTATGGAATCGTTGAGTATCTTCTCTGTAACAAAAGGTCTTACGGCATCGTGGATAACGATAACATCGTCATCATGAAGTCCGTTATCTTTTGTGATAGCGGTGGTGACATTATTTATAGTATCCATTCTTTCCTTGCCGCCGAGAATTATCCTTACCTTTTCGCTTTCAGGAATATTCTTTTTCACCTGCTCGTTCATATAGTCCTCATAGTCCTTATGGACGGCAATATAGATATAATCAAATCTCTTTACCTTGAGCATATTTTCAAGGGTATAGATTATGATCGGCTTACCTCCGATCTCGATAAACTGCTTTGGTATTTTCGAGCTTTTAACTCTTGTACCTGATCCCCCTGCGAGCATTGCACCGTAAATCATAGACAAACTCCTTACTGATATTTATATTATAATAATGTATCTGACAAATAAATCATTGTGATACGCCGATAAAGTTTCGGCAGTCAACGGGCGAACGCTGTTCACCCCTACATAAATTAGTATTCGCTGTTTTGTGACATAATATAATCGGCTATCCTTTCGGTAGAACGGCCGTCGCAAGCACCCATAAATCTTTCTCTGAAATCGGAGATGACAGTAGGGTCGGCTTTTCCCTGCTTTATGGCGTTTATAAGCTCCTCATTGGTCTTAACTATTGGTCCCGGGAGGAAGCTATAGTCATAGGGATAATAAAAGCCTCTATAGTCGTAGAACTGGTCAAGGTCAAAAGCGTAGAATATCATAGGTCTTTCAAAGAGCGAATATTCAAAAATAAGCGAAGAATAATCGGTTATGCACATATCGGCAGTAAAAAGAAGATCCTCGATAGGCATATGTTCTGTTATGTCAAAGGCGAAGTCCTGACAATCCTCGGGGATATCCCACTCCTTTTTAACAAAGCCGTGTCTTTTTACAAGAAGCACCCACTCGCTGCCGAAATTCTCTTTAAGGACTTTTATATCCAGCTTTTCGGGGATATAAGCCTTATCAGCGTCCCCACGATAGGTCGGGGCATAGAGCAGGACTTTTTTATACTGTGCGTTCGGGCAATTTTTATAGAGATTTTCAAAGGCTTTCACACGATTTTCCTCTTTAAAGAAAAAGTCAGTACGAGATACGCCTATTGCCTGCACGCTATTATTATCAAGGTCAAAGCCGAAAGCTTCCTTGAAAGCCCATATGCACTCTTTACTGCTGACGGTACAAAGTGTATAGCTTGTATGGGCAGGGAACTTTCTCAATTCTTCCAGCGACTCGCCGAAAGAGAGGTCGGTGATACTTTCTCCCCACTTTTTGAAAGCTCCGCAGGAATGCCATGTTTGAATGACCTTTGTGTCTTTTCTGAACTTAAAAGCACCGAACAGATTACAGGTATCGTTAAGCAAAACGCAACCCACGTTTCCCATTAGCCAAGTAAGCTTCAGATATCTCAGCAGATAGCCCATTCCGCCCTTATTATTATGGACGTAATAGACCTGCGGATCAAGTCCTCTGGTCTTTATCTCCTCATAGATATAGCGGAAGCTATCCGTCAGCGTACCGCTTCTTATCTCGGCAAAGATGACCTTGTTTTTTCTCAAAGGTCTAAGGCTTGACACTTTATAGCAAAGGGGATAGACTCCTTTGAACATTATGATCTTGGCGGTGTTTCTGACCGCCTGTTTTAAACCGCTCATTTCTCACCCTACATTATATCATATTATGCGCCGTTTGTCTACACTTTAACAAATAACAGGACACTTTTGCGGCACATCCCACAAAAAAGCTTATTTTCTAGGCTTTATTATGCCCATTTTGTCTTATTGAAAACGCTGAAAAAGCTCTCTTGTGTAGTATTATAGTGCAGAACGGGGGAAGTGTCAAGGGGGTATTTGTAATTTTGTAAAATTATTTGAATAATCAAAGCGGGTGCGAAAAACATTTATTTAACATATGTTAAGAACATTCTCTCACATGATGTTTATATACATAGCTATGTAGGTTTGTCAATCATATTGGACACTATTATTAAGAAATTCGATAGGCG
>NZ_QTWZ01000019.1:0-38421 GCF_003461385.1 Ruminococcus sp. AF17-1AC
CCTATCGAATTTCTTAATAATAGTGTCCAATATGATTGACAAACCTACATTTTCGCAGTTTTTTCGATAAAAACGCCAAAAAATAAAGCCTGACTAAAAAGTCAGGCTGATTTTTATATCGGAATCATCACCCGTTTTTAAACTGCTCACTAAGAGCCTGATCACTCATGCCGAAAGTCACAAGCTTGCTGAAATACTTGTTCTTCATAAGCGCCTTGACAAGTATAACACCAACTATCGTTACGCATACAAATTCGCCTAAGGCTACCCAGCCCATGTTCACAAGAAGCGGCGTCTTGAAGACATACGTCAGTTCAAAGCCAACTATCACCGCATTTGATATCACCGGGAAAAGCGACGCAACTACAAGATTTACCTTGTTTCTCAGCAGATAGATAAGAACCGCTGCCACAACTGTAGCAAGCGTTCCAAATACTACGTCCACCATTCCGAGCGTACTGAATAGATTGACTATCAAACAACCTATAGAAAGCGAAATGATGTAATCCTTGTTGAAATAACAAAGTAGCATCAAAACCTCAGATATGCGGAACTGTACCTGTCCGTATGCAAGCGAGCTGCAAAGCATCGTAGCCACAACATATATCGCTGCAATAAGTCCCATGTTTGTTAAACGACGTGCACTGAAAATTTCCATAAAAAAATCTCCTTGTTTTTATTTGTGAGTGGTTGATCTAGGTTACACTCTATTTAATTGGAAAATAAAATAACATAAAAAGGCTGCCGCCGAAACGACAGCCCGTTTATTTACGTTAATTTAGCTATTGATCAAGCCTTGCCAACAGAACCGAAGAGTTCCATCTTCTCCTTAACCTTAGCCTTGATAGCCTCGAAGCCAGGATTGAGAAGCTTTCTTGGGTCAAAGCCCTTGCCCTGAAGATCCTTGCCCTCTTCAATGTACTTTCTTGTAGCCTCCTGGAATGAAAGCTGGCACTCTGTGTTTACGTTGATCTTTGCAACGCCAAGTGAGATTGCCTTCTTGATCATGTCATCAGGAATACCTGTACCGCCGTGAAGTACCAGTGGCATATCGCCAACCTTTTCCTTGATAGCAGCAAGTGTCTCGAATGAAAGACCTGGCCAGTTTGCTGGATACTTACCGTGAATGTTACCGATACCAGCTGCGAGCATTGTAACGCCGAGATCAGCGATTGTCTTGCACTCGTCTGGATCTGCGCACTCGCCCATACCTACAACACCGTCCTCTTCGCCACCGATAGAACCAACTTCGCACTCGATAGAAAGACCAAGCTGATCTGCAACGTGAACAAGTTCAGTTGACTTAGCAAGGTTCTCCTCAAATGGATAGTGTGAACCGTCGAACATGATAGATGAGAAACCAGCCTTTACGCACTTGTAGCAGCCCTCATATGTTCCGTGGTCAAGGTGAAGTGCTACTGGTACTGTGATACCGAGCTCTTCGTCCATTGCCTTAACCATAGCAGCAACTGTCTTAAAGCCTGTCATGTACTTGCCTGCGCCCTCAGACACACCAAGAATTACAGGTGACTGCAGTTCCTGAGCAGTGAGAAGGATAGCCTTTGTCCACTCAAGGTTGTTAATATTGAACTGACCTACAGCATACTTGCCTGCAAGTGCCTTTGTCATCATTTCCTTAGCTGAAACTAACATTTTTTAACGACCTCCGTTATTTTAAATTTTCCTTTATTATTATACAACATTACTCCGATAATTGCAATAGCGTGACATTAATTTAACAATTATGTAACATTTAAACCTCGTACATCTCGATGACCTTCTGAGCCACCTCGATCTTTGTGCATCTCTTATCCATAGCCTGCTTTTCAAGATATTTATGAGCCTGCTGTTCTGTAAAGCCAAGATACTGCATAAGTGAGCACTTTGCTCTGTTTATCGTTCTTATCTCTTCAAGCTTTTTGTGCAGTTTCAGGTTCTCAGACCTTATTCCCAGCATTCTTTTTCTTGCGGCACTGACAAATTTCATTGAACGGTAAAAATACTGTCTGCCTAGTGGCTTTGGTATCACCATTACGCCGAAATCTTCCAGTTTATCAGCAAGAATATCTGCATTTTCCGACTTTGCGATAGCCACACAGCTTGCGTCAGTTGAGGTGCAGACTATCTCCGCAAGCTCGTTGCCATATTCGTCTGACAATGGACAGTTTATCACGACACAGTCATAACTGCCTGACCCTACCGCACGCCTTGTTTCAAGACCCGTTGCGGCTATAGAAGTCTTGCAGGTGGGAAAGGTTTCTTTTAACAGACTCACAAGCATAGCTGTTGCCTTGTCATTGCTTGAAGCCACAAGTATCCTGTCCATTTCCCCACCTCCTTTTTTTAGCTTTCTCTGACATTACAGATGATAAAAATATCTGGCTGTTTCAAACTGCTCCTTATCGGCAGCTCTCTCATATTCTATGATAAGCTCCTTTTCTATTGCGATAAAACGCTCCAACATATGCTCAGGAAGCCTATCCGCAAGAAACTCGCTCTTTTCAGCACGTTCCACTGCCTCTTTCAAAGACTGCGGAAGTGTTTCAAGCTTTGCAAGCTCGCTTTCATCTGCCGAGCCTATATTGAAATTAAAAGGTTTTGGAAGTTCTTCCTTATTTATAACGCCGTCTATGCAGGCATAAATAAGCAGACCCATAGCAAAGTAAGGATTACAGGTGTTGTCTGCTGAACGGAGTATTATACCATTCTCATCTGTATCAGCAAGCGGTGCACGAAGAAGCTGTGCATAATTTTCATGTGACCATGAAATGTACTTAGGTGCAAGCAGACTGCCAAAACGTTTGTATGAATTTGTAGTGGTGTTTAGAAACAGCGTCATATCGCCAACGTTTTTCAGTATTCCTGCTATCATGCGCTCAGCCTCTTTGGAAAGTCCGCCAAGCTGAGGTTTGAAAACATTTTCCGTGCCTTTCATGCACATGAGCATTATATGCAGACCGGAGCCGCAGTTGTCAACGATAGGCTTTGGCATGAACGTTGCATAAAGCCCATTTCTGTCAGCCACAGATTTTACAACGTTCTTGAACGTCACAAGATTATCGGCAGCTTTCAGTGCGTTTGAATACTGAAAATCTATCTCGTTCTGACCCGGACCGGTTTCATGTCTTGAGCTTTCTGGGAAAATATCCATTTGCTCAAGTGTCAGGCAGATGTCACGTCTGAGGTTTTCTCCCCTGTCAACAGGCGCAGCGTCACAATAGCCTGCGTAGTCGTGAGGACGCTTTGTAGGCATATCAGTATCGTCCTTTTCAAAGCAGTAAAACTCGCATGAAGTACCTATCTGGAAGTTATATCCCTTACCCTTTGCATATGCGATAGCAGTTTTGAGGAAAAACCTGCCATCCCCCTCGAAAGCCGTTCCATCAGGATATTTCAGGTGGCAGAAAAATCTTACTACCCTGCCATGCTGCGGTCGCCATGGAAGAAGCGCCAGCGTATCAGGGTCAGGGAAAAGTCTAAGGTCTGAAGCAGTCACATTCAAAAAGCCACCGAGCTTTGAAGCGTCAAAGATAAGTCCCTCTCTGAATATTTTCGGCAGCTCGCCTGCTATAACAGAGATAGTCTTTAGCGAACCGAATATATCGCAGAACATGAGCTTTACGAACTTTACGTCGTTTTCTTCAACGAACTGCAAAACCTCTTTCTCTGTGTATTTCATAATAAATCCTCCGTAATGATACTGTTCAGAAAAGTTTTCCGTTCCTTACTTATAATTATATCTGAACAGCCAATTCTGTAAAACCGAGCAGTTATAAAGATTTTGTTACTTTATTTTTACCTTGCGTTATTTGTCGATATCCTCCAGCCAAAGCTTAGCCACAGCGTCAGACGGCATTCTCCAATCCCCTCTCGGTGACAGGGTAACAGAACCGATCTTTGCGCCGTCAGGCAGGCAGGAGCGCTTGAACTGCTGTGAGAAAAATCTGCGATAGAATGTTTTGAGCCACTTGTCTATGACCTCGTCAGGATAATCCCCCTCAAAGGCATATTTCGCAAGCCTTTTCACCTTTGACGGCTCAAAGCCCCAGCGTATGCCATAGTAAAGGAAGAAGTCATGAAGCTCATATGGACCTACAAGGTCTTCTGTTTTCTGTGTCATCTCAGTGCCACTCTCGTCGGTAGGAAGAAGCTCAGGAGAAACAGGAGTGTCCAAAATATCGTACAGTACATCTCTCAGAGTATCAGATGTGCAGGTGTCGCCGTAATACTGAACGATATGCCTTACCAAGGTCTTAGGGATAGATGCGTTCACGCCGTACATGGACATATGGTCGCCGTTGTAGGTCGCCCAGCCGAGAGCAAGTTCGCTCAGGTCGCCTGTGCCGACCACCATTCCGCTCACCTGATTTGCGATATTCATAAGCACCTTTGTGCGCTCTCTCGCCTGACCATTCTCGAACACAACGCTGTGATCGTTATAATCGTGACCGATATCTTCAAAATGCTGTAAAACTGCTTTTGAGATATCCACCTCTCTGAACGTTACCCCCAAAGCGTCGCAAAGTATCTCCGCATTGGAGCGTGTACGCTTTGTTGTGCCAAAGCATGGCATAGTCACCGCAACGATATCAGTATGAGGACGTTTCAGCAAGTCCATTGCCATTACGCACACAAGCAGTGCAAGCGTAGAATCAAGTCCCCCTGAAATGCCAATGACCACAGTCTTGGAATGTGTGTGTGCGATACGCTTCATAAGTCCATGGGATTGCATTTGCAAAATAAGGTGACAGCGCTCGTTTCTCTCCGCCTGATTTGACGGGATAAAAGGCGTTTTTGCAAATTTTCTTGTCAAAGCTGTTTCGCCAATTTCAAGGCTGAATCTTTCACGGGAGATGTTGTCCTTATCCAAAAAGCCGCTGTCCTTGGAAGAATAGTCCCACTCTGCGCTTGCAGGATAGGTGGAAATTTTTCTGCGTTCAAAGGCAAGCTTTTTAAAGTCTATTTCCGATATGGTAATGCCGTTTTCAAAAAGCCTGCTCTCTGCAAGTATAGAGCCGTTTTCCGCAATGATATTGTGACCCGAAAAGACCATATCCTGCGTTGACTCACCGTCACCTGCTGAGCAGTATATATATCCTGCCACAAGCCTTGCAGATTGGTTTGAAACAAGCTGTCTGCGGTATGAGTCTTTACCAATGACCTCATCACTTGCAGACAGATTGCATATAAGGGTAGCCCCTGCCTTAGCAAGATAATTTGAAACAGGGTCAGCTACCCACAAGTCCTCGCAAAGTTCAAAGCCCACCACAAGCTCAGGTATCTCTTCACATACGAAAACGGTCTGTTCCATAGGCGGTATAAATTCAAGCTGTCCGTACTCTCTCAGATCAATGGCAGCACATTCGCCTCTGTATGGTGCAAAATGTCTTGCCTCATAAAATTCGTTATAGTTCGGCAGATGCGTTTTAGGTACAAAGGCACGCACCTCGCCGTCTTGCATCACAGCCGCACAGTTGTAAAGCTTGCCGTTTGCTCTCACAGGCACGCCCACAGCCACAAGCATATCGCTGTCAGCAGTAGTCTTTGCTATCTTTACAACACCCTCCATTGCCTTGTCAAGCAAAGCGTTCTGAAAGAACAAGTCCTGACAGGTATAACCTGTTATACAAAGCTCAGGGAACACAGCGACCTTTACGCCCTCTTCCCTGCACTTTTCAAGCTGACTGATTATTTTATCCACATTGAAGTCAACGTCTGCCACCTGTATCTCAGGGGTGCAGGCGGCGACCTTTATAAAACCGTCTTTCATAAAAATAAGCTCCTTACAAGAAATTATCATTGTTATCATTATACCATTTTTTATAGGTATAAGTCAATGATTTTTACAGTATAGCAAAACTATTTTAGAACGATACTAGACAATCGGCCACTAATGTGTTAGAATTGAGATATCACATCAAGGGGGGAACGCCATATGAACAAGCTGTGGGATAAGTTTCTTTTAGGCCTTAGTTGCTGTGCATTCATGCTTGCAGAAGGAACAGATCCGTCAAACATCACCACATTACTATTGGCTGTCATATGCTCCGCTATCTTTCAAATAAAACCAAGCTCTGCCGTTGCATACCTTTCAGTTATTGCGTACAGCTCACTTTGCATTTTCAGTAAAGAAGCTTTGATACTCGCCCCTTTGGTGCTTTATGATGCTTTCTGTACAAAATTTTACCCTGCTATGGTCTTAACATTCATAGGCGTACTTGCAAATATATTCACTCTGGGAAAAGACATCTTCCCGCTTGTCGCTCTTTTTTTGGTAAGCTTCACAATTTCAAGCCGCAGCGTTCTGAACGAAAAGCTGACAAAGCTGCTCATAAATACCCGTGACAATTCAAAAGAACTTACCACCCAGCTTGTAGAAAAAAACAAAGCCATGCAGAGAAATCAAGACTACGAGATATATCTTGCCACGCTGAAAGAGCGTAACCGCATTGCAAGGGAGATACACGATAACGTGGGGCATATGCTCACAAGGTCTATTTTACAGCTTGGTGCGCTTTCGGTCATAAACAAAGATGAAACTGTCGGTGAAGCCATCAACGACCTGAGCGGCACGCTGAACACCGCCATGACGAGCATACGAAGCAGCGTTCATGATCTTCATGACGATTCTATCGCACTAAAGCCTGCTGTTGAAGACTGCATAAGACCTCTGAAAGACAGATTTGCAGTAAGCTGTGATTATGACTTTTCTGAAAGAATGTCACGAGATGTGAAGCTTTGCTTTATTGGCATTATAAAAGAAGCACTTTCCAATACCGCAAAGCACAGCGACGGCGACAGCATAAAAATAATCATTCGTGAACACCCTGCTCTTTATCAGCTTAGTATCGCAGACAACGGAAGCTGTCCCGAAAAGATAGACGAAAGCGGCATGGGGCTTGCCAATATGCGTGAGCGTGCGGCTTCTTTAAATGGAAACATAAACATCACATCGGGCAGCAAGGGATTCCGCATTTTTCTGTCTGTGCCGAAACAAAACCTGACTGAACGGAGGTCTTGACATGAACATTGTTATAATAGATGATGACAAGCTTGTGGCGGTGTCGCTGAAAACCATTCTTGAAAGCGCAGGCAGTGTGAAAGTTCTTGCCATGGGAAGCTGTGGCGAGGAAGCCATAGAGCTTTATTCTCTTCTCAAGCCTGATGTTCTGCTTATGGATATCCGCATGAAAGGCATGAGCGGCATTGAAGCCGGCGAAAAAATCCTTGCTGGGTACCCTGACGCAAGGATACTTTATCTTACCACATTTTCTGATGATGAATACATTATAAAGGCTGTGCTTATGGGAGCAAAGGGATATATTTTAAAGCAGGATTTTGAAAGCATATGCCCTGCCCTTGAAACCGTTATGAATGGGCAGACAGTTTTCGGCTCAGATGTTGCAAGCAAGCTTCCTGAGCTTCTTACCAATCACAGCAGTTTTGATTTTGACCACTACGGCATAGTCGAAAAAGAGCAGGAGATAATCGAACAGGTGGCAAAAGGACTTAGCAACAAGGAGATAGCCTCACTGCTTTATCTTAGTGAGGGCACAGTGCGAAATTACATCAGCACTATCCTGGAAAAGCTCTCCCTCCGTGATCGCACACAGCTTGCTATTTTCTACTACACCAACATACAATAGCACTACAATTTCATAAAAAGTAAAGAGGAGACGGCATGACCGCTCCTCTTTTTGTTATTATTACATTTTAGCTCTTTCCTTAGCTCTCTGTGAGTTGCTCAGAATACGCTTTCTTATTCTTATGCTCTTTGGTGTTACCTCAAGAAGTTCATCGTCAGCAAGGAATTCAAGTGAATCCTCAAGGCTGAGATTTCTTGGCGGAACAAGTCTGAGTGCGTCATCAGAACCGCTTGCACGGGTGTTTGTAAGGTGCTTCTTCTTGCAGACATTTACAACAAGGTCTTCCTGCTTTGGTGAAGCGCCAACTATCATTCCCTCATATACAGGTGTGCCTGCTGTGATGAACAGCTCGCCTCTCTCCTGTGCGTTGTAAAGACCGTATGTTACAGCTTCGCCTGTTTCAAACGCAACAAGTGAGCCTGTTGCTCTCTTTGGTATCTCGCCCTTATATGGCTCGTAGTCATGGAATACAGAGCTCATGATACCCTCACCCTTTGTGTCTGTAAGGAACTCGCTCTTGTATCCGAAAAGTCCTCTTGCAGGGATAAGAAATTCAAGTCTCATTCTGCTTCCAACAGGTGCCATTTCCTGAAGCTCGCCCTTTCTTGCGCCTATCTTCTCCATAACAGAACCTACGCAGTTCTCAGGAACGTCAATAACAAGTCTTTCGATAGGTTCGCAAAGCTTGCCCTCTATCTCCTTGAACAGAACGTGCGGTGTTGAAACGCCAAGCTCATAGCCCTCACGACGCATATTCTCGATAAGGATAGAAAGGTGCATTTCGCCACGTCCTGCGACCTTGAAAGCGTCTGTGCTGTCTGTTTCAGAAACTCTCAGTGAAACGTCCTTGAGAAGTTCTTTGAACAGTCTGTCTCTCAGGTGACGGCTTGTTACGAACTTGCCCTCTCTGCCTGCGAATGGTGAATTATTTACAGAGAATGTCATTTCAACTGTAGGCTCGGATATCTTTACAAAAGGTACAGCCTCAAAGTTGCCGAAGTCACAGATAGTGTCACCGATAGTGATGTTCTCGATACCGCTGATACAAACGATGTCGCCAGCCTTTGCACTCTGGCATGGAACTCTGTTAAGTCCCTCTATCTGATACATTGTAACGATCTTGCCACGATATTCCTTCTTAGTCTGATGATAATCGCCGATCGTAACGTCCTGATTAACTTTCATTTCGCCACGCTCGATACGGCCGATAGCTATTCTTCCTACATACTCGTTGTAGTCGATAGCGGAAACAAGATACTGCATTGGTCCCTCAGTATCTACCTCAGGTGCAGGGATATAGCTGAGTATCTCGTCAAAGAGAGGTATCATATCCTTGCCCTCTTCATCAGGTGAATGAGTAGCTGTACCTGCTCTGCCTGAGCAATAAAGGATAGGGCTGTCAAGCTGCTCGTCAGTAGCGTCAAGATCCATGAGAAGCTCGAGAACTTCGTCGCCTACCTCGTTAAGACGAGCGTCAGGTCTGTCTATCTTGTTGATAACGATGATTATTTTATGACCAAGCTCAAGTGCTTTCTGAAGCACAAATCTTGTCTGTGGCATTGGACCCTCGGCTGCGTCCACAAGCAGTATAACACCGTTTACCATTTTAAGAACACGCTCTACCTCACCACCGAAATCAGCATGGCCTGGGGTGTCGATAACGTTTATCTTAACGTCCTTATACTTGATAGAAGTATTCTTTGCAAGGATAGTGATTCCTCTCTCACGCTCAATATCGTTTGAATCCATGACTCTTTCTTCTACAGCCTGATTTTCTCTGAAAGTACCGCTCTGCTTGAGCATCTGGTCTACAAGGGTAGTCTTACCGTGGTCAACGTGGGCAATAATAGCAACATTTCTTAAATCTTCTCTAATCATACATACTCCTCCGATTTATCAAGACACAGCAAAGCGAATGCTTTCTGTAACGATTTGCTTAATATATTTCGCAAAAATTATAAACAATAAAAATTATAAATATATTTTCTCCCATCAAAGGAAAGAAAATCGTAATTTTTCACAAAAAGCCTATAAAACACAAAAGCACCTTGCGAAATTTTTCGCAAGGTAACTTTCCTAATTGAGAATTATAGCACATTTTTGCCGATTTGTCAAGAAAAAAAGTATCATTCACAGGTTACGCCTTGTACGGTGTGCCTTAGATTAAATGATTTATGTTTTTGGCTGTTTTACACAATATTACACCACTAATATTTTACATAAAAATAATTGAAATCATGGTATAAAAGTTGTATAATATCAATAATCGAAGATATAACTTTGATAACAGAGATCATATATTTTGAAAGGCGGAATAATCAAATGGCTAACAGAATGATACTTAATGAAACTTCATATTTCGGTGCAGGCTCGATCAGCGAGATAGTTACAGAGGCAAAGAAGAGAGCTTTTAAAAAGGCTCTTGTTGTAACAGACCCTGACCTTATCAAATTTAACGTTGCAAAGAACGTTACAGATCTTTTGGAGGAAGCAGGACTTGCTTATGATATATTCTCTCAGGTAAAGGCTAACCCTACTGTAAAGGTAGTAAAGGCTGGTATCGAAGCTTTCAAGGCAGCAGGCGCTGACTATCTTATCGCTATCGGCGGCGGCTCATCAATGGACACTGCAAAGGCTATCGGTATCATCATAAACAACCCTGAGTATGCTGACGTTACTTCTCTTGAGGGAGCTATCGACACAAAGAATCCTAGTGTTCCTATAATCGCTGTTCCTACAACAGCAGGCACAGCCGCAGAGGTAACTATCAACTATGTTATCACAGACGAGGAGAAGAAGAGAAAGTTCGTTTGCGTTGATCCACACGATATCCCGGTTGTTGCTATAATCGACGCTAAGATGATGTCATCAATGCCAAAGGGACTTACAGCTTCAACAGGTATGGACGCTCTTACACACGCTATCGAGGGCTACACAACACTTGGCGCTTGGGAGCTTACAGACATGATGCACCTCAAAGCAATAGAGATAATCTCACGTTCACTGAGAAAGGCTGTTGAGAATGACCCACAGGGCAGAGAAGATATGGCTCTCGGTCAGTATATCGCAGGCATGGGCTTCTCAAACGTTGGTCTTGGCGTTGTTCACGGCATGGCTCACCCACTTGGCGCATTCTATGACACACCTCACGGAATTGCAAACGCTGTACTTCTTCCATATGTAATGGAGTACAACGCTGAATACACAGGCGAAAAGTTCAAATACATCGCAGAAGCAATGGGCGTTGACACAACAGGCATGAGCCAGGCTGAATACAGAGCAGCCGCAGTAAACGCAGTTAAGCAGCTTTCAAAGGACGTTGGAATCCCTGAGAAGCTCCACGAGATAGGCGTTAAGGAAGAGGATCTTCAGGCTTTGAGTGAATCTGCATTTGCAGATGTATGCACAGGCGGAAATCCAAGACCTTGCACAGTTGAGTCTATCCTCGGCATCTACAAGACAGCATTCTAATTCAAAAATCTTTTATCTGCCCTCGGTTTTCGGGGGCAGATTTTTATTGTCCGAAAAGAATATTTATGGTATAATACATTTAAAGTGAGTTTAAAGTTCATAGGTTATCATATATCGTAAGATATTACACTGACTTATAGGGAGGAATTTTAATGAGATTACTTCTTGCTGAGGACGAGTTGGAGCTTGCAAATGCGCTTTCGGCAGTGCTTAAACACAAAAACTATTCCGTTGACGCTGTTTACAACGGCATCGACGCATACAACTATGCAATTGCACAGGATTATGACGGCATAATACTTGACATTATGATGCCCGGTATGAACGGCATACAGGTGCTTACAAAACTCCGTAAAAAGGGTATCGACTCCCCTGTTCTGCTGCTTACTGCAAAGTCTGATATTGACGATAGAATAACCGGACTTGATTCGGGTGCTGACGATTATCTTACAAAGCCCTTTGCAATGGGCGAGCTTCTTGCGAGAATAAGGGCAATGACACGCCGCCGCACTGAGTTTGCACCCTCTACCCTTACTTTCGGAAACGTTTCTCTCAACAGACAGAGCTTTGAGCTTTCAGGTCCTAACGGCTCTCAGAAGCTTGGCAACAAAGAGTTTCAAATGATAGAAGCCCTTATGCTAAATCACGGCACGCTTATTTCCACAGAGCGTTTCATGGAAAAGATATGGGGCTATGACTCTGACGCTGAGATAAACGTGGTGTGGGTATATATTTCATATCTGCGTAAAAAGCTTGGTCTTATCGGTGCAGATGTCGAGATAAAAGCCACAAGGGGCGTGGGCTACACACTAGAGGAAAAGCATAATGATTAAGCGTTTACAGCGGAAATTCGTTGTTATAGCTGCTGTGTGCCTTCTTATCGTAGAGTTTGCCATAATAGGCGGCATAAATGGTGTGAACATCTATCAGACCAACAAGAATGCAGACAATCTGCTGAACATAATAATCGAAAATGACGGCAGATTTCCTGAGTTCGACCCCAAGGGCATGAAGCATGACAAGCCGCAGGATAATTCAGACAGCGCCTCTCCCCCTGAGAGCAAAAAGCCTGATAAGCACAGAGGCTTTAACGAGGAAACTAAGTATCAGACAAGGTATTTTGTTGTATACGCCGACAGCAATGGCGAAATAACCAAGGTAGATACAGGACACGTTGCGGCGGTGTCAAGTTCGCAGGCTATAGAATACGGCAAAAGCGTTCTTGACAGCGGCAAGACTTCAGGCACGTCAGGAAACTACCGCTACAAAACAGGCGACACTGACAAAGGCAAGATAATAGTTTTCATGGACTGCCGCAGTGACAGTGCCACCAAAAATCGCTTTTTGCTGGTGTCGTGCGCTATAGGGGCGGCAGGATATATACTTGTATGTCTGCTTATCATAATCTTCTCAAAGCGTGCCATCAGACCTGTTGTGGAAAGCTTTGAAAAGCAAAAGCAGTTCATCACCGACGCAGGGCACGAGATAAAAACGCCGCTGGCCATAATCTCCGCAAACACGGAAGTTCTTGAAATGGTGTCAGAGCCAAACCAGTGGACAGTGAGCATAAAAAATCAGATAACAAGGCTCAACGGTCTGTTGAAAGAGCTTTTGAGCCTTGCAAAAATGGAGGAGGAAAAGCCTGCTCTTACCATGGCTGATTTCAATATCTCTGACGCTGTTTATGACGCCGCTTCGCCTTTTACTACCCTTGCGGAAACAAAGGGCAAAAAACTCACAATAGATGTTGCCAACGGACTTTCCTATCACGGCGACGAGGGTGCGATAAGACAGCTTGTTTCTATCCTCACGGAAAATGCAGTAAAATACGCTGACGAGGGCGGCGAGATAGCCGTAAAGCTTTTCACTTCTCATAATGGCAAGGAAACAGACCTTGAAGTTTCAAACACCTGCAAAGAACCACCGCAAGGCGACCTAACAAAACTTTTTGACAGATTTTATCGTGACGACAGCTCACGTTCTCGGTCAAAGGGAGAGAAAAAAGGAGGCTACGGCATTGGGCTTTCTATTGCACAGGCAATAGTCAGGTCGCACAAAAGCAAGATATCATGCAAAGCCGAAAACGGCATGATGATATTTACAGCACAGCTTAAATAACTGCAAAGCAGAGTTGGTCAACAGCCACTCTGCTTTTTTATAATATGACATTTGTCACATGAAGATGTGACTTTGCTCACTAGCTTTTTGGCGGATAGTATTGTATAATGATAATACAAACTAAGGGAGGTTTTTCTTATGGCTGAAACTGTAGTAAAAATAGACAATCTGGTAAAAAGATACAAGGAGCTTATTGCTCTTGACCACTTTGATCTTGAAATAAAAAAAGGCGAGGTCTTCGGACTTCTCGGTCCTAACGGTTCGGGCAAGACCACCACGATAAACTGCCTGCTCTCACTGCTGGCATACGATAAGGGCGACATCGAGATATTCGGTGAAAAAATGTCTCCTGTGAACTATGGGGTAAAAAAGCGTATTGGCGTTATAATGCAGAATGTTGCGGTGTTTGACGAGCTGACTGTGTATGAGAACATTGACTATTTTTGTGGGCTTTACATCACCGACAAAGCCACACGAAAGAAATATGTTGACGATGCCATAGCTTTTGTGGGACTTGAGGACTTCGTGAAGTTCCACCCTAAAAAGCTTTCAGGCGGTCTGCTCAGACGACTTAACATTGCCTGTGGTATCGCACACAAGCCTGAGCTTATCATACTTGACGAGCCGACAGTTGCTGTTGACCCACAATCAAGAAACAAGATACTGGAGGGCATTTTACAGCTCAACCGTGAGGGTGCAACTATAATTTACACCTCCCACTACATGGAAGAAGTCGAGCAGATATGCACCCGTATCGCCATAATGGATAAGGGCAGTAAAATAGCCGAGGGTACTACAGAGGAACTCAAACGAATGATAAAAAACACCGAAACTATCACCGCCGAGATACTCCAGCTTCCTGAGAACGTCCGTGAACAAATAGAAGCTTTGGAACACGTTTATAATGTTTCCTATGCCGACAACAAGCTCGTTGCACGCTGTACAGGGGGACGGCACAATCTTATTGAGATACTGAAAATATTGCAGGAAAATCAGGTGGGCTTCGGCAGCGTTTATTCTGAGCAGCCTACCCTCAATGACGTTTTCCTTGAAATAACCGGCAAGGCTCTCAGGGATAAGGAGTGATAGAATGTTCTCACACATATTCAAATACGAATTTAAAAGCTGTCTGCGTCAAAAAGCCATACTCTTCTGGCTCATAGCCTTTCCTATAATACTGGGTTGCTTTTTTAAGATGGCGTTTTCAGGAATATACGAAAAAGATGTTGTATTCAATGCGATACCTGTTGCGGTGACAAATATAGAAGAAAACGATATCCTTAAGCAGGTGCTTGAACAGATATCAGATAGTGATGAGGCTCTTTTCAAGGTGACGTATACAGACATTGACAAGGCAGAAGAAATGCTTAAAAGCGAGGATATAAAAGGCATTATAAAGGCTTCCGACCTCTCCCTTGAGTTTGGCTCAACAGGTATCCAGCAGACCATTGTAAAGACGTTCATACAGCAATACAAAACTCAGGAAAAGATAATAACCGACACTGCAAAGAACGCTCCGCAAAAGCTTGATAAGGTCATAGCTTCCCTTTCCGAGAAGATAAGCCCAAATGATGATATACCTCTCCACGGCAATCCTGATATAACGATACAGTTTTTCTATAATCTCCTTGCCATGACGGCACTTTTCGGCTCGATGTCAGGTCTGTTCGTGGCACAGGAAAATCAGGGCGACCTGTCTGCACTTGGCGCAAGGCGGTGCTGTTCTCCGGTGAACAAGCTTACAAGCATAACGGCAACGCTCCTTGCTTTTCATGTGGTGGAAATGATATGCATGGTGATATCGGTGACGTTCCTGAGATTTGTGCTTAAAGTGGATTTCGGCAGTAAGCTCCCACTTGTTTACCTTGCCGCAATAGTCGGTGGAATAATGGGAATATCCATGGGATTTTTCGTTGGCTCTTTCCGCATAAAAGAGGGTGTAAAAATATCTGTAGTCATGGCAGTATCAATGACCTGCTGTTTCTTCAGCGGTCTTATGTCAAACACCATGAAAGGCACTGTTGCAGAGCATTGCCCGATATTCAATGAAATAAACCCTGCCGCCATTATCTCAGACAGCTTTTACTGTCTTAATCTCTACGAAGACTACAGGCGGTTCACAGTGAAGATAATTTCAATGGCGATATACACAGTGCTGTTCACCCTTGGTGGATATGTTCTTACAAGGAGGCGTAAATATGCAAGTCTTTAAGACCTTTATGAAAATACTCAAAACAAGGCTTACGTCTGCTATATTATATCTCGTCATATTTATGGTCATAGCAGTAATAATGGCGGATACTGCAAAAGATAACAATGACTATGAGGACTACAAAATGTCCATATCCGTCATTGACCGTGACAACAGTGCCGAAAGCAGGCGTTTGCAGGACTTTATATTCAGCGGCAACAAAAAGGTGGAGCTTGCAGATGATGAAGACGAGGTCATCGACGCCGTTTATTATCAGCGTGCCAACTATGTTCTGTATATAAACAAGGGCTTTGGCGACAAGATAAACGCAGGAGATTTTGACGGACTTTTTGAGAATTTCAAAATGCCCTCCAGCTACGGCGGACAGCTTTTTGAAAGCAGGCTTGACAATTATCTTTCAAGCGTAAAGGCATACATGACGGCAGGTGAAAGCACAGAAAACGCTATGGAGCTTGCCAAAACGGCAGTTTCTCAGCAAGTAAATGCGGAGCTTAAAAACTTTAACAACAAGGGCGGAACAGGTATGCCGGCAATATTCGGCTACTATTTTCAGTATCTTGCATACGTTATGCTTTCCATGCTCATTGTTACCCTTTGCCCTGTAATACTGACGCTAAACAGAAAAGGCGTTCGTGAACGCACAATGTGTTCAAGCCTGACGTCAGCAAACTACAGCAGACAGACGGCTCTTGGGGCAAGTATCTTGGTGTTTAGCATATGGCTTTTGTTTATGATAGTCGCAATAATTTGGGGCAGAACGCTCAGCGTGAAATTCTGGCTTGCCTGCCTTAACAGCTTTGTATATATCATTGCCGCCGCAGGCATAGCAATGATAATAGCGCAGTTTGACCTTAGCGACAACGGCATAACTGCTATATCGAACATAATCGGTCTTGGCATGAGCTTTCTTTGCGGAGTTTTCGTGCCGCAGGAATTGCTCACAGGAGGCGTTCTTGCAGTGGGAAGATTGTTCCCTGCATACTGGTACACCAAAGCCAACAATATGCTTTTCGGCATGAGCGGTGGAGTATTCAGCACAAAGGAATATCTCATCTGCATTGGTATCGAGGCACTGTTTGCGATAGCGTTTTTCGCTGTGGCTGCTCTGCTTGTTAAGCAAAAGCGTGAGGGTGATGTAAATTCCCTTGCATAAGTTGACAATAATATGGCTGTGTGTTATACTCTTATTGTTACAGAGCTGACACGCAGCCTTTTTGCGTCAGCTAAAGAAGATCATAGATGAAAAAGAGGAAAAAAGTATGGATAGATTACAGCTTGACAAAAATGCAAAGCTCACAGGCAGAGTATATTTCAAAGACGAGGTAATGTGGCTCGGACTTTCAGGAAGCGGTGCGTCATTCACATTTGACGGCACAAAGCTTGTTTTGAAGCTCAAAGGCGACAATATCGCAGTGGGCAACAATCCTATCGACTATGCAAGAATAGCCGTTTGTGTTGACGGCAAGAGAGTAGTTGATGAGATGATCGACTGTGCAGAAAAAGAGGTCACGGTAATAGACCGCACAGAAAGCGCAAAGTCGGTGGTGGAGATAATAAAGCTTTCGGAATCTCCAATGTCAGCAGTTGGCGTTGAGGCTTTCGCCGAGGGCAGTGCTGAGGCTTTGCCTGAAAAACCGCTCAAAATAGAATTTATCGGCGACTCTATAACCTGCGGCTATGGTGTTGATGATGAGGACGAAAGCCACCAGTTCACCACCGCTACAGAGGACGTTACAAAAGCCTATGCCTACAAGACCGCCAAGGCACTTGACGCTGAATACAGTATGTTTTCAGCCAGTGGCTATGGCATAGTATCAGGCTACACAGAAGGTGACGAGCCTATCAGCGAACAGACAATTCCACAGTTCTATTGCAGCTACGGTTTTTCAAGGGGCAATTTTGCAGGCACTGCTCCGCAGGATATACCTTGGGATTTCAGCAAATATGTTCCGCAGATAATCGTTATAAACCTTGGCACAAACGACGACAGCTACTGCCGTGACTACAAAGACAGGCAGGCTGTTTTCTCAAAGCTTTATGCTGATTTTCTTGCGGTCGTTCGAGAGAAACATCCGCAGGCTTACATTCTCTGCACTGTCGGAATAATGGGTGAGAGGATATTCCCTGCTGTTGAGGAGGGAATAAAGATATATCTTAAAAGCCACGCTGACAGCAAGATAAGCTCAATGATGTTCCATGAGCAGGACGGTGCAAATGACGGCTTTGCGGCAAACTGGCACCCTACTGAAAAGACCCACAAAAAGGCAGCGGCAGTGCTTACGGAAAAACTCAGAGAGATAATAAAAAGCATATAACAAAATCGGCAGTCGGTAACGGCTGCCGATTTTTTGTCATTTTACGCCAATTTTCATTCTGTAGCAGAATGAACAGGAAAGCATGGCTAGTTTTAAAACTGTTCTTTAAAAGCTTTTTTCGTTATAAGAAAACATATTTCAGCACGAAAAGCACTGCAAGCACATACATAAGCGGTGTGATATCCTTGCGCTTTCCGCAAACAAGATTTATAACAACATATGAGATTATTCCAAGAGAGATGCCCTCTGAAATGCTGTAGAAAAGAGGCATTGAGAGAATACAAAGATACGCAGGGATAGCCTTTGTATAATTGCCGTCATCAAACTTGATGTCAGTGATAGAGCTGAACATCAAAAAGCCTACTACTATAAGTGCAGGAGCTGTTGCAAAGGACGGGATAGCCGTGAAGATAGGTGCAAAGAACATTGACAGTGCAAACAGCACTGCGGCTGTGATAGAGGTAAGACCTGTTCTGCCTCCTGCGGCAACGCCTGCTGAGGACTCAACGAATGTTGTGGTGGTGGAAGTACCAAGAACTGCGCCTGCTGTTGTGGCAACGGCGTCAGCAAGAAGCGCAGGCTTTATCTGCGGAAGTCTGCCCTTTTCATCAAGCATATCTGCCTTTGAACATACGCCGATAAGAGTGCCTAAAGTGTCGAAAAGGTCAACGAACAGGAAGGAGAATACCACGACTATAAAATTGAAGATACCAATGCTGTGCATATCCACCTTAAAGCACTGACCAAATGTTTCGCCAAGCTTTGAAAAATCCGTAAGCGACATTGTAGGGAAAAGTGAGTTGTAGCCGGTTTCAGCGTCAGGAACATACAGCCCTACAAGTTGACATATCATGCCTATTACCCATGTTGCCACTATACCCATAAGAATAGAGCCACGTACTTTTTTGATATATAGGATAATAGTGATGAAAAGTCCCACGATAGTGAGAAGCGCACATATGCCCGAAGTTGTGAAATTCTTGCGGAAGCCTGTTATGGTAACAAGAGTTGCTGAACTGTCAACGCAAAGTCCGGCATTCTGAAGTCCGATAAAGGCAATGTAAAGACCGATGCCAACGGACACCGCTTTTTTCAGCACCACAGGTATTGCATTGAAAATGGCTTCTCTGACGTTTGTAAGAGAAAGCACGATAAATACAATACCCTCGACGAAAACTGCCAGCAGTGCAACCTGCCATGGATAGCCATAGCCTGCCACAACAGTGTAAGCCATGTAAGCGTTAAGTCCCATGCCTGCGGAAAGCACAAAAGGCAGATTTGCCATAAGTCCCATGCACACTGTTCCAATAACAGAGGCGATACAGGTGGCAAGAAGTACGGCTGTAGGATCCATGCCCGTACTGCCGAGAATGCTCGGGTTTATGGCAAGGATATATGCCATGGTCATGAAAGTCGTCACGCCCGCCATTATCTCAGTTTTAACATCGGTGTGATTTTCTTTCAGCTTGAATAATTTTTCCGTCATATTTTATTATGCCTGCGTTGCAGACATTTCCTCCTTTCAATATGGGGATACTATCTTATTATACCGATTTTACAGCATTTTTCAAGTCTGATTTATTAAGGCAACACCGCACAAAGCCCGCCTGACGGCTTTGCACGCCATCTGCTTGCAGATTTTCCGTCATATCACACAAAAATCCCTTGACATACGACAGTATGCCTGCGGAATTTTTATGCAATCTGACAAAAAATCTGACTACGCATCTGACGCACAATCTTTGTGCGGTATTGCCTTAATTGAATAAAATTTATCATTTAAGATGAGCTGTTACTTGCGTCAGACTTTATTTTCCACTGACTGTTGAGCCAATAAATGCGGTTTTCGATCCAATTGAAAAGATCCTCAGCAGAGTCAGGGCCCCACTCTTCGCCTTTTCTAAGGTCGGCGTCATACTCTTTGAGATATTCACGCTCTGTTTTTATACAGCCCTGTAAAAGCTTTTCCCGGCTCATCTCTGTCCACTTTTCCTTGACAGAGTCCATAAACCAATCCTGCTTACAAAGAATGATAAACCACGGGTTTGAGCGGTCGCCTTTTTTAGCCACAAAATTCTTGTCTGTGAAAGCACCAGCATAATATTTCTCAGTGCTGTCATTATATGCCCAGTTAAAATCCCAAGGTGAGGTGAATTTCAGCTTAGGACATTTACTGTCCTTTGAAAGATCGACGCACATATAGAAGCTTCCCTCACCACAGTCATAGTCATGTACGATCTCATAAAGAATATACATATCTCTCACTGAGTCTATATCCATAACGGCAGAAACGGCTTCCTCAGCGGTGGTAACATCGGAGTCAACAAGGTCATAATTTTCATCAAATTTGTAATATTTGCCGTTCTCGCAGGCTTCATAAACTATCTTGAAAAGATTGTTGAGATACTTGTCAATAAAGTCTATCTGATTTTGCGAATAGAGGTCATTCTTGATAGAATATTCCGCAGGAACGAACTGCCTCGTTTCGCCGTTTATATCGGTGACAGTGGCATTTTCATAGTCCATGCTTATATAATGGTTATCCTCATCGCTTGTTGCATAGTTGTCAAGCTCAAGATAATAGCCTATATCAGTATCGGTGTAGCCCTCCGCAGGCTCGGAGATATCCACTCTGTTTGGATTTATCTGACACTGTTCGCAAAGCTCATAAACGCCTTGAAACTCCTCGTTCACATAGAGGTGAACAAGCTGACCGTCTGAGCAGAAATTGCTGTCACCCATGATAGTTCTGCCAAAACGGAATGCGATATCGTTTCTTATTAGATCCCAATCTGATTTCAACAGCACCCAGCTTTTGCACTCTGCGCCGTTATTAAGCCCAAGCATATTTGTCTTTTTATCAAATTTTATCCTATAAGGCACTTTGTTTGCAAGGATCTGACTAACATCGCCGTAATATGCGCTTGAATTTCCTCTTACCTTTATGCCTGCTGAGGCTTCGTTTATCTCCAATTTTTCATCACAATTGAAAACGTCCACCACGCAGGAAGTATACTTCTCCCTTGAAGCTATCATATCGTCAGGGGCAGTTGTGACGCTTATAACAGGTATCTTACTTTCTGATCGTATCTTTTTCTTAAAACTTTCTTTTTCAGCCTTGTCAGCACTTAGGCTTTCATAAGTAGCAGGTTCAGAGTTTATGACCTGTTTTGTGGTGGCATGGAGAGTTACAACAGGTTCAGCCGTTGTTGTCACAGCCTGAGATTCGGCAGAACTACTCTCTGCTTTTGAGCTTTCCCCTGTTTCTTTAGCACAGCTTGTAAACATTGCTCCCGTCATGACCACAGCACATACAGCAGCGATAATTCTTCTGTTCATATCATTCCTCATATTATTATCTTTCCATTTATTGTGCATTACACACATATTTTTTATCATATAACTTATTCAATTATAGCACATTGACATAGATAATACAATATGCTATAATCATAAAAGTAAGTGGGATAATTTATGCACTAACACGATTATATAGGAGGTTTTTTGAAATGTTTATACCTGACGATAAAAGATATGACAAAATGATATACAACCGCTGTGAAAAAAGCGGGCTTAAACTATCAGCGTTGTCTTTGGGCTTTTGGCAGAATTTCAGCCTGAAAAACAATTTTGAGAACATGGAAAGAATGGTACACACTGCGTTCAACAGCGGTATCACACATTTTGACCTTGCAAACAACTATGGCAATCCCTACAACGGCTCGGCAGAGGAAAACTTCGGCAGGATACTCGACCGTGGCATGAGAGAGTTCCGTGACGAGATGTGCATTTCCACCAAGGCAGGTTATGAAATGTGGGCAGGTCCATACGGTGACAAAAACGGCTCGAGGAAATATCTCACGGCAAGCCTTGACCAGTCTCTAAAAAGAATGGGACTTGAATATGTTGACATTTTCTATCACCATGTAAGAGATCCCGAAACGCCTCTTGAAGAGACTGCCCTTGCACTTGACAATGCAGTAAGGCAGGGCAAGGCGCTTTATGTTGGCATATCAAATTACAACAGAGCCGACACAGCCGAAATGCTGAAAATTTTCCGAGAGCTAAGAACTCCTTTTATTATCAATCAGCCCTCATATTCCATACTCAACCGCTGGATAGAGGACGATAAGCTTGACAGCCTTGCACTTTCTGAAGGCTTTGGCATTGCAGTGTTCTCGCCGCTGTATCAGGGCTTTCTCACAAGTAAATATCTCAAAGGCATACCGGCAGATTCAAGGGTAGGCAGAGGCGAAACATGGATAGGCAATGAGCTTAACGACAAAATGATAGAAAAGCTCAACAAGCTTAATGATATCGCTGCTTCGAGGGGACAGACCCTTTCGCAAATGGCACTTTCATGGGTGCTTCACAACAAGGCTGTTACTACTGTGCTTATAGGTGCAAGTCGTCCTGAGCAGATAACGGAAAACATAGGCTGTCTTGACCGCCTTGACTTCACAGAAGCTGAACTTGCAGAGATAGACAGGCTTGCGGAGATATAATAAAGAAGCTGTCAGAGCCACCGCCCTGACAGCTTCTTTTATGCGTTATAATAGCGAACGTAATCGTCAAGCATATCTGCCGTAAGCCCAAAAGGATAATTTTTAAGCTTGGCAGGGTTGGCAAGTATTCCGTCCCTGTCCTTTTTCCAAAGCTTCTCTGACATATCAAGCTTGCCAAAAAGCGTCCTGATATAATCTCGGAAAGTGTCGATATCGTCAAAGCCAAGAAGCTGTTTTACAACATACTCCACCTCGGTGCTGTCACCGTATTTTTTCAAAAAACCTGACAGAAAAACGCCTACTGCCTTGCCGTGGGGTACGCCATTTTCATAGGTCAAAGTATAGCTCAAACCGTGAGGTATGCTTGTGCCTGTGTAGGCTATCGCCATGCCTGCAAGCACTGATGCCTGCATGAAAGTTGAGAACTCATCATCGGTCATATGAGCAAATCTCTCCTCACTTTCAAGACAGCCCTTACAGCTTGCCCAAAGCTTCATGCCCTCCTCTGCATATGCACGGCTGAACGCGTTTGCGTTGGTGTTGAGCCGTGACTCTATCATGTGAGCAAGTGCGTCAACGCAGGTGCTTTTCATACCGCTGTATGAGGAGGTTTTAAGATAGCTGTAGTCAACCAATGCAAGTGACGGGAATATTTTGTGGGCAATAGATTTCTTGGTCTGCTTGATGTGGGAAGTCAGGATAGAATAAGGTGTAGCCTCCGAGCCTGTTCCGCAGGTGGTAGGCACACAGACTATAGGGTAAAAAGGTAGTTTCGCAGGAGTGTAAAGAAGCTCCTCCACCTTGGCAACGCTGTCTGAAAGCTCACACTTCTCAGCTTTTACAACGCTCTCGCTTTCAGTAAACTCGGCATTTTCGCAAACTATCCCATTCTTAGCAAGCATTGAGATCGCCTTGCTTGCGTCCATTGGCGAACCTCCGCCCACTGCCACGAACATATCCACGCCGTATTTTACCGCCGCCGTTGCCGCTGTGTAAACAGTTTCCACAGACGGGTTTTCCTCAATATCATTATATATCACATATCCAATGCCCTGACTTTCAAGCACTGCCCTGACATCATCAAGAGAGCCGTTCACCGCAGAAGAATGTCTGCCTGTGACTATCATAGCCTTTTTACCAAGTGCGGCTATCTCGCCCCCGTGATTTTTTACCGCTCCATTTTCTATGTAAATATCTGTAGGTATATTTCTCATTTTCAACGCTCCTTCTGGCTTTTTATCCATTATAGCACCTTTGACGGCGATTTTCAAGCCTTGACTTTGTGGAACATATGTGCTATAATATTAGTAATAAATCATGGAGGGAAAAGCTATGCACTTCACAACAGCAAAAGGTATACTCTCGCTTAAAAACGGCATGAATTTATATCGTGGCTGTCAGCACGGCTGTATTTACTGCGACAGCCGCTCGGTATGCTATAATATGCAGCATGATTTTGAAGATATCGAAATAAAAGAAAACGCCGTGGAGCTTCTCGAAGAAGCCCTCAAACGCAAACGCCGCAGGTGCATGATAGGCATGGGCGCAATGTGCGACCCTTATATGCCACTTGAAATGACAGTACAGCTCACGCTGAAAAGCCTTATGGCAATAGAAAAATACGGCTTTGGTGTCACGCTTATCACAAAGTCTGACAAAATTCTCCGTGATATTGATATAATCCAGCGCATAAACCAAAAGAGCAAGGCGGTCATTGCAATGACCCTTACAACGGCTGACGAAAAGCTTTGCAGGATACTAGAGCCGAATGTTTGCACCACTCAAGGGCGATACGAGGTGCTGAAAGAGTTTCAGCGGCGTGAAATCCCAACTGTCGTGTGGCTCACGCCTATTCTGCCTTTTATAAACGATACGGAAGAAAATTTACGCCGCATATTGGATATGTGCTTTGATGCAGGCGTTAAGGGGATAATATGCTTTAGCTTCGGGGTCACTCTCCGTGAGGGCGACAGAGAGTATTTTTACAAGAAGCTTGACGAGCATTTTCCGGGAATGAAAGAAAAATATATCCGTACCTTTGGAAATTCTTATATCTGCAATAGTCCGAACAATAAGAAACTTATGGATATTTTTGTATCTCAGTGCAAAAGCCATGGTGTCATGTACAGCCCAGAGGAGATTTTCGCATACGAAAACGAATTTGACGTGAGTGACGGTCAGACGAGTATTTTTGATACTGCCGATTGAAAACCTCTCCCCTTTATGTTATAATAAAGAAAAAACATCAAGGTGAAGCAATGAATAAAAATCAAAATATAGCTATGGGGATATCCCTTGCTGTGGTGGCAATAATGGTCGGCTCGGCGGAGATCTTCGGGGAAAAGGAAATAATTTTTCCTGAGATAACGGCAGTGGCAATGGGTGCGCTAATTGCGCCTGTACAATCTTGGAACACCTCTCGCACACGGCTTTTTGCGGCGATAGTTTCTGCCGCCGTCGCAGGCGTGTGCATAGTGCGGTTTATCCCTGAGATACTTATACTTCGTATAGCTTTGGGACTTCTTGTAGCAGTGAGCGTTATAACGCTGTCAAAAACTAGCTTCGTTCCTGCCATTTCAGCCTGCATACTTCCGATACTTATGGGTACAAAAAGCCCTATTTACGTCATTTCCGTTGCGGTCATGACAGCATTTATACTTATTTTTCAAAAAGTTCTTGAGTGCTTTGGGCTTCATGAAAAGTATGAATATAGACCTATCGAACCAAGCTCAGAGCTTCTAAAACTACGAGCAAAACAAGTCATCACGGTGCTTGTTATCTGCATATTGCCTGTGCATTTTCACGAGATATTCTTTATCGCTCCGCCGCTTATAGTTGCATTTTTCGAGCTTAGCGGCAAAGGCTCAAAGCTTATGAATCGAAAATACACCGCAATTGCTCTCATGGCGGTGGCTGCGTTTGCAGGTGTTATGGCAAGATTTTTTATCTCTGAAAAGCTTGGACTTACCCTGACATTAGGCGCAGTTTTATCCTCCGCTGTGATATTCGTCATTTGCCGAAAAGCAAAGCTTTATTTTCCTCCATGCTGTGCAATATCTACCTTGCCTTTTATAATCCCCAAAACTGCAATAATAAAATTTCCATTTGAAGTCATAGCAGGATATATTGTCCTTACCATTGCCGCAGTTATCATAACCAAAATAGACAATAATACAAATTAGGCATAATCAAAAACGTACAAAGCTTTATGATCCGCCCCCCAGAAGTTAGACCAAAAATCTAACAACTTGGAGGTCACATCATTACGCTCTGTACGTTTTTTGTATATCAAGAAATCATTCTCTGTTTTTAAGCACCTCGGCAGGGGTTATCTTGCCAAGCTTTCTTACAAGAATTGAGGTGATGATAAAGTATGTTGCCATTACTCCTGCAAAAATTATAACGTAAGCATACCATGGGAATGCAAGGTTTATTCCGCTTGTTACGTTTGGAATGAACACTGGGAAAACCTTGTCCATAAACATCTTTGAAAGCGGTATCTCGATAAGTGCGCCCAACGTTATGATAATTGCGTTTCCGTTTAGGTAAAGCTTTTTCACGTCCTTGGTCTTATAGCCGAACACCTTCACAAGAGATATTCCAAAGGAAGCCCTTTCTATTGTAACATTCAGCATTAGGAACATCACAGAGCAGAAAATTATTACAGCAACCGCAATAAGCATTACTATCATTGACATCATAAGATCCGTGAAAACTGCCGCTGAACGTTCGATATCCGATTTTGTTGTTGTGCTGTAAAGTCTGCCCTCGTCAATGTCAAGTTTCTTGTCTGAGAGCAAACAGTTGTAGTAAGTGTCGCTCTCACCAAAAAGCTCACGCATACTGTCAATATCCATGAACACCATAAGTCCGCCACGCTCGTCGCAGATATCCTCCACTGTGAATGCGTAATCCATTGAGGTCGCATCGTCTGTCAGGATAAACTTGTCGCCCTTTGCCACTCCGTAACGCTCCACAACTGACTGGCTCACTGTTATAAAGCTCTTGCCCTTGTGTGTTTTCACATCATAATACTTGTTGTCGCTGTCCATACCCATAACGGTGACATCAAGGTTATAGCCAAGCTGTTCCTTTGAAAGCGTTTTTACAAAGCAAGCCTCGCCACCCTCCGGAACGCTTTCCTCTGGATATTTCAGAGTGTACATATACTCGTATTTTGTGTCATTTATAGTGTCTTTTCTCACGTTCTCACAGAGATAGTAGCAATCAACGCCAAGCATAAGAATGAACAGTGAAAACAGCATACTGAGAAGCACTGTTATGCCTGTGCGCATTTCACGAAGCATTTGGCGTATCTGAAATCTGCGGATAAAATTCCTGCTTTTTATCTTCACTCTGCTGTAGTGACCTGTTTTCTGCTCGTTTCTGATAAGTGAAAGAGCCGTCTGAGAAAGCCGCTTGTTTATCACAAGGGTATTAACTATCACCGAAACAACAGGAGGCATTACAATGCTGTAAATGATAAGATACAAAGGATAAACAGGTGTAAAATCAGGAAGCGAGAAATATGCGTAGCTGTCGAGAAGCTGATAATCGATCCCCACAGGTGAGAAGCCTATGACCGCACCGATTATTCCGCCAACAAATGCAACTATAGTCGGCAATGTTACGTAGTGGCGAATAAGATCTTTTTTCTTTGCACCAAGAGCATAAAGCGCACCTATAACACTGCTTTCACGCTGGATCTGATGAATGACGAAAACAGAGATAACATAAGTAAGAAGTGCCATAAGTATAACACCCACACCAAGTCCTGCATATTTGTTCATGACAACGTCACCTGCCGCACCGGCTATACGAACGTTGTCGCCCTTTTTCACAAACATTGTCAGGTTGTCAAGGTCAATGGTGAACACCTCGTCAAGAAGCTCGTCAGCCTGCTTTTTGAAGCTATCAATACCATTCGCAAGGCTCTCTGCACCGCTGTATGCAGATCTAGCACCCTCTGACAGGTCTTTTGAGCCGTCATATGCGGCCTTAACTCCTGCCGTGATAGCGTTCGCACCCTTTGGGAGTGCCTTTGCACCCTCGTAAAGTCCGCCCATTGCGTCATAGAGAGCGTCTGCTCCCTCAGAAAGGTCTTTCACGCCGTTTTCAAGTGTCTGTGAGCCGTCATAGAGCTTGTCGATACCATTTGAGATATCGTCACGCTGTTTCAAGACGTCCTTGATAGTTTCAAGATAATACTTGTCTGTGACTTTTTTATAATCAAAGTCGAAATCCTCGATCATTTTCTTCAGCTCATCATCAGTTGCCTTGCCGTTAAGTCTGTAAGCATAGCAAAGATCCTCCGCTTTCTGTTCACTGTCATTTTTGAAATAGTCATACTGATCGTCGCTTACGAAAAGAAGTCCGAAGCCCTTGCTTGACACAGCCGTGTCAGAGAAATTTTCAAAAGGTGCGTCATAGTCAGGTGTAGTTCCTATTCCAACTATCTCAAACTCAACTCCGCCTGCTGTGAGCTTATCGCCCACTGACAGAGAATGTTCCTCGCTGTAACGCTTTTCGACTACTGCTTCGCCCTTTTTCTCAGCAAGTCTGCCGCTGTCAAGCTCGATAAGGTCAATGTCATTTCTTTTGCGGAAAACACGGAGCTTTGAGCCGTCCTTCGCGGTAACGTCAATGCTGAAATGCTGTTCAAGATTAATTCCTTTGTCTGTTATTTCCTTTTCCTGCTCATCTGTAAGAGGAATAAAAACGCCGAACTGTCCGTCTTCGACCTTGTTTTGCTTACCATGTTCGGCTGTTCCGTCGATGATAGTGTCTGCGCTTGCAACCACGGAAACTATTATGTACATTCCCATTACGATAAGCAATACAAGCGCAAGATAACGTGCGAAATTTGTTTTAAGCTCACGTCCGAGCCTTTTTCTGAGTACCCTGTTCATTACAAGTCCTCCAGCTCTGCGGCAGGTATGCGTGTTTCGTTAAGATAATCCTTTTTGATGAGTCCGTCCTTAACGATTATTACCTTATGCACCATATTTTTTATAGCATTGTTGTGGGTAACGATAAGCATTGTTGTGCCATATTTTGCATTGATTTTTTCCAGCAGGATAAGAATGTCCCTTGAAGTTTTGGAGTCAAGAGCGCCTGTAGGCTCGTCGCACAAAAGAAGCTTTGGATTTTTTATAAGTGCCCTTGCTATAGCACATCTCTGCTGCTGACCGCCTGAAAGCTGTGACGGAAACTTGTTTCTGTGTTCGGAAAGTCCCAACGTTGTGAGAAGTTCTTCCATATCCAGTGGCGAATCTGAAAGATATTCACAAACCTGAATATTTTCCACAACTGTCAGATTTGGAACGAGGTTATAAAACTGAAAGATAAAGCCCAGATTTTCCTTTCTGTAGTCGGCAAGCTTATCAGGTTTAAGACCGAAAATTTCCTTGCCGTCGACCTTAACAGAGCCACTGTCCATAGTGTCAAGGCCGCCTATGCAGTTAAGGAGCGTGGATTTACCAGAGCCGCTCGTACCCTGAATAACGCACATCTGACCTTTTTCTAGACTTGTGGTGATACCCTTTAGCACCTGAATATAGCTGGCGTCACTGCCGTAACTTTTCTTCACATCTCTGATCTCCAAATACATATCATTTCCTCCATTTACAAGTTAGATTTAGCTAACTTTACTTTATATAAAAATGTGCATAACTGCACATTTCATCGACATTTGAGATACAAAATTCACACATAACATTGTTATGTAGGTTTCTAAAAGTTACCGCCCGCAGGCGGCAATTTTCTAATCCTCGACTATCATTGTAAACCATATTTTTATTAGAAACTCCATTACTCTGCGCATATGGAGCTTCGCCTTTTCCACATCTCTCTCGTGAGTTAGCAAATGAGTGTAGGCGTCAACACTTATATGAGTTATCCAATGAAGCATATACTCATCAACGTGGCAGTTAGGCATTCTTGCGGCAGCTTTTTCCGCTGATATCCTAAAGCCCTGTTCTGTCATATCTACGATCATATCCACAGTATTTTCATACTCAGACCCTTGCGCACCCGTGAGCAGCAGCATAAAAACGTCATAGTGGAGATACATATAATCAACAAGTTTGTCAAGGTCGGTGTGAGTATCAATGTGATACTCAGCAGACAGCACCGCAGGGTCATCGCTATCCATATCCTGAGCGTCCTGCATATAATGCTCCGTAAGAAGCCTGCAAAGCTCTTTCAGCGGCTCATCGACAATAGCCTTGAACAAGTCATTTTTATTTTTAAAGAAGAAATACAGCGCACCGGTCGTCACGCCTGCGTCAGCGCATATTTTTCTCAGAGAAGCCTTCATATAACCATTTTCAGAGAACTCGGTCATTGCACTTTCCAACAGCTTTTCCCTTGTTTCAAGTTCGTCACCCATTACTGCACCCCGCTTTCCACTTCACATAACACTGTTATCTTAGCATATAACGCCCGATATGTCAATACATTTACTATATTTTCAGCATATTATATGATATTGAAACATAACAGTGTTATGTGATTGGTGACTATTACAAAATAAAATGGGAAGCGGCATACCTGTCTGTTCAGATCTCACGATTTCTGACGGGTTAAAGTATATAAGCGATAGCTATAAAATTGCTATGGTTTACAACGGCGACAGCACTCCTATGCTGGTCCTTGAAAACAAGTACTCATATAGCTGGGATATTTGCATTAGTGCAAGCGAGGTGTCGTCAGTAGTTGCTTTCTACTCATACGATGACATTGCACAAGCTTTCAGCAACTACCGTGTAAGCATTTATGACATGGGACAGCTTCACATATTTACCTCTAATTATACCGAGATCTACGGAGTATATGCGGCTCAGGTCTGATATTACAACATAGTAACTATTCAAGTCAAATAATAATCGGACCGAGCAAAATGTTCCACCGGAACATCTTACTCGGTCTTTTTCGTAGTATCGATAATTCAACATATTTACAACTATCCTGCATTTTTCACGCAATCACCAATCTGGTCATTTTCTCTATCCACTTATCAATGAAACTTATAAACCCCTCAAAGCTTCACAGCTCTCCATTTGTTTGAAATAACACCGATATTCCAATATGTAATAAAGCAGATAAACAACATACTGATTGCCGATACGACAACTGCTTCAATAATAAGAAACGGTGTCGAATAAGTTTCCATACTTCTTGACAGAATCGCCAAGATAATGTTCTGCATAAGTCTCACGAAAATTCCAAGTAGAATTATATCTAGTATAAATCTCCATAGAAATGATTTTGTTAATTGGGTCATTGTTTTTCCTCCTTATTATTCAACCGTGTATTCAATCGTGTTACTAATGGGAGTATATTCTCCTGTTGTTTCATTGTATCCGAAAGCAAGTATTATTTCATAATTTCCATACTTTCTATTACTTTTTAAGAAAGTTAGTTTATTAATCCACTCTTTCTTTGAGAAGTCCCAATTTTCATAAAATTCTCCATCTCTTTTTACATACAGACTGATGCTACGATCAAGAGGAACAACCCCAATATCTTCTTTATCATCATAATAAGGTATATGCGGTCGATTAATAAATACTGTTCCTTTTTCATCTACTTCAAGAGTTATTTCTATATCCATGTCAAGCAATTCATTTAATAACTCCGTAATTTCATTTTGCTCTTTTTTTTCGGCTTCTTCTGTAGCGTCATATTCTCCTACAATATTTAAACTACTTATCGTCATCGTATTAGGATAATAAGTAACGTCATAAAACGCCGAGAAATCAATCTTTGATTTGTCACCGGGAGAAATCATAAGTTTTGTATAACGATCGTTATCGTCAACGGCATCAATATACACAGCATTTCTTCCTTGGTTTTCAAAGTATAAGTACGACATAGTATCGAAGTGTACATCTTTAAGCGTTTCAGTATCTGAAAACATATCCTTTGCAGAGTTCACCATCATTACATAATCACTTTTTATTGCTTTAATGTCGTCCGAATAAGAACTAATACCGTAAACCGAAAAATAATTTTCAAAACCTCCTATAAAAACAAGAAGAAACAACACGATCTGAATTACATACATAAAGCATCTAAGTACAAGTCTATTACTTTTGGTTGGTATAAACCTTGTAACAACAAGCGATATACCAAAGTACACTCCGCCGATCATGGCAAGCGTACCAAGCATATAAAACAATGTACACAAAAACAGTTTAATAGGTGTATTCTCTCCAACAAAACTGTTAGGAAATACCAAACAATAAATTGTTAGACTAAGCACAAGACCACAAACCGTTATTAATCCTGACAATGCAAATGTCTTTGGAGACAGCGGCTTAATGGTGCCTTCGTCAACAAATCTTTTGTAGTTATACCAAAATAATGCCTTGTTAGCCATAATTATGTCACCTCAGATATGAATCTTGACGTAATTGTCAAAATGATATTTTGACAAAACCCAACAAATGTTTCCAATAAGATAATGTCTAATATGAACCGCCATAGGAATGATTTTGTGAATTGAGACATTGTTTTTCCTACGTATTTATAGTTGTTTTTTCAACAATAATTACAAATCCTGATGAACGATAGTATGTAATGCGATAAGATGCATTTTTATCATTTTTCAACAAATCATATTGCGAATTTGTCAAAATAAGTTCTGTATCATCTTGATTATAGTATGAAATAATATAATGGAGCCCATTTGATGATGTATACACATTAGGGCTAATGATATCATATTCAATAATATTATTAGTTTTAATATCATTATCAATTTGATTCAGGCACATGACCTGTTGAATTGAATTTTTCGTTCCGTATGAAGCAAAACTCTGCATCGACAAAACTATTATTGTGACAATCCATAATATAGAATATAGAGCCATTCTGATAGATTGTTTCTTCATGGCGTTGATTGATGAAATACTCAACGCTTTAACAAACTGATAATAACTAAACTTGTTTTTAAACCTATAGTCATCAAAATTGCTAAATGTTCTATCATATTTATTATACATTTCTATCACAGAAAATAATATCTTAGAAACGTTATAGCTACATATTAAAATACATATAAATCTTATAATAAATAGTACTTTTAAATTATGGATTGAATATTCTAGAAACTTCCCTGATAAAAAATTGGTTGCAACGCTATAATTAACATACATAAAAATAAATGAAATAATTATATTGTCTAATGTTATTAACAGAGCATAGTTATCTCTTGCATCTGGGTCATTCCATTTTTTCGACATATGATTCACTCCTCGACACTAATCATATTCTGTAAGCGATTCACTATTATTCTTGAATTAGTAATATCATCACTGTAAAAAATATATTTAATGAAATCTGGTGCTTCTTCTCTGAAATCAATATAAATTTGCTCAGCATAAAGTCTTGCATAGATTAATCTAGAATAGTTAATCGGAGCTTCTACTGCAATAATTTTATAATATTTATCATCATATGCAATTCCATATAAATCATTTCTAAGCATTTCATTTAAAACACTTGCAATACTTGCAGCTGCATATGTTTTAACGGCATATTTACATTGTTCAGAAATATTAAAAAACACATTTCCAAGTGCCACATACAGAGCATCATGCCCTACCTCGTTTTTCTTAGTTAGATCTACGTTATCACTTGTCAAAAGTGCGCGCATTGCTTCTACTCGTGCATTATATGCTAAATCCCAGATCATATTGTCGTTATCGCAGTAATCAATAAAACTGAAAACTTTTTTGTAATATCCATTATTATCCTCCGACTATGTATATCTGACAATACAAAACTATCAAATGTACTAGTTAATATATAATCTACACGGTGTTATCAATTAAACCTATTTATATGTTCATTACTCCGCCGCAAAATCAATATCGTTTTCCTTTGCATACTCCTCAGCATACGATCCTGATTTTCCCTTTATCGTCAAGCTATCACACTCATCAAAAGCGTTTTCCGCTATTTCATTGACCGACTCAGGAATGTAGATTTCCTTTAGGCTGTTACAACGTGCAAATGCCTCACTGTTTATCGTAGTTATATTGTCCGGAAGAACAAGAGCCTCCAAAGCCTTGCAGGCGAAAAATGCTCTTTTAGGTATAGTGTCTATCTTTGACGGGATATTTATTTCTTTAAGACCTGTACAGCCTTGGAAAGACTGTATTCCTATTGATTCTAGCGAGTCGGGGAAATCAAGCTTTTCCAAGCTTTTGCAACTTACAAATGCGTCATCCTCGATAGTTTTCAATCCGTCGTTAAATGTTATTGATGCCATATTCTCACAGCTGCTAAAAGAATCTTGTTTAATGACAGTTACTCCGTCGGGACAGGTAAATTCCTTTAAGCTAGTGCAATGTTTAAAACAAGCGAATGGTATTGTTGTTTGTGATTTAGGCATTTGTATTTTTTCGAGTGATTCACATAGCGAAAATATTCCAGCAGTGATTTCAGGAAAATTCTCAGGGTAATATAATTCTTTGATATCAAAAGTCATATCAAATTTATTACCTTCTTTACTGATCTTTCTGAAGGCGTCAATGGTGTGCCCTACAACCGTCTTATCATCTATTTCTATAGGTACATTAACAATGGTTTCAGTACCAAAATAGCTTGTAATAACGATTCCTTCATCACCATATTCCTTGCCCCACTCATCAACATATCCCTTAGCGTCAACATAAACATATCCGTTCTCTGTGATTGTCTGTCCTTTATCTTCCAACCCCTTATAATATGCTCGCTGGGCGTCGTTTAAACTATCCCATGCCGAAGCTTTGGCATTTGTAACTGAGCTGACTTCAGAATCCGAACTAACGTTAGAGCTTGTAGCCTGTCCACAAGAAACCAATGACACTGCCGTTACCGCAGTAATCAATAAAACTGAAAGCCTCTTTGTAATATCCATTATTATCCTCCTATAATTTATTATTCTAATTACTTTTAACTGTTTTGCTTTTCCATTTGATCGCAATACTTTCAATTGTCAATTTATTAGTATAATGTACTGTCATATAATAATATAGCTTATGTTGCTTTTACTCTATAAATTTTGACTGTAAGAAAAATTATTATCGAATATTGAAATGATATCAAAATCGAAGATTTTAGCTTAGACATCTGTAAAACATTAAACAAGAAACCCGTTATCGAGTCGGTAAACACAAACAGATATAAAAATGGTGGCGTATACATAGAGAATAATAAAAATAATATCACTGCTGTCATAAGTAAACTGATAATATCAAATTTATCCTTTTTTATATAAAACAATGTTGGCAAAATAACGATACATAGAAACGTAAGTGTGTTGATTATAAAAAACAAAGCAATTCCACTTGCCCACGTTGAACCGCTAAGAGTATCTAACACCTTTGAAAATACATATCTATACATAAGAGCAAACAAAATACTTAACAAGTATATCGTTATGTCAAGTGCAAGAATTTTAAAATAATTATATACCTTTTTCAAAATTATCATCCCCTTGATATAACGTAATAACTAATTTGTAAATGTGGATCTGATATGTAATCTGTTCCTTTGAGTACATCATTATCAGTACTGTATCTAATAAAATCCCATTTTACATCTTTAAATATTGGAGCCACTTCTTCTAATGCTATTGTCATATGCTCTTGCCCCTCTGCAGCCAACAAGGCTAAGTATTGCATGAAATATGCAGTGCTTTGACATTCAACCCATCGTCTGTCAGATATTAATAATTGCAAAATTTCTGAACCATTTATCTGAATCCATCGGATAGTCATAACAACCTTTCTTTGAAATAACGCCGATATTCCAGTATGTAATAAAACAGATAAATAGCATACTGATTGCTGATACAACAATCGCTTCAATAACTAGAAACGGGGTCGAATAAGTTTCCATACTTCTTGACAGAATTGCCAAGATAATGTTCTGCATAAGTCTCACGAAAATTCCAAGAAGAATTATATCTAATATAAATCTCCATAGGAATGATTTTGTAAATTGAGACATTGTTTCTCCTCCTGTTATTCAATAGTATATTCAATCGTATTGCTGATAGGAGTATATTCTCCCGTATCAGCATAATAATCAGTCACTAAAGTAACTGTGTAATCACCTTTATCAGCAAAAGTCAAAAAATTAGTCCAAGTTTTGCTGTATGCCTGAAAACATTTACTAAATTCACCGTTTTTGGTGACGTACCAAAATAGGTTTTTATCATAGCTATCCACTTCGGGTCTGTTTACCAAAATCCGTTTCTCATGGGCTATCTCCTCTTCGGTAAGAGTTATTTCAACCATTTGAATTTCAGACGTTTTTTGGTTCTCCTTTGAAAATGATATTGATTTCATCAAACCTGATTTTTTATAGTATTCAATTTCTCCGGATCTTAATTTAGAATTATCTTTATCAGTTATCAGCAATTTGTCTTTTTGAGTTATAGGAAACCTGTAAATAGTTCCTTCTTTGTCTACAGCTACAATATATAAAGAATCACGACTAGCAGATGTATGCGAAACTTCTCCGGGAAAATAAAAATCTTTAATTTTTAGGTTATCAATAGATTTAACATCAGAATCATGTAAATCCAGCAAGACATCTTGCCACAAGAGAAAATCCCCCTTAATATTTCCGCGAAGTATTGAAACATAGCTATCTGTAATCAAAGCATAGCCTAAAAAAATGCAAATAAATGTGCAAATTATATTAGCGATTAACTGCTTGACTTTATTATTCTCTCTAATTAAATTATGAAAAACATAAAAAATCAATAATGATGCTCCAAGATAAAGAATGATCTGGAATAAAATATTGATTGGGATTGTTACAGCCAGACGAATAAGAACTGATTTTCCAATTAAAGAAGAAGGAGTACAACAAATAGCAATAGTTATCAGCATAATAATCAAAATTATTATTACTGCATATATCATTTTTTTTGAGAAAGTTTTTTTCATATTGCCAAATCACCTTTTGTAAAATTATCTTCTATATACAAGATGTTTCTATATGCAAGTAAGTCCATTTCTCCATTGTCAGTATCAACTGTTGATGTATAATCATAAATATATTTTCTTATCCATAATGGAATAGCAAGCATATTTTCACTATACTTCATCTCAGCAAATTGTCTGGAATAAGCAAGATTTATAATTGATTGTTCAAGAGAATTACTATTATCATAATAGTATTCATATATATAATGAGCCTCCCCATTACCTGAATATGAATATTTTTGAGTAGAAACATTACTCAACTCATTGCAAAGACTAGATATAAATTCCTTACTTGCTTTTGATAATTCTCCGTTTGAGATTTCATATATATCAATATTTTTGACCGTGTTACTGAAAAGGTCCGATATACATGAAAAAGCAGTAGATATGCCTTGATCGCCTAATTCTAATACTGAAATAAGCAATGGAAACAGTGTATAGAACTCAGAATCTTCAGCCTTTTTAGTATCTGCTTCGACTGCATTCTCGTCATCTATTTTAAATTGTATCACAGCTTCTTCAATTTTGCAACCCTCATCGTAAATAAATTCCGAAAAAATTCCTAAAGTTGCATCATTTGTCATTGCTTTTGAGCAAAGGCTTTCTCTTGCATCAAGATTTGACAGAATATTCCCTGCAGCTTTTATTTTAACCGATACCTCGAAAGGATTTGTATCGGTATTAATATTTGAAAAGCTTTCGACATCTGACGGAACGTCAACTTCAAATATATACTCAGAATCAGGCACGCCAAAAGTCTGGGGATTTAATGGATCAAGTCCAAGAGCTATTTCATCGCCGTCGCTTATACCGTCGTCATCCGTATCGTATTTTAATTGTATTGTGCAAAAGCAGTCAACACAAGACCAGTTTCAAGAAATTCAAGCGATTCAAAGTTTTCGTTAATAGTCACTCCATTAACTATACAGTTGAATATTTCCGCTGTTACACCTCTTTCCTTTAAAGCTTTGAATCCAAATGTTTTAGTTTCATTAGCTGCTATCGGGGTTGTTGTAACGTCGTTTGCAATAGAATATGAATTTGCTTCTGCAGATACCAGTATCGCATTCCATATATCCTCAATTGTAAAATTAGTATCAAAATTGAGTTGCCAAGCTTCTATTGGTTCGGCTGAGAGATTTTGTATTTTTAATTCACCGGTAAAACCGTTACCCCAATCGTTGGTAACATTCAGCGAAAAAATATATTCATTTTCTGCTTTATCGGTTCTTTGTGAACAGATTTCAAAAGCTTTTGGAATTTCAAGACCTTCTCCTGTCACACAGTAACCGAAATTCACTTCCTGATCGAGCTGGATTTCATAATTATATCCTGCTCTTTTTATAATATACTGAGTTTCGCTGCTGTAAGCAATGCCGTTCCAAAGTCCGCTTATCTCTCCATGAGCGTCGTATTTCAAAGCCCAGTTTGATATAGTTTCTGAACATATATTTTTGATTTTTATTTCAATATTCTGATTATTGCCCCTTGAGCTTTTAACATCATAATAAACAACATAACCGTTGCCTATATATACAGACGAATTGTTATCAGCGACATCTGCCCTGACATAAAAATGAACACATACAAGTGTTTTTATATGCCTGACACAGCGGATCAGTTTGATTTTACTCAATATGATTACATTATCGACGCCATTGACACTGTTACAGGCAAGCTGGGGATAATAAAGCGAGCAGATGTCGCAGGAATACCTGTTATATCCTCAATGGGTGCAGGCAACAAGCTTGACCCTACAGCATTCCGTGTGGCGGACATTTATCAGACAAAGGTCTGCCCACTTGCAAAAGTCATGCGACGAGAGCTTAAAAAGGCAGGCATAAAGTCGCTTAAAGTTGTTTACTCAGAGGAACAGCCTATCAGACCGATAGAAGATATGGCTATTTCATGCCGTCAGAACTGCATTTGTCCTCCTGGTACGGCAAGAAAATGCACAGTACGCCGTGATATTCCAGGCTCAACAGCATTTGTGCCGTCGGTAGTTGGACTTATCGTGGCAGGAGAAGTTATAAAAGATCTGGCTAAGAAATAATACAAACAAAGGACGAACCACAAAAGTTCGTCCTTTTTCAATGTAAAAGAAGTAAATAAGAAAAAAGAGCCATAGCAAAAGCTACAGCTCTCTGGCTCCCCCTGTTGGACTCG
>NZ_QTWZ01000002.1:0-215635 GCF_003461385.1 Ruminococcus sp. AF17-1AC
AACAATTGCAGAAATGTTGCCAAATTAAAAGATAAATCATTTGTTTGCACAAGGCAATACCACTGAAATTGTGCAGGATCAACATGAAATTTTGAACTAAATGTGTCTTGACATCGTTAATATCACGTTAATAAAACGGTGATATAATAAAAAAATGCAAAGTGAACGGAGGGGTAAAAATGTTTCACATACTTGTGGTGGAGGACGATACTAACACTCGCAAACTGACCTGTGATGTGCTTAGCGACAACGGCTACACACCTATCGAGGCTCGTGACGGTATAGAGGCTCTCGAAATAATGGACGAAAAACACGTTGACCTTATTATAATGGACGTTATGATGCCTCGTATGGACGGTTTGGAGCTTTGCGAAACTATCCGCAAGGCTGGGTTTCAGACACCTATATTAATGGTGACGGCTAAGGAAACGGCTTTTGACAAAAAGCAGGGCTTTATAAAAGGTACGGACGATTACATGGTGAAGCCTGTGGACGAGGAGGAAATGCTTCTGCGAATTCAGGCACTTTTACGACGTTCGCAGATAGTGAGCGACCACAAGATAACCGTGGGCGACACCACTCTCGACTATGACGCACTGACTATCAGGACCACTGAGGGCATAAGGGAGCTTCCACCGAAAGAGTTCATGCTTCTTTACAAACTTCTCTCCTATCCCGACAAGATATTCACCCGCCGTCAGCTTATGGACGAGCTTTGGGATATGACCTCAGACACTGACGAGCGCACTGTGGACGTACACATAAACCGCATAAGAGAGCATTTGAAGAATAACCACGATTTTGAGATAATGACAGTGAGAGGGCTTGGCTACAAGGCGGTCAAGCTGAAAGGATAGGCTCATGAAAAAACATCTTATCTCTGCTCTTCGCTCAGAGCGCAGGCGAAATTACACCATGAACGCCAGCATAGTTTCGGCGGTATTTATGATAATGATATGGGCAGGGCTTCTTACGGGATTTATAATGATAGGCATAAAAAGATGCCTGCATTTTCTATCCCCTTTGCAAATGCCTTTAGTTTTCCTTATTGTGGGACTTGTGGTATCTGTAATAATCGGCACTTGCATTTCTGCCGCTGTAGCAAGCAAGATAGTAAGACCTGTGCGTGAGGTAAAAAAGGCTATGCACAGGGTAGAAAAGGGAGATTTCTCTCAAAGGTTAGAGGTAACAGGCTTTAACGGCGAGATAGACGAGCTTATAGAAAGCTACAACAAAATGGCGCAGGAGCTTGGAGGCATCGAGATGTTCAGGGAGAATTTTATCAACAGCTTCTCTCACGAGTTCAAAACGCCTATCGTTTCTATCCAGGGCTTTGCGAAACAGCTAAAAAAAGAAAATCTGTCAGAAGAGAAAAAGCAGGAATACATTGACATTATCATCAACGAATCAAAGCGTTTGACCAATCTTTCATCGAACATTCTTATGCTTTCAAAGCTTGAAAATCAGCAGATCATCACTGACAAGACAAGCTTTTCCCTTGACGAGCAGATAAGAAACTGCATACTTCTTCTGGAAAAGCAATGGACGGCTAAGGACATAAGCTTTGACATTGATATGCAGGAGATACAATACACCACCAATGCGGAAATGCTTTCACAGGTGTGGGTGAACATAATAGGCAACGCCATAAAATTCTCCCCAGAGGGAAGCTCTATCCGAGTAAAGCTTTTTAAAGCGGGTGATGTGATAACGGCTGAGATAACTGACCGTGGCATCGGAATGGATCAGCAGACCATATCCCACATTTTCGAGCGTTTTTATCAAGGGGACAGGGCGCACGCTTCAGAGGGAAACGGACTTGGTTTGCCACTTGTTAAGCGTATCGTGGAGCTGTGCAACGGCAATATCCGTGTAGAATCACAATACGGAAAGGGTACAAATTTTATTGTTACACTGCCTGAGAATGGATAGGCATATAAAAAGGACGGGTATTTCGTTGGAAATATCCGTCCTTGATTTTTTATCTCAGGTCATCAATGCTGTAGCTGTTATAGCCCTCGTAATAATAGCTTTGGTCTATGCCCTTCATAAAAAGCTCTCGGTCATTTATATCCGCTGTGAGGGCGTTTTTAAGCAGGTGCTTTATTTCGATATCACGAATGGGGCTTCGTTCCATGGCAAGGAGATAATCCTCCTTGTCTATCCTGCTCCAATCTACCGCCATAGAAAGCTCTTTTCTGAACATCATATCCAGCCATATGCGCATTGACCTGCCATTGCCCTCTCTGAACGGGTGGGCGATATTCATTTCCACATACTTTTCAACTATGCTGTCAAAGTCGCTTTGTGGCATTTTTTCGATATTTTCAAGGGAGCTTTCAAGATACATAACAGGGGCAAATCGAAACCCGCCTTTGGCAATATTCACAGTTCTTATCTTCCCTGCGAAATCATAGATATCCTCAAAAAGATATTTGTGTATCTCTGCGAGAGCCTGAAAACTGCCTGCTTTCTGCTTATCCAAAATGCCATGTTCAAACAGCTTAACAGCCTTTTCCTTGCTTAGCTTTTCCTCTGTTCTGGCAAGGGTCGCAGAGTCGGTTATACCAAGTTTGTTTTCCAAAGCCATAAGCTGTTCTCCTTTCGGCGGCTCTTAGATAGCCGCAAAGCCCTGTTTCAGATCGTCGATAATATCCTCGACATTTTCAAGACCTACGGAAAGTCTTATCATTCCGCCGTTTATGCCTGCGGCAACGAGCTGTTCGTCTGAAAGCTGTCTGTGTGTTGCGGAGGCTGGGTGGAGGATACAAGTACGGATATCGGCAACGTGAACTTCGTTGGAAGCAAGCTTAAGGCTGTCCATGAACTTTGCCGCTGTATCTCTTCCGCCCTTGATAACGAACGAGATAACGCCTGCTGTGCCAAGAGGGAGATACTTTTCAGCAAGCTTATGGTACTTATCGCTTTCAAGTCCAGGATATGCAACGGACTCTACCTTGTCATTGTTTTCGAGGAATTTTGCCACTGTTATAGCGTTCTCGCAATACTGCTTCATTCTTACAGGGAGAGTTTCAAGTCCCAGATTGAGCAGGAACGAGGAATTTGCGGCAGGATAGCAGCCGAAATCTCTCATAAGCTGCATTCTTGCTTTTACGATATAAGGTGCGAATGAATATTTTTCAGTGTAGATAGTGCCATGATAGCTTTCGTCAGGCTCAGTCATGCAAGGGAACTTTCCGCCCGTCCAATCGAATTTGCCGCTGTCAACGATAACGCCGCCTACCTGTACAGCATGGCCGTCCATATACTTTGATGTAGAATGGATAACGATATCTGCGCCCCACTCGATAGGTCTGCAAAGATATGGAGTAGCGAAAGTATTATCAACGATAAGAGGAACGCCATTCTTATGGGCGATATTTGCAAAACGCTCGATATCGAAAACTGTCAGCGCAGGATTTGCGATAGTTTCACCGAAAACAAGCTTTGTATTATCCTTGAATGCCGCCTGTATCTCATCATCTGTAGCGTCTGGGTCAACATAGATACACTCTATGCCAAGTCTTTTCATTGTTATGCTGAAAAGGTTTATGGTTCCGCCATAGATAGAAGTGGAAGCTATAAAGCTGTCCCCTGCCTGACAGATGTTCAGGATAGAGCAAAGTGTGGCAGCCTGTCCGCTTGATGTACACATTGCGGCTGCACCGCCCTCGAGAGCGGCAATTTTCTTTTCGACTGCGTCTGTGGTAGGGTTTTCAAAGCGTGAGTAGATAAGGCTCTTGGTAGGGTCGTCAAAGACCTCGGCTATCTCTCTTGAGGAGTCATAGACATAAGTTGTGCTTTGTACGATAGGCACTACCCTCGGCTCTCCGTTTTTAGGCGTATAGCCCTCGTGTAAACATTGTGTTTCGATCTTCAATCAAATCAAATCCTTTCAATGCGGTAATACCGCTAAATTTTTACCAATATAAAAAGCTTTTCAAAAAGCGTTTAAAACAGCAGTCCCCTCAGACCGCCCAAACATTATAAATGCGTTTATTCTGCATAGCGAAAACTCATAGCTGAATCGAAAATATCTTCTCCCATTGAAACATACTTTAGTGGTATCACCACATTATATTGTATATATTCGCTGTCAGAAAACTCGTATATACCCTGAACGTTCACACTTTGATCCTCACCCAGAGCCGCAATAACACAGCCACGCTTGCCATTGCCAAGGTCAAGTTCCCGATAATCAAGCCAAACATTATCATCAGAGCTGATATCAGCCGACTTTGCATACATATCTAGCATATCATCGACCGTGGTCTTGTCAAGCCGCTGATAATAGGACAATGACAGATTTAACCCGTCATATTTTTCGTCCACTTTGCCGTCAATAAGATTTGCATAGACAATCTTCACATCTCTCGTGCCGTCAAAATCATCTGTAGTTATCTCATGCTTTTCCAACTTTGCGGCAGAAAATCCACCTATCTCAGGCAACTCTAAAGCGGCAGAAAAATCCGAAAGTTCTATGGTCAAACCGTTTTCAATATCATAACGGTCTGTATCCACCGACCCTCCGCTAAACATATCATAAACATAACTGTCTATGACCATGTAAACGCCACCCGTGGTGATATTCGCAGAAATGCCATTTTCGTCAACGAAACTTTCAAGTTTCGTGAACGTGCTATCCTCGTCAAACTGCATTATAACTGCACTGGCTTTTTGCTCGTCGCTTATTTTGTCGCTAAAATCAAAACGAATGACCCCACCTCTGAAATCAGCGTCAGTATACTTCACAGGTATACTAAGGAGCGGCTCGTCAGAGTTTATCATTGCGTTTATACCATAATAATCAGAAAGCTTTGCTCCTGCACCAAAATTACCCTCTATGGTACATTTTGCTGTATATGGTATTTCGCTAAGGTCACAAACAAGCTCAGGGTCACGAATTATTTCCACCTGCGAACTGTCATCCGTCTGCGAACTTTCCTCCACACCGTTGGGCGTATCTGACACCGCTTCCGTAGTAGTAGTATCTTTCGTTTCTGAAACGCTGTCTGCGGCTTCCTCAACAGGTCCGCAGGCGCAAAGTGACACTGACAGCAATGCCGCCAGCAATACGGCTGTTTTTCTGCTATTTTTCATATTAAGTTTCTCCCTATTTTTTTATTTTGTTTACCTTACAAGTCCTTGAAGTCCACCCTTGCCCCCGTAAGAGCACTCTCCATTACTATCCTTGCGCACTCTGAAAGTGACACTGCGCTTTTGCAGGTCATCATGGCTTTTTGTATGCAAAGTCCGAAAACTATGTGAAGCTCTCCCCTGCCTGCTGACTTCTGCGCTATAGGCAGAAGCGGTTGCCAAAGAAGCTTTATATAGCTTTGGACAGTTTCACCTGTGGTGCAGTTTCTTATTTTGCCAAAGCTTGCGCCCCCTGCGTTTGCCGCAGTGTAGCGTAGCATTTCCCCAACGTCCGTAAAAGGCTCGTTATATTTTTTAAGCACTCCTGCGGTAAAAGACCACACCGAGTAGTTATTGCCCACAAGCTTTTCGTCAATGATATCACCGTAGAAATACTTTCTGCCTGACTTATCAGTGAACACTGTGAAAACGTCCTCTTCTTTCACACCCTCTGTCATGAAAAGCTTTCTCACGTCCTGCTGGCAGGAATAGCCTGCAAGAGAGCCTATACAGCACAAAAGGGATTGCGGGTGGACATAGCCCTCGGGGCTTCTCATTGCTCTGAGAAGTCTGTCGAATATTTCAAAGGCACTGCTTTTATATTGTTCAAGTTCCATTTTTATCACCGTTTCTCACGTTTTCGCTCCTTCTTATCTTTTTTATCACAAATCTGATGATATTAACATAAATCACCGCAAGCCCAAAGCCACCAAGCAGACCTGTTACCAGCCGACGTTTATTGGTGGACTTTTTCACCCCTGAATACTGCAATGACCAATCCAGCATGGTAGTTTCACAGCAGAGTACGGCCGTGAGGGTGGATATGTTTTTCTTTATGGCTATCGGAAAGCCTACAAGCTGTCCTGCAAGCACGCCTGTACATCTTGAGCACACCGGAAACTGCCAGCCATGAAAAAAGAAGCTTCTGTCGGGGCGTTGGTGACAGCCTGCCGACGCACCAAGCTTCATAAGATAAAGCCACAGTGCATATGGGTCTTTTCTCATTCTCATGCTATGCTCTGAACTTATAATCGCAATCAGGACAGACCCAATAGGAGCGTGTTTTTGACTTGCTTTCCATGCCGCAAAGTCCGCAGATAAGCCCTGGCAGTCCAAACAGTATATAGCCGCAGCAGCCTTTTCCAAAGCCGTATTTGCCGCTTCTGTAGTCTGTTTCGCTTATAAGCTGACAGTTCCTGCCGCCACATTTTGGACAGCGTTTGCCTGTACAAAAATCTGCCATGGTGTTTTCCGCCTTTCTTTTGTGTGGTGTTTATCAGATAAAATTCAGGGGCTTGACGATCTGAAAAGACCTATCAGCCCGCTGAAATATTTTTATCCTTTGATATTATACGTTTATTTCTGCAACGTCGTCAGATACGCCGTTTGCTTCGACAACAGGCTTTACGCAATTTTCGATAAACTCGTCCACCTGCTGTGGGCATCTGCCAATAAAGTTCTCAGGCTTCATTATCTTATCCATTTCTTCCTTTGTTATCATGAACATAGGGTCGTTGAGGATAAGCTCGCAGAGGTTATTGTCAAGTCCCTCTTTCTTAACTCTTGCGCCTGCTACCATTGAATATTCTCTTATTCTTTCGTGAAGTTCCTGTCTGTTTCCGCCCTTTTCTACAGCGTCCATCATAATGTTCTCGGTAGCCATGAAAGGAAGCTCTGCCATAACTCTTCTTCTGATGATCTTGTCATATACTACCAAGCCGTTGTCAGGATCTGTAACATTGAGCATGATATTGAGTATAGCGTCAACACCCAGGAAAGCTTCGGCAACGGAAATTCTCTTGTTTGCAGAGTCGTCGAGAGTTCTCTCAAACCACTGTGTACCTGCTGTGAATGCAGGATTGAGAACGTCGCAGATAACATATCTGGCAAGTGATGTTATTCTCTCATCTCTCATTGGATTTCTCTTATATGCCATGGCAGAAGAGCCTATCTGATTTTTCTCGAACGGCTCTTCGATCTCCTTGAATGACTGCAAAATTCTTATATCGTTTGAGAACTTCATAGCAGACTGAGCGATACCGGCAAGAACTGAGCATACCTGATAGTCCATTTTTCTTGAATAGGTCTGACCTGAAACTGGAACGACAGCATCAAAGCCCATTTCCTCGGCTATCATTTTTTCAAGCTCTTTTACCTTATCAGTATCACCGTGGAAAAGCTCCATAAATGAAGCCTGAGTGCCTGTAGTTCCCTTTGAACCAAGGAGCTTGAGGTTAGCAAGTCTGAAGTCCAGATCTTCAAGATCCATAAGAAGCTCGTTGCACCAAAGAGTAGCTCTTTTGCCCACCGTTGTGAGCTGTGCAGGCTGGAGGTGAGTATAAGCAAGGCAAGGCATAGCCTTATACTTATCGGCAAACTTTGCAAGCTGGTCGATAACCTTAACAAGCTTTCTCTTTACGACCTTAAGTGCATCTCTCATGATGATAACGTCTGTGTTATCGCCTACATAGCATGAAGTTGCGCCAAGGTGAATGATACCTGCTGCCTTTGGACAAACAAGGCCATAAGCATAAACGTGTGACATAACGTCATGACGAACAAGCTTTTCACGCTCAGCGGCAGCGGCATAATCTATATTATCAATGTTAGCTTCAAGCTCGTCTACCTGCTCCTGAGTAACATTAAGACCGAGCTTCATTTCAGCACGGGCAAGGGCTACCCACAGCTTTCTCCAAGTAGTAAACTTCTTGTCAGCAGAGAAAATAAACTGCATTTCCTTGCTTGCATATCTGGTACAAAACGGGCTTTCATAAGAATTTGTCATTGTTCTTCGACCTCTTTCGTAATATTATATAATGTATACTCATTTATTATAGCATATTTTTTGCGGGTTTACAATAGGTTTAAGGAGAAATGTTTACAGCGGGACGGCATTGGATAGGGAAGAAGCTTTTAAAAGTTAAATTTCTGTAAATTTTTAAGTAGAAACAGAGCTGTGCTTGACTTTTTGGGGCGGATATGTTATGATATTAAAGCCGCATATTCACGGTCATAAGTGTTTGTATTTGCAGACCACCGTGCGTAGCGAGTTTATTTAAAGGTAGGTGCATTCGTAATGTACGCAGTAATTGAAACAGGCGGAAAGCAGTATCAGGTTAAGCCTGGTGATAAGGTTTTCGTAGAAAAGCTGGACGTAAACGCTGAGGACGCTGTTACTTTCGATAAGGTAATGGTAGTTGGCGCTGACGACGGTATCAAGGTTGGCGCTCCATATGTTGACGGCGCTTCCGTAACAGCTAAGGTCATCAAGAACGGCAAGTCCAAGAAGGTGACTGTATTCACTTACAAGCCAAAGAAGGGCGAAAAGACCAAGATCGGTCACAGACAGCCTTACACTAAGGTTATGATCGAAGCTATCAACGCATAATGATCTGTGCTGATTTTTTCAGAAATGAGCATGACAGGCTTGTGGGATTTCGTATAACGGGTCACGCAGGTTACGCAGACTATGGCGAGGACGTATGCTGTGCAAGCGTATCGTCTGCTGTAATGTTGACGGCTAACACTGTCACTGAGGCTTTTAAGATAAAGGCTGATGTCGCAGTGGAAGAAAACGAAATAATATTAAGGCTTGAAAATGACAGCTCAGAGGAGGGGGACAAGCTACTTTTAGGGCTTCTCACTCATTTATATTTCCTAGCTGAGGAATTTTCAGGCAGGATCAAAGTCACGGTCAGAGATAACTGATCGGACGGATTACATTTTATGGAGGTGTAATTTAGATGATTAAGATTTCAATGCAGTTTTTCGCTCATAAAAAGGGAATGGGTTCTACAAAGAACGGACGTGATTCTGAGTCAAAGAGACTTGGCGTAAAGAGAGCTGACGGTCAGTTCGTACTGGCTGGTAACATCCTCGTTCGTCAGAGAGGTACTCACATTCACCCAGGCGAGAACGTTAAGAAGGGTTCTGACGATACTCTGTTCGCAACAAGCGATGGTGTTGTAAGATTTGAAAGACTCGGTAGAGACCGCAAGAAGGTTTCGGTTTATCCCAAGGCTTAATTTTGTAACATATGACCCTGAGCCTTAGGCTTGGGGTCTTTTGTTGGTTAATGACAACTAAATTTACGCATAATATCATTTATAAGGAGGTTTGATCATGTTTGTCGATCAGGCGAAGATCTATATAAAAGCCGGTGACGGCGGTGACGGTGCAGTTTCATTCCACCGTGAGAAATACGTTGCGGCAGGCGGTCCGGACGGCGGTGACGGCGGTAAGGGCGGAGATATTGTTTTCGTTGTTGACGACAATATCTCAAACCTTATAGATTTCAGATATAAGAGAAAATATGTTGCCGAAAAGGGACAGAACGGCGGCGCCAAAAACTGCTCAGGCAGAAATGCTCCCGACCTTGTGGTGAAAGTTCCTAGAGGCACTGTTGTTAAAGAAATAAAGAGCGGCAGGATACTTGCCGACCTTTCTACAGATGAGCCTGCTGTTATCGCTCACGGAGGCAAGGGCGGACGTGGAAACGCTCATTTTGCCACTTCCACAAGGCAGATACCGAAGTTTGCAAAGCCGGGTTTCCGTGGTGACGAATATGAGGTCATGCTTGAACTCAAGCTTATTGCAGACGTAGGACTTGTGGGCTTCCCGAACGTGGGTAAATCCACACTTATCTCTGTTGTATCAGCGGCAAAGCCAAAGATAGCCAACTATCACTTCACTACCCTGACGCCTGTCCTTGGCGTTGTTAAGATAGAAGAGGGAAAATCTTTTGTTATGGCAGATATTCCAGGTCTTATCGAGGGTGCGAGCGAGGGCGTCGGTCTTGGTCACGAATTTCTCAGACACGTTGAGAGGTGCAGACTTATCGTTCACGTTATCGACGTTTCAGGCAGCGAGGGCAGAGATCCTATCGAGGATTTCAAGGCGATAAATCACGAGCTTGAAAACTTCTCAATGGAGCTTGCGGAAGCTCCGCAGATAGTTGCCGCAAACAAGAGCGATATGGCTACCCCTGAGCAGGTGGAAAGGCTGAGAAACTATGTTGAGGATCAGGGACTTCTTTTCTATGAGATCTCTGCCGCTACCACAAAGGGTACAAAAGAGCTTATGTATGGCGTATGGGAGCGACTTTCTGTCCTTCCGCCTGTTAAGCAGTTTGAAGCTCAGCCGCTCACTCAGGAAGAGCTTGACGATAAGCTCATCTCAAAGAAAGACTTCCGTGTTACTGTGGAAGACGGCGTTTATTTCGTGGAAGCAGACTGGCTTCTTGACATACTCAGGACGGCTAATATGGACGATTACTCTTCCCTTCAGTATTTCCAGAACGTACTCAGGACCAGCGGCATAATCGACAAGCTGGAAGAAATGGGTATCGAAGAGGGCGACACTGTTTCTATATTCGACTTTGAGTTTGAATATCTCAGATAGGAGGGAGCGTCACGGGAAAGCTTTCTGATATGGACGCTATGCAATACTCCCCTCTGGCACTGGCTTTTATCGGGGACGGCGTTTACGAGATAAGGGTAAGAGAAAAGCTTATCCTTGAAGCTAATATGCCTGCGGACAAGCTGCACAAGCTCACTGTTGAGAGGGTGTGTGCGGAATATCAGGCAAAGGCTGTTCGCAAGTGGCTTGACGAGGGGCTGCTTAACGAACAGGAAATGGATATTTTCAAAAGGGGCAGAAATGCAAAGGGCATAAATGCTCCGAAACATTCCACTGTGGGGGAATACCGCATGGCGACAGGTTTGGAATGTCTTTTCGGTTTTTTATATCTCACGGGGCGTGAGGAACGTATAGGTGAACTGTTCGAGGCAGCATGGTCTGTGGGCAGCATCAATGAATAATATTACATCAAGGAGTGAATCAAATGTCAGGTCATTCAAAATGGGAAAACATTAAAAGAAAAAAGGGTGCAACAGACGCTGCAAGAGCTAAGATATTTACAAAGATAGGCAGAGAGATCGCTGTTGTAGTTAAGCAGGGCGGTGCTGATCCTGCAGGTAACGCAAAGCTGAGAGATCTTATCGCAAAAGCTAAGTCAAACAACGTGCCTAACGATAATATCGATAGAATTATCAAAAAGGCAGCAGGCGACGGCGACAAGAACAGCTACGAGTCAATGGTATACGAGGGCTACGGTCCAAGCGGTGTTGCTGTTATCGTTGAGTGCCTTACAGACAACAAGAACAGAACAGCAGGCGATATCCGTCACTTCTTCGACAAGTTCGGCGGAAACATGGGTACATCAGGCTGTGTATCTTTCATGTTCTCTGATGTTGGTACTGTTGTTATGGAGAACAACGGTGCTGACGAGGACAAGATAATGGAGGACTGCTTTGAGGCAGGCGCTGACGATTTTAACGTTGATGACGATGTTATCGAGATATCATGCGACCCTAATCAGGTTTCTTCTGTAAGAGAAGCTCTTGAGGGAATGGGTTACAAGGTACTTTCTGCTGAGGCTGAGAAAGTTCCTTCAAACTACACAACTATCGAAGACGAGGACGCTATCAAGAAGATGGGTCTGCTTCTCGAGCATCTTGAGGACGATGACGACGTTCAGAACGTTTACCACAACTGGGAGAATATGCCAGCTGAAGAGGAAGAATAATCAGGAAGATTTCTGACACTTTACTATTGACATTTACATATAATGTGGTATAATAGAATCAGAAAGATTTATTCTTTTAATATGGGTTGCGAATCCGTCTAAAATCGCTTTAATAGGTATTTAAAGGGTCAATTTGTTTTGACCCTTTATTTTTTGTATGGAGATGTATGTGTGCGCATAATTGGACGGAGAAGCTCATAAAATAATCATGCAGATATGGGGGACTGACGCTTGCAGGGCGACAGTCCCTTTTAAGCTTTAAACGACGATTTTTCGGGGATTTTCGTGTTAAAATCGCTGAAAATCCTTGCAGCTTTGCGGTGCTGTTTGTAAGTTGTGCTATTGACATAAAAGGGGTTATAGTATATAATAATCGTATGTGTAGATATTGCCCTGAAAAGATAAAAAATACAGATAATGGGTGATAAGGAAGAAGCAGAGAATGATAGGAGGAAACTTATGAACAAGATCTTTTGTTCTGCTCTGACAGCCGTTGTTGCAGGCACTATGCTCACAGGCTGTGCCATGCCTTGGGAAAAGGGAGCTGATGACGACGTTGCCCCTGGTGGTTATTCCTATACGGCTGACTCAAATTCAGAACAGAAACAAGCTTATCGCTGGCTCATAGAGCCGACTATAAACGCCGATAATATCATTTCTTTTGACGGAAGTCAGGTCGACCCTAACAACGAAAAGAACACAGCTTATGCCAACTATTCTGTTATCAGACAGAGCGGCAAGTATGGCATTATAGACTACAGCGGAAACATGGTAGTGCCTGCAGAATATGACGATTACTACACCTGCTGGTGCGGAGAGGTCACGCTTTTCAATATTATAAATGAAAAGAATGATGAGTATGAGTATTGCAGTATCGACAGCTCAAATCAGGTAGTATACTATGCGGCGGAACATCATGACAGCTCACCGAAATATTACTGGAACAGCAGTGAGGAAAAGATCTATGTAAAGGACGCTGACGAAGAACAGGGCGAAGAATACACCGGCAAAAAGGCTGTTGTGGTATGTGAAGCTGACGTGAAAAAGTCTGACAATGGTTTTTATGACATTTCTCCTGTGAGCGAACCGCTTTATGGGCTTGCTAAAAAGGACAAGCTTATACTTGATATGCAGTACACTGATTTCTATGCCCCTGCATACAAAGGCGCAGGACTTACCTGCATTGCCTTTGAGAACGACGAAGGCAAGTGGGGATATGTTGGTTCTGACGGCAAAACTATAATCGACTTTAAGTGCGACGGTGACATGAGTGCCTATTGCGGAAAGGTGATAGATAACGAGATGGCTGTTCATCCTTATCTTTTCACTGACGATTATCTGCCGGTATCCATAAATTCATCATATGGTTATTATGACATAGACGGCAACTGTATCGTAAAGCCAGGCGAGTTCGATCAGGCAAGACCTGTTCACAACGGCAAGGCATGGGTAATGAAGTCCGGAAAATGGGGCGTTATAGCATTCGGTGACGCACCTGTGGAGGAGGACTCATCAGAGGAAGAGACCACCACAACTACGACCACCACAAGCTACATCACCACGACCACAACTTCAACGACCACCAAAACAACTTCGGTTTCAACAGAAACGAAAAAAGCAACTGAAACTACTCCATCTTTGACACAGCCAAGTGAAACCACTGAGGTGTCAACGAACACGGAAACTGTTACAGAAACAGTAACGGAGCCTGTTACGGAAACCGATCCGCCTGCTCCTGAGCCTGAGCCTGAACCGACACCTGAACAATAATACAAATATAGAAAGCCCTCAGTCGTCAGGTATTTACTCAGGTCAATATGATTCATCACTTCACAAAATGTATATACCGGGTCAGTTGTTTCAATTATTTTTTCAATTTCTATTGGAAATTTTAATTGATATGGTGTATAATATTCTTGTGGTTGGTTATTCATGATACTTTAATTATACCACAAAAAAAGACTGCTGTCTTGCTTTTTGGCAAGATCGCAGCCTTTTTTCTTGGGGACTTTTTTTACAGCCCCTTTTTTGTATAAAAAAAATTATATTAAAAACGCACAAACCATGCAGGGGACGAGCCCCTATATTTTTGCACATAAAAAGCCCTGCCGAAGCAGAGCTTTTCTTTTTTACCGGTTATAAATCTCTTTCCTGAGAAGTGCTTTACAGGCTTCAAAATCCACTTCGAGAATTGATTGACCGTCAGATGATGTGCCATATGAATAAGAATCATCATCAGGTATTCTCATGGACTTTATCTCGTAATTCATGGAGAATATCGCCTTATAGGTAAGAGCAAAAAGCTGTGTCTGGGACATATTGGTTGTAAGATGTGACATTGACGCTTTTGCGAACTTGTCTATAGTCAGCGGATCTGAGCCTTTCGCCTTTTCGATTATCTTTGTGATAACTGTTCTCTGGCGTTCTGTTCGCTGGAAATCTGCGTTGCCAACATATCTAAGTCTTGCATAGGCAAGCGCCTGATTGCCGTTTACATGGAGCTTCTTTCCGCCCTTATCAAGATAGTCTGTACCCTTTTTATTGCCAAGAAGCTTGTTTTGCTCTGCCATTGGAGGCTTCATGCCCTCGGCTTCTTCGTCGGAAATGTCAAGCTCGATACCGCCAACAGCGTCAACGATATCAACGAATGACAGAAAGTCAATATAAACATAATCGTCAACGGCAATATCAAAATTATACTCTATGGTATCCATAAGAAGCTCTGCACCGCCGTAAACATACGCCGCATTGAGCTTTGACCATGTGTCTATATCATTTCCGTCAGCGTCAACGCCCTTGATATTCACATACATATCACGCATGAAAGAGGTCATTGTTATCTCTTTTGTGGTGCTGTTAATGGAGAGAAGTATCATAGAGTCTGTTCTGCCACGCTCGTCAGCGTTTCTTGTATCAGAGCCTATAAGCAGGATATTTCGTACATCAGAGCTGTTCATGGAAGCGTCTGTGTTCGTTCGCTGACCTCTTTCCACCTTGTTCACCATGCCTATGTATCGCCATATAAGCACGTTCGCCAATATGAAAACCACCAAAAGTATGATGATAAGCACCTTGAAAAAGGTTTTTATAGGGTGTCTTTTTTTATTTTCCACTTTGTTTTTACCTTTTTTGTTCGTCTGACCGTTACGGCTTTTATTGTTTTTGCCAAATTGCAGGTCATTATTTCGTCTTTGGGCTGAGGTCTTGTTGCTTTTTGCTGACTTGCCTGAACCTCTCTGCTTGCTCTGTCCGTTCTGTGGACGTGACGTTTGTCTGCTCTGTGTCTGCCGTCTTGGAGTGCTTTCTCTGTATGAGCCTGAGTGATCTGATGATGAACGGCTTCCCTGCCCGTATGGCTGAGCTGTACCCTGTGTATGATCATCAGGGTAGCCAGCGTCATAGTAATCGTCAAAGTCGTTCACGCCCTCGTCTATTTGCTGAACACGCTGTCCGCCCGCACCGCTTATGCGATTGAACTCGTCAAGCTGTCGCTGATATTCCTGTTCGTAGTAGTCCTGAGGCTTATTATCGTTTGTGTAGTTTTGTTGTCTGTCTTTATTAGCCACCTGACTGCACCTCCGTTCATTTTTACAATACCAATATTATAGTACATATCAGGCTTATTGTCAATGACAGAAAAAAGGCGGAGCTTTTTCCAGCGTCCGCCTTTTTATTTTTACGTTGTTGTGGAGAAGCGGGCGAACACTGTTCGCCCCTACAAGCCAATGCCGTTTTTATGGGCATTTGCAGGTCTACACATAACCTTATTTTATTCTGCTGCTTCTTAGGGCGTTGAGGATAGCTATTACGGCTACGCCAACGTCTGCGAAAACCGCAAGCCACATTCCTGCAAGTCCCAATGCACCGAATATAAGCACAAGAGCTTTTACTCCAAGGGCAAAAATTATATTCTCTCTTACTATTGTCATAGTCTTTCGGGATATCTTTACTGCATCTGCTATGCTTGACGGATCGTCGTTCATAAGCACAACGTCTGCGGCTTCAATGGCGATATCTGAGCCTAAGCCACCCATTGCGATACCGATATCGGCTCTTGCGATAACAGGTGCGTCATTTATTCCGTCCCCTGCGAACGCAACAAGTCTGCGGTCGGGGTCTTTTATAAGCTGTTCGACCTTTTCAACCTTGTTTTCAGGGAGAAGCTCACTGAAGAATGTTTTTATGCCCACTTTCTTTGCCACCTTTTCGGCGGTATCTTTCTTATCGCCTGTGAGGAGGACAGTTTCGACCCCAAGCTCTCTTAGTCTTGAAACGGCTGTGGCAGAGGTTTCTTTTATCTCGTCGCCTAAGAGTATCTCACCTATGAACTTGCCGTCAAGGGCAACATAAACTGCCGTTGCGGAGTCTTCTGAGCTTTGTGCGGCAATGCCGTTTGTTTCAAGAAGAGCTTTCTTTCCGCAAAGTATCTCCTTGCCGTCAAGCTTTGCTCTTACACCGTTTCCTGCTATCTCTTCAACATCAGAAAGTCTTGCACCGTCTATTTCCTTGCCGTATCTCTGCACTATGGAGATACCGATAGGGTGAGTTGACATACTTTCTGCATATGCGGCGGCCTCAAGGAGGATATCCTGTGAAACGTCCTGTGGGTTTACGCTGAGGACAGTGAACTTGCCCTTTGTGAGCGTACCTGTTTTATCAACTGCGAGAGTTTTGCACTTCGCCATTGTTTCGAGATTTTTTGCGCCTTTGATAAGGATACCCTTTTTAGAAGCTCCGCCTATTCCTGCGAAGAACGAGAGAGGCACTGAGATAACAAGTGCGCATGGGCAGGATATTACAAGGAACAGAAGTCCTCTATAGAGCCATTTTGAGAACTGGTCAAAGCCCAGAATGAAGCTTGGTATAAACACGAGTGCAAGTGCAGCAATTACTACCGCAGGGGTATAAACTCTTGCAAAACGTGTGATGAACTTTTCGGTCTTGGCTTTTCTTTCGCTGGAGTTTTGCACCATATCGAGAATTTTCGACACCGCAGACTCGTGGAAGGTATTTGTGACCCGAACTTTGAGAAGTCCTCTCAGGTTTGTTGAGCCACTGAGGACGCTGTCCCCTGCTTTGACCTCGACCGGAAGAAACTCACCGGTAAGTGCTGATGTATCAAGCTCTGATTCGCCTTCTGTTACGATACCGTCAAGAGGTATTCTCTCGCCTGTTTTTACTGCGATCATCTCGTCCTTGAGGATATCCTCAGGAGGAAGCTCGTATGTTTTGCCGTTTCTTACAACTGTTACAGACTCAGGCTTAAGCTCCATAAGCTTTGTGATAGATTTTCTTGACTTCTCTACTGCGATAGTCTGGAAAAGTTCGCCCACCTGGAAGAACAGCATAACGGCTGCACCCTCACGGAAGTCTTTAAGTGCAAATGCGCCGACTGTTGCGATAGTCATGAGCAGTGACTCGTCAAAAGCCTCGCCTTTAACAAGGTTTCTTACAGCGGCGATAACAACGTCAAGACCTGCAATAAGGTAAGCGGCTATTGCAAGGCCTGCACTGAGATACTCACATACAGTGCCGCTTCCAAGCTTATCCAAAAGCATTGATGCGATAAAGAACACGATAGCCACAGAAAGCTTGACTATCTCGCCCTTATGGTCATTCACAGGCTCTTCCTCTGCTGTCTGAGCACCATAATCCTTAACAGTAACGTCAGGCTCAAGCTGATGGACGGTATCCTCTATCATGATACGCAGGTCAGGATTAGAGCCGTCTGTTTTGACAGTAAGTTTTTTGCTGATAAAATCAACGTTTGATGAAATAACGCCTGCAAGCTCACCCACACGGTTTGCTATCTTTTCACCGCAGTTAGGGCAATCGAGATCCTCCAGCTTCAGATAGAGAGTTTTCTCAGCAAAATCGCCAAGCTCTTTCACGCTAACGTCAGGTTCAAGCTTATGGACGACGTTTTCTATCTCGGTAAAGAGGGCGTTTTTATCGCCCTCGAACTTTACGGTAAGTTTCTTATTGATAAAGTCGAGGTTTGAGCTTATAACGCCCTCAAGCTCGCCCACACGGGATTCTATCTTCTCTGCACAATGAGGGCAATCCAAGGCGGCAAGTTCCAGCGACATAGTATTCACGCCCTTATCCGAGAGGTCGGTAACAGAGACGTCAGGTTCAAGCTTATGGACGACATTTTCTATCTCGGTAAAGAGTGCATTTTTATCGCCGTCAAAATCAACTGTGAGCTTTTTATTGATAAAGTCAAGGCTAGAGCTTTTAACGCCTGAAAGCTCGCCCACACGTTTCTCGATCTTTTCCGCACAATGAGGACAATCGAGTTCCTTAAGAAGCAAAGTCATTTTACTCATTTCACATTCTCCTATACTACAAAAAAACAGATCACTTTCTTTACTCGCTGATATGCTCGATACCCATATTGAGTATGACAGCGACGTGTTCATCGGAAACTGAATAATAGACTGTTTTTCCCTCACGTCTATACTTCACAAGTCTGGCCTGCTTAAGCACTCTCAGCTGATGCGAGATAGCGGACTGTGACATTTCCAACAGCTCTGCGATATCGCACACGCACATTTCGTCCTTTATAAGGGTAAAAAGTATTTTCACTCTTGTTTGGTCGCCAAGGACTTTGAAAAGCTCTGCCACGTCATATATCTCCTCCTCAACGGGCATTGTTTTCCCTATTTCCTCCATTTTCTCTATATTCTTTCCTCCGCACTGCTTATGCTCATGCTTTACTGTATTCTCGCTCATTTATTTTCGCTCTCCTTTTCTTATTATTGTTTTAGTATATTCGATATGGGTCATTTCAATTCATCATATGAATAACTGTTCATATGTTTATTATATCATATATTCATGTTTTGTCAAGGGGGGTTTTGAAAAATTTTTTTGATTTAAGTTATTGGGGGTATTTTGTTTACATGGTACTGTTGCATACCATGCGGGCGAACGATGTTCGCCCCTACGGATTATTCGGGCGAGTTTGCTGTGCCGCAAAATCGCTTCGCTCTTTGCGGATTTACGTTGTGCTAAGGGATAGAAAAGCGGTGCAGTTTTATGCTTCGATGTTGGTTTTATTTGATGTTTGGGTTCTATGTGCTTTTTGGATTTGTTCTGCACCGCTTAGTAGGCTTACGCCTATTGAGGCTCTGCCTCAAGCTCCGCTAGGGGCTTTGCCCCCAGACCCCCACAATGGGTTTCACCCCTTGACCCTGACCAGGGGCGTGCCCCTGGACCTTTTGCTCGCTTCGCTCGGTGTTGGGGCACAACTCTGGTCAGCTTTGCCCATTCCTAATTCCTCATTCCTCATTCCTAATTCCTCACTCCTCACTTTTTACACCTGTATTTAAACTTGACAAGTGTCTAAAAAAATGTTACTATACTATAGTAATAAAACTTATATGCAAATTCTCGGTCCTATCGGAAAGGAAATGATACTATGTCAAAATCTGTTGAGATCCAATCTCAGGATCTAACCAAAAGATACACCCTCGGCGAGGAGATCTTCAACTCCGTTTCACACGGTGCAGGCGGTCTGCTATCCATTGCCGGCACTGCCGTTCTTATCGTTCTCGCTGCCATTTACTCCAACGCTTGGGGCGTTGTAAGCTCCGCTATTTTCGGAGCTTCTCTTATCATACTTTACACCATGTCAACCCTTTATCACGCTATCACCAATCCGAAAGCCAAAAAGTTTTTCAGGATAATGGATCACAACACCATTTTCTTCCTCATCGCAGGCACCTACACCCCTATCACCCTTGTGCCTTTGAGAGGTGCGTTTGGCTGGGTTCTTTTCGGAATCGTTTGGGGTGCGGCTATTCTTGGCATTGTGCTCAACTCCATTGACCTTGAAAAGTTCCGCAAGCCTTCTGTTGTATGCTATATCGCAATGGGCTGGGTAGTTATAATCGCTGTCAAGCCTATGATAGAAAAGGTTTATCCTCTGTCCTTGTGGTTTATTCTTATAGGCGGACTTTTCTACACTGTGGGCGTTATTTTCTATGTTAAAAAGAACAAAAAATATTTTCACTCAATATGGCATTTGTTCACCATTGCGGGAAGTGTTTTCCACTACTTTGCGGTGCTTATGATGATAACTCACGAATAAGATAAAAAAATCCCGAGGGCGTTTTGAATGCTCTCGGGATTTTTTTACTCATTTTCTTCGTCGTCATCATTTTCCAATGTATCGATATACTTATTGTATTTCTTTATGGTGTGCTCATGCAGGAGATAGTCGATCACCATAGATACTGCAAAGCCTATAACTACATCTAATACAGCAGAGGAAACGCTGAATTTCGTATCGACAACCAGATCTATAACGGTAAACATGGCTGCAAAGACCAATGAATCAAGAGCATAAAACTTAATTCTGCTCTTTCTGCTCTTTTTGTCCGTACCTGTGTCAAGAGTCTTGCCTGTGAATGATCTCGGTATATCATAAATATGATTTTTACTGTTCACCACCGTATAGGTTATCATCATCACCACAACGCTTATAAGATCAGGCAACGGGTTCTGGTCGGTATACAACCGATACAAAAGCGAGATCAACACGCAGAATATCGACACTATGCCCACTGCCGCAAGGGCTGAATCGTTCGCCTGTTTGACACGCTCGTCAACACCATCTGTTATCTGAGTTTCAAGCTTTTCTTTGTTAAGTTTCATTTGTCGTCTTTCCTTTCTTCCTTTTCTGTCCAAAACAGGTCGTTGAGAGTCTTATCCAAAGCGTCGCAGATAGCGACACAAAGCTTTAAGGTCGGGTTATAATTGCCTGATTCTATCATTCCGATAGTTTGTCTTGTTACGCCAACGGCTTTTGCAAGATCCTCTTGGTTCATATCCTTTTCAAGCCTTGCTATTTTCATTTTTTTATTTTTCAAGTTTTGCAGCCGCTCCTTTCTTTCTCGTTGATCATAGTATACATCATATTTTCTAAAATGTCAAGTATATTTTGCATTTTTCTCGATATTTTTTTCATTATGTCATGATCATTTTTATATGACAAGTCAGGGCGGCAAAATTAAAATAGTTCTTAACTGAAATATATGGCGGTTTTTCTATTGCAAAAATGGGGAAAAAGTAGTATAATTACAATGGTAAGTTGTACAAATATGAAAGGAGCATTTTATGCGTAGATCGGGTATTTTAATGCACATATCCTCTCTGCCTAACGATTATGGTATCGGCAAGCTTGGCAAGGAGGCTTATGCTTTTGTGGATTTTCTTGAAAAGGCTCATCAGAAATGTTGGCAGATACTTCCCATATCTCCTACAAGCTATGGTGATTCGCCATATCAGAGCTTTTCTGTTCACGCCGGAAATCCATACTTTATAGACCTTGAAGCTCTGGAAAAAGAGGGTTATCTGAAACCTGCAGAATACAAGGATATTGAGTGGGGCGATGACAAAGGGTCTGTTGACTACGGCAAGATATACGAGGTCATTTTCAAGGTGCTTAGGACGGCACACAAGCGTTTTCGCAAGAAGCCTGAAAAGGCATACTCAAAATTCGTGGTGGAAAACAAGGACTGGATATACGATTACGCTTTGTTTATGTCACTGAAATTTGCCAACAAGGGCAAGGCTTGGTATGAATGGGACGAACCGCTGAAAATGTACAAGCCTAAGGCAATAAAAAGTGCCAGAAAAGAATATGCAAACGATATCGACTTCTGGTGCTTTGTGCAGTATAAATATTTCCAGCAGTGGAAAAAGCTCAAGGCTTATGCCAATGAAAAGGGCATCGAGATAATAGGCGATATCCCCATATATGTGGCATATGACAGTGTTGAGGTGTGGAGCACACCGCAGTATTTCAGCCTTGACAAAGAGAAAAAGCCTGTTGAGGTGGCAGGATGTCCACCTGACGCATTCACGGCAGACGGTCAGCTTTGGGGCAATCCTCTTTACAACTGGGAATACATAGCGAGAGACAAATTTCGCTGGTGGGTAGAGCGTATAAAGGCGGCTTCTGACACCTATGACGTGGTGAGAATAGACCATTTCAGGGGCTTTGAAAGCTATTACTGCATACCATACGGTGCAAAGAACGCCAAAAAGGGCAAGTGGAGAAAAGGTCCTGACATGAGGCTTTTCAAAGAAGTGAGAAAACAGCTTGGGGACGTGAAGATAATCGCAGAGGACTTGGGTTTCCTTACAAAGCACGTTGTAAAAATGCTCAACGCAAGCGGATATCCCGGCATGAAGGTGCTGGAGTTCGGCTTTGATTCTGATAATACAAACGGCTATCTGCCCCACAATTTTAAGACCACAAACAGCATTTGCTATACAGGTACGCACGATAACGAAACCATACTTGGCTGGATAAAAAGCTGTGACGAAAAGACCAGAAGCTACTGCAAGGACTATCTGGGAGTTACAAAAGACGAGTTCGTGCCTTGGGCAATGGTAAGACTTTGTTGGTCCAGCGTGTGTGATACAGCTATCGCACAAATGCAGGATATACTTTGCCTTGACGATAAAGCCAGAATGAATACACCGTCAACAGTGGGAGCAAATTGGAAGTGGAGATTGGAAAGCTTTGATAAGCTTGATGATACTTTAGCGGAGAGATTGGCGAAGATAACTGCGGTGTATGGCAGATAGAGCAGGGATAAATGAGGAATGAGGAATGAGGAGTGAGGAATGTGCATAGCTTATCAGAGTTGTGCACAAGCACCGAGCGTAGCGAGCAATAAAGCGCAGGCTCAAGCCCGACGCTAGAGGGCTTGTGGGGTCAAGGGGCAAAGCCCCTGCGGAGTTTGAGGCAGAGCCTCAATAGGCGTAAGCCTACAAGCGGTGCAGAGTAAAACTAAAAAGCACATGAAAGTTTGATATCAGATAAAAGTAATATCGGAGAATTAAATCTGCACCGCTTTTCTATCCCTTAGCGCAACGTAGATCCGCAAAGAGCGACAGCGATTTTGCGGCAGAAGAAAGCTGACCAAAACATTGTAGGGAAACGGCTCAATTTCTGTTTCACAGCGACGTCCCACTCGAAGTGACAAGGTTTAAATTATCCAGAATTTGTGCAGAGCAACATTGTGCGGATAACACAAATGAGATTGCAGTCGAAACGGCGAGGGGTGCGGGACGCCGAGGGCGTCGTCCCCTACAGGTGTGATAGGAGAAATTTTTTCGTTTGCCGAACAAGATGTAAATCCAATGTGGTAGCAGACGGAAAATTTGAGAGGCAAGATAAATGCGTGCGAACAATGTTCGCCAATACCATACGTTTTGCGGATAATCACAAAGTACAAAATACAATAGAATGCATAAAATATCAGAAAGGATAAAAACCAATGAACAAAGAACTGTTTTACAGCGAACTTAGTAAAGACCTGAAAAAAAAGTTTGGCACGAGCGTTGAAAAAGCTCTGCCTTGGCAGCTCCACGAAAGCCTGTCGGCTACTGTTATGGAGCTTATTGACAGCGATTGGGAGAACAGCAGAAAGGCTCACCTTGACAGCCGCAGAGCCTGCTATCTTTCTATGGAGTTCCTTATGGGCAGAGCCGTTTATAACAATCTCCTTTGCCTTGGTATCACTGACGAGGTGGATGAGCTTCTCAAAACTCACGGCAGAAGTCTTAATGACCTTGAAGAGATAGAGGACGCTGCCCTCGGCAACGGTGGTCTTGGCAGACTTGCCGCTTGCTTCCTCGATTCCGCCGCCGCTCATGACCTGCCTTTGGACGGCTACGGAATAAGATACAAGTACGGTCTTTTCAAGCAGAAGATAGTTGACGGCTTCCAAAAGGAAGAAGCTGACAACTGGACTAAGTACGGCGACCCTTGGTCTAAGAGATGCGAAAATGATAAGGTAATAGTAAAATACGGCGACCAGACTGTTTATGCTGTGCCTTATGATATGCCTGTTATCGGCTTCGGCACTAAGAACGTTGGCACACTCAGACTTTGGCAGGCTGAGAGCGTGGAGGACTTCGACTTCGCTCAGTTTGACTGCGGTAACTATGACGATGCCGTAAAGGCTAAAAATGACGCTGAGAATATCTCAAAGGTGCTTTACCCTAACGATAACTGTGAGGAGGGCAAGATACTCAGACTTAAACAGGAATATTTCTTCTCTTCCGCTTCTGTGACGGATATAATCAAAAAGCACTTGGCTAAGTTTGGCACTCTTGACAACCTTGGCGACTTTATCACTATACAGCTCAATGATACTCACCCTGTTATCGCTGTGCCTGAGCTTATAAGACAGCTTTGTGCTGAACATGGATATGACTTTGACAAGGCTTTTGAGATCGCTCACAAGGTCTTCAACTACACAAATCACACTATCATGGCTGAGGCTCTTGAAAAGTGGGATTGCAGACTTGTGGAAAAGGTAGTGCCTGAGGTCTACACTTACATTCTTATGATAAACGAGCGTTTTATAAAGGATATGTACGCTCTCAAAAAGGACAGAGAATATATTTCAAAGCTCTCCCCTGTTGGCGACGGCATGGTAAAAATGGCGTTTATGGCTATCTATGTTTCAAGCTATATAAACGGCGTTGCGGCTATCCACACTGAGATACTCAAAAAGGACGCTCTTAAGGATTGGTATGAGCTTTATCCTGAGAGATTTCAGAACAAGACCAATGGTATCACACAAAGACGTTGGCTCGCACTTTGCAACCCTGAGCTTTCCGCTCTTATCACAAAGCTTCTTGGCAATGCAGATTGGGTGAAGAACCTGGACGAGCTTAAAAAGCTTGAAAAATATGCTGATGATGAAGCTGTTCTTAACGAGTTCATGGCTGTTAAGGAGGCTCAGAAAAACCGCCTTGCCGCTTTTGTAAAGGAGCATGACGGTGTTGATATCGACCCGAACACTATTTTTGACATTCAGATCAAGCGTCTGCACGAATACAAGAGGCAGTTCCTTAACGCTTTGTCTATACTGTATATCTACTATGGCATCAAGGACGGCTCTATAAAGGACTTCACACCGACAACATTTATTTTCGGCGCTAAGTCTGCACCGGGATACAGGAGGGCTAAGGCTATCATCAAGTTTATCGGCGAGATAGGCAAGCTTGTGAACGCTGACCCTGACACAAAGGATCTTATCAAGGTAGTATTCGTACAGAACTACAACGTTTCCTATGCGGAAAAGCTTGTTACTGCGGCTGATGTTTCCGAGCAGATATCTACGGCAGGCACTGAGGCGAGCGGTACAGGCAACATGAAGCTTATGCTCAACGGTGCTGTCACACTGGGAACTTATGACGGAGCTAACGTTGAGATCGTTCAGGAGGCAGGCGAGGAGAACAACTACATCTTCGGTGCAAGAGTAGAGGAGCTGGCTGAGATAATGCCAAAGTATGACCCTAGGGAGATACTTTTCTCAAACGACAAGATAAAGCGTGTTCTTGACAAGCTTATTGACGGCAGTCTTTCAGACGGCGGCGTTCCGTCCAACGAGGAGGGCAGCTTCAAGGAGCTTTACAAGGCTCTCACTGACGGTGCAAGCTGGCACGTTCCTGACCACTACTATGTTCTTGGCGACCTTGAAAGCTATGTTCAGGCAAAACTCAAGGTCAACGCAGACTACAAGGACAAGCTTGCTTTTGCAAAAAAATGCTGGCTCAATATTGCAAATGCCGGAAAGTTCTCATCTGACAGAACCATCAATGACTATGCAGAGAACATCTGGAAGATAGAGCCTGTTAAGCTGTAATTGGAAATCAAATTTCTATGCAAATTGAATTTGTTAAGGGTATGACACATGATTTTAAGCTTTTTATACATGAAAATGAACTTATCATAATATTAATTTGCGAAAATATGAACTAAAGCATTAATACACAAAGGACAAGCTCGTTTTTTGACGGGCTTGTCAGTTTTGGTGTAAATATATTCAAGGGATAGATTTACATAAATGGCAGGAGGATAAATGTTAGACACCTTACTTAAACTAGACGGCGACATACTGTTATGGATACAGGACAACCTGCGTGCAGGGTGGCTCGACCCCATAATGAAGTTCATAACATATCTTGCAAACGGAGGTGCGTTATGGATAGGCATATGCGTTTTACTTCTCATACTGAAAAAGACTAGAACAACAGGGATCGTGTGTTCATGCTCCCTTGCGGTGACTTTTCTTATAAACAACATCATTCTCAAAAACATTATTGCCAGAACAAGACCATATGAAGCCATAGAAGAGCTTAACAGGATAATAGGTGCACAATCGGACTACTCCTTTCCCTCGGGACATTCGGGCGCTTCATTTGCGGTGGCGGTGGTAATGTTCATGGAGATGCCGAAAAAATATGGCGTGCCTGCACTTATAGTGGCAACACTCATTGCGTTCTCACGGCTGTATGTTGGTGTACACTATCCATTCGACGTTATCGCAGGCATTCTAACGGGAACGATATATGCTGTTATCACAGTGGCAATATACAGAAAATTCTTCAAGGGCAAGAAACATTCTGAAAAATAAAAGACATTTGACGGGCGGTTTTTGACCGCTCGTTTTTTGTTGCTTTATCATCAAATTCTATTGAAAATCAAGTGGAAATATGCTATCATAGAGATAATAAATATGAAGGAGAAAATCTTATGAAAAAGGTGCTTAAAACTATTCTTATTGGTGCTGTGGCTTTCAGCCTTGCTATGGGAGTGGGCTGTGGGACCGGTGAAAACAGCAGTCTGGAAAAAGAAAGCTCAAAGGCTGAGGACAGCAGTTCACAGAATAAGCGCAGACCGCTTCGTGACAAGTCTGACTACGGAAAAGTGATAGCCCTCACTTTTGATGACGGCCCTAACACTGACACAACTCCCCTTGTGCTTGACAAGCTTGAAGAACACGGCATTGTGGCTTCGTTTTTCGTTATCGGAAACAACATCACAGACGAGAGTGCAGAGGTCATGAAGCGTGCTTACAACATGGGCTGTGACATTGAAAACCATTCTCAGAGCCACCCTGACATGACAAAAATGACCGCAGAGGAAATAAAGGCCGAGATAGACTTTACTTCCGACAAGGTGGAAGAGGCTGTTGGCGAACGTCCGCAGTTTTTCCGTCCGCCATATATTGCGGTAAATCAGACCATGTTTGACGCTGTGGATATGCCGTTTATATGCGGATACGGCGCAGAGGACTATAACAATGCCATAGGCGTTGAGGAGCGTGTTGAAAAGGTGCTTGCACAGGCTAGGGACGGGGGAATTATCCTGCTTCATGATATGAACGGAAACGTTCAGACAGTTGCAGCCCTTGACAAGATAATCCCTGCCCTCAAAGAACAGGGCTACGAGTTCGTTACCATAACAGAGCTTTTCCACGCAAAGGGAGTTGCCATTGACCCTGACTCCGAGATAATCTACAGCTACGCTGAGCAGACTGAGATGTACGGCTAAAAATGACAAACAAAACCGCCTGAGAGAAATAGCTTCTCAGGCGGTGATTTTTTTATCAAGTAAATCGTGCCCCAGGCTGATCCTCCGGTGGGATAGGCGCTCCGCAATGAGGACATTCTGTACAAGTGTCTACGACATAGGTATAGCCGCAATATTCGCAGGCTTTTTCCTGAGCTGCGTCAGAACAAGGCTTTGCTTTGGCATATTTTCTCGCCTTTGGATTTATGCCTATCATAAGGCAGGCGTGCAGACACACAAATGCCAGAATGGCGATCGAAGTAAATAGCATAGTCCAATTTACTTTACTCTTCATTACGGTAGGCGTCAGGTCGTCAAATGATGTGCTGATAGCCGAGGACACTGTATAGCGTGTTCTCGCCGTGAGATTTTTCTGCAGCTCGTCATTGAAGCTGTTCGTTACTGATTCTGTCAGAACATCATCTGTATCATTGCCCTGCATACCCTCCCAATACCAATCCTCAAAGCCGTCAGAGGAAGAATAGCCGTCAGGAGTAGAGTAAACTATGAGCCAATGGCTCTCGTCCGCAAAGTGGTTCACATACAGATCATAGGCATAATTTTCAAGGTCTGAATAATTCCCCTGCCAATCGGAATTTTCCACTGTTATGACCGCAGGTGAGATACCGGTGCGGTTATAAAATGCCACCAGAGAGTTTCTAAGCTCTGCGGTGTTGCCAAGGACGTTTGCTTTATCCTCCACAACTATTTTATAATCATAGTTCTGGGGAAGCTTATGAGGGTGATGATAAGCCTCGGCAAACATAGAAAATGTGAATATAAAAAACGGCAGATAGAAAAGCAGCATAAGAAATCTCAAAGGACTTCTTTTTTCGGTTATGTCATAATCTGCATAGACATAGACAGGTCTGTGATGATCATAATATACATATCTTCTTGCGTCCGGGAAATAGGTGCTTCTTACGTGGCGTGAGCTTCTTCCTGAGCCTCCGTGTGAATGGCTGCTGTAATGCGAGCCTCCGTGTGATCCTCCTCCGTGAGAGCCGCCTCCCGATGAATGTGGCATTTATTATTTACCCCTTTCTTATTTTTGTGTGGTATCTGCGACAGGCTGTTCTGTTTCCACGTTATGTGGTCTGAGCGGTGCTCCGCAGTGTGGGCACTCATGACAAGTGCCGATAACATAGACATTTCCGCAGTATTCGCAGGTGTCCTCTTTTGCATCATTTGCACATTTCACTGCGCTTCGGTAAGCCTTTTTATTCGTGATAAGCGTCTGATATATCTCATAAACCCCGATACCTGACAGGAGAAATCCCCATATCACGAACAGCCACTCTACATGACCGTCCATAACGTTTGGCGTAGTTTCATCAAAAGCCGCTGCTATAGCAGAGCTGACATCATAACGGCTGTTGGCGGTAAGATATTTCTGCATAAGATCTTTGAAATCGTCTGCTACATCTACAGTTATGATATTGTCGGTATCATCGCCCTGCATACCCTCCCAGTACCAATCGTTAAAATCAGGGTCGGGAGATGCAGGTTCAGAATAAACCACCAGCCAATGCTCCTCGTCGTCAAATTCCGTCACATACATATCATAGGCAAATTCCTCTAGCTTTGAATAGCTTCCCTGCCAATCCTCGTTGTTCACTGTCATTATCTCTACGGGTATACCGGTTTCGTCATAGAAATCAACAATTGCATTCTGCACCTTGTCCATATCATCAATGACCCCTGCCGTATCCTTTATCTCGCAGTGATAAGATGGACTTGTATCCATTTTTTGAGGCTTATCATAGCACATGGCAAGAAGCATGATACCAAAGAGCAGGCTGACAGCACTGCCAAGTATACTGAAAAACTTACCTGAAGCGGTCCCCTTGCGAATATCATAGTCAGCATAGACATAGACAGGATGATAGTTCTCATAGTAGACGTATCTTCTTGCCCCAGGAAAGCTTGTGTGCTTTATGTGTTTAGCGCTCGACCCTCCCGAGCTTGATGAAGAGCCGGAAAAGCCTGAGCCGCTGTGTGACCCTCCGCTGTGAGAGCCTCCCCCTGATGAATGTGGCATTTATTTTTTACCCCTTTCCCCTATACAAATCTACAAGTCTATCAATACTGCACACGCTCGGCTGTGTAGCCGTCTTTTTCAAGCAGGTCGATTATTCCTCCCTCGCCCGCATAGTGTGCCGCACCAACAACATAGAACACGTTCTTGCCCTGAGACATAAGATCCTCGGCAGCTTTTGCCATGTTCTTGTTTCTGTCATAGAGCATTTGCTTATTATAATCCTCGGCGATCTTTTTGTCCTCCTCGGTATAGCCTGCAAGCTCCTCCTCGTTATCTTCCTCAAGGAAGGTTTCGATATCCCCCGACTTCCATGCGGTATAGAGATCTTCAAGAGCCTGCTTCTGGCTCTCCTTAGTTTCCCCTTCGTAGCTTCTGAACATAAGGTCATAGATATCGTCTGAGAAGTTTATGAGCAGATTCATCTGGAAATCCACCGACTCAACTTCATATATCTCCTTACCGTCTGCATGGGCGGTGGTAAGAAGGTAGTTGTCAAGACCCTTTTCCGAGTCAAAGCCGGAATCCTGAATAAGCAGGGTATCAAGGGTGCTTGAAACAGCCCATGGTCTGTAGACCTCCAGGGCGGAGATATCCATGCCCCAATAGCCGAGATATGTTTGCAGTGCTGAATATGCTTCCTCGGAAATATGCTGGCTGAGCTTAGTGTTATCATTATAAAGCATTTGCTTCATAAGATTTTTCATATACTCCCCGTCCTCGCTTGTGGAGGTTATATCGCACTCCACCGCAAGGATATCGGCATTATTATACGCATTTGTTACTGCCTCAGGGAGCGGATAGCACTCGTCTTTCAGTGCATGGAAAGAGCCGAGCATCACCATTGTGTTGCCCTCAGGTGAAGTCACTTTCCACATAGCAGGTGTGATACCGTTCGTCTTTGTATCGTCCGTTACCGCTGATGAACTGTCTGCAACACTGCTGTCAGGTGCAGAAGTGGCAGAAGCTGTACTGCTCGCCTCCCCTGCGGTGGTTGTATCAGCCGTTGTGTCGGATGTTGTAGTTGTGGCTGCCTTTGAGCTGCTGTCGGTCTGTGAGCTGTCAGACACCGCTCCGCATGAGCAGAGAAGTGCGGTGCACATTGCAGCGACTGTAAATAGGCTCAATGTTCTATGTATCTTTTTCATGGTTTTATCTCCTATCTTTATAATAGTATGTTAAAGTATATCACACATCAAAGAAATTTTCAAGTATGGTTACAATTTTGTAATAATCAGGCTTTATTCTCTCTTATACGCTTTTCTATCGTTTCCATATCTATGCCGTATTGTTTAAGGATAGTTTGAGCGAAGCTGTTGTCACGGGGCATTCCACGGACTATCTTATACTTTCGCTCTCCTGTTTCATCATCTGCGTCGGCGACAATGCTTGCAAGCTTTGTTCTGAGGGTACTGTCTTTATTAAGCTCCACGGTCTTGTATGCGATATCCACAAGATGTGTTGCAAAAACTCCTCTTACGCCCATTTTGCAGAATATCCTCAAAAGCTCGCAGGCGACCTCAACACACTCCCTTGGGGTTGTGCTTTGGATAGACTCGTTCATAAGAAGCAGGCTGTTTGCTGTGATAGTGTCGCTTATTTCACGGAACTCTTTTATCTCTGTGGTGAAACGGCTGGTGTCGATACCTGTTTTTTCCTTTTGTGGGAACTGAGTGTAGATATAGTCCACAAGGGATATTTCACAGTATGAAGCAGGCACATAAAGCCCTGTCTGCGCCATTATCTGACACAGACCGACCGCACGGAGAAATGTGGTCTTTCCGCCATTGTTTGCGCCCGTAAGCACATAAAAGCCCTCGCTGTCACCGCCAATGGTGATATCGTTTGTGACAACGGATTTTTTCTCCTTGTGGTCAAGATTATATATTCTGGCTTCACGGAAATAAACAGGGTCAAAGATATCCTTTATGACGGCTTTTCTCTCACCTGCAGGAAGAATTTTCGGACGGCACATTTTAAGCCCCTGATCTTCACAGGCTTCTATCACAGCCACTGCGCCCATATAGTATTCAAGCTGATAGTCTATATAGCGCATATCGGCAATGCCTGCTTTCTGATACTCAGCAAGCACCTTGTCTATCATTTTCACAAAAGTATCAGTAAGATCGCTAAGCTCGTCAAATAGGGTCTTATCCACAGTGTTGATAAGCTTATCGTCAGACACCTCGCTGTCATTATACTTTTTTCTGAGATTTTTCACAACAGACTTATCGTTGAACTTTGCCCCATGGTAAAGTATCCTGTCCACAAGGGACGGCTTTATATCGTAACGCTCTTTTGAAAGCTCTATAATGCCTGCTGAAACAGGAACTAGCCTTTCATCGAGGTTTATTGCCACTGTAACGCTTCGTATGCGGTCATAGAGTGCCTTTTTAAGCTTCTCTATCTCACCCTTCAGGGATATATAATGCTTGTCACCATAATGCTCCTCAAAGAACGCAAAAAGCTTTTTTACGCCCTCTGAGCATATCTTGTCTTTCATTTTTCCATAAAAATCGTGCATTATCTCCATGCACTGTATGTAAGCGTCAAAACCGCTTATGGCATCATCAAGCTGTGAAAAGCTGTCGGGAGTAGTAAGATTATAGATGTTCTTTCTGTCATTTTCCACCATGACGTTTATCACCTTGCGTATGGTGGCAGACAATGACGGAAGCCTTATGAAATCATCAAGGATATCAAGGCGGTAGTTTATTACCTCCTCATCGTCGCAAACCTCACAAAAAAGCCTCATTACACGATACTGGTAATGGGGCGTGATAAAATCAGCCACCTTTTCAAGCTCCAGATTGTCAACAAACGCTCTGGGGAGCTTTTCAAGGGCGGCAGCTCTTTTTTTCATTGCGTTGTGCTTTTCCACAGAGGGATAAAGCAGGTCAGCCACAGGGGCTTTCATATCAAATTCATCAAGTTTTGAAGCCATTTTCGTTTCCTCACTGGTCTTTGGCAAGGGCTTTCAGGTCTATTATTATGCCCACCTTTGCAAGAGCCTTTGACATAAGCTCTGCACTTAGGGGGTAGATATCAGTTTTTCCACACTCGTGGTCATACTCGTATCTGAAAAACTGCACATAGTTCTCCTGATAGTCCTCAGACGTATAAACTTTTCCCATAATATATTTATTTTTTATGGCATAATAGTTCACAGGCTTGAGCCTGAGAATAGCTTTCGGGTCGGCAGACATTTCCGATGCGAGGGTATCAAAGCCCTCGTCAACGTAGTTTATTTTTCTGCACTTCATATCCTTTATTTTCTTTTTCAGAGGCGGCTCGCTCTGAACCTGCTTCTTTTTGAACAGTGAAAACATTTTTACACACCCAGTCTTTCAAAAAGCTGTTTGCGGCAATCTTCTTCAAGCTTATCGTTTATAGGTGCGGGGATATACTTTTCGCCAAGCTTACGGCTCATGCAGTATGAAATAACATAGTCGCTGACCTTTGGATTTTTAGACAGGAGCGGACCGTGGAGATAGGTTGCGATAACGCTTTTTTCCATATAGCCCTCGGTACTGCTTTCAAACTCATTGCCGTTGCCTGAGAGGACTTTTCCGAAGGGCGACTTGACGTTGGTGGTCTGTCCGCCATGGTTTTCAAAGCCTATGACCTTGTATTTTTCTCCGTCAAGCTGAGCCTCGATGACGATATTACCGATACATCTGCATCTTTTATCGGTAGAGGCGACGGTATAGTAATCAAAAAGCCCCAGTCCAGGCACTTTCTCACCGTTTGAGTCCTTATAATACTGACCCATGAGCTGATAGCCGCCGCATATCATCAGGAAAAATGTTCCTGCCTTATAAGCTTCCATGATACTGTCCTTGCAGGAAACAAGGTCATCGGCAAGTATCTGCTGTTCAAAGTCAGCACCGCCGCCAAGATAGATGATATCATACTGGGTGAAATCAGTTTCCTTGTCACCAATAAGATGCTTTGAAACTTCCAGTTCTATGCCACGCATTTTACAGCGGTAAGAAAGCACTTCAACGTTGCCGCTGTCACCGTAGAGGTCAAGCATATTAGGATACATATGAAGAATTTTCAGTTTTTCCATTTTACTTTTCCTCCCCGTTTTCTTTCAGGCTCTTATATCTTTTTATTGCGGCTCTTGTCGGCTGGATAGCAGTATAATTGGCTATGGCAAACTTATCACCCTTTGTGGAGAAGAGTGACGCTGTTGCTTCGTCAAGATCAGGATAAACGAATATCTTGTCAGGGTCATAGCCTGAGCATTTTATTCTTATGGCGATATCATATGCTCTTGTACCGGAAGTCACAACTCGGTCAACGTTATTGAACACGGAGAAGTTTATATCCCATATCCAAGAAACGTCATGGCCGTCTGCAAGGTTATCGTTAAGGACAAAAAGCAGTTCCTTTGAGCCTGCCTGCTCGTTCATCACACGCAGGGTCATATTTGCGCCAACAGGGTTTTTGGCAAGGTTCACAAGAAGGCTTGAGCCGTCAACCTCAAAGCGTTCAAGTCTGCCGTTATTCACCTCGAAATGCTCGAAAGTGTCATGCAATATAGCCTTATCAAAATTATAGAGCTTTGCGGCAGTATAAACAGCCGCCATGTTGTACATATAATAGATACTGTTATGAGCGGTCTTATATGTTTCCCCGTCTGCCTCAAAGGACGGAACAGTCAGGTCAACGTTCTTTATCTCCACCTCAGGCTCGATATTGCCAAAACCACACTTTGGACAATGGAACTTGCCGATATGTGAATACTGATAATAGTCATAGACAAGTTCAGTATCGCAGAAAGGACAAAATTTGCCCTCGCCCACCTCATAAGGCTTATCCGTTGCGCCCTGATATCTGTCAACGCTGAAATAGTGGATATTCTTGTTATTAGGGTTAGCAAGCCCAAGTCTTGCCACGTTTGGGTCATCGGCATTGAGGACAACGTTGCCCTCAAATGTTTCAAGGAACTTTTTCACCTTGAGTATGAGTGTTTCCACCTCGCCGTTTCTGTCAAGCTGGTCACGGAAGAAATTCAGCAGAACAAGGGTCTGCAAATTGAGCTTTGAATAGACCACAGGAACATGGGACTCGTCAGTTTCAAGCACGAGATAATCGGCGTGTACTCTTCCCCTCATATCGCAGTGATTTAGCAAAAGTGAGCATATTCCCGTATCAAGATTGTTGCCCTCCGGGTTTGTGATTATCTTCTTTCCACCGCTTGCAAAAATGTGGCTGAGATAGTTTGTAACAGAGGTCTTGCCGTTGGTGCCTGTGACAGCAACGATAGGGCAATCCACTTTGAAAGCCTTCAGGCAGTCTTTATTTATAGTCCACAGCACAAGCCCAGGAAAGTTGCCTGCGTCCCTGCCAAGCAGGTGCAGAGTTTTTACCATAAGCTTGCCGAAAATAATGGTGAAAGCATTTTTTAAACTCATTTATGTATCTCCTATTAAAATAAAGTCGTATAAAATAATAATAGACCATAACGCCCATAATGTCAAGCATTTTCGCACTTTGCAAACAAAAAAACACCGCACAAAGACGATAGGCGCCCCTTGTGCGGTGTTGGCTTCTATATAATTTTTGAGAGAAAATCTTTCAAACGCTGATTTTCAGGGTGTGCAAAGAACTCTGACGGCCTGTTCTGCTCAAGTATTTTTCCGTCTGCCATAAACAGAACTCTCGAAGCAACCTCCCTTGCAAAGCCCATTTCGTGGGTAACGACAACCATTGTCATTCCGTCGTTTGCAAGCTGTTTCATAAGCTCCAGCACCTCGCCCACCATTTCAGGGTCAAGTGCTGAAGTCGGCTCGTCAAAAAGCATTACTTCAGGATTCATCGCCAGTGAACGTGCGATGGCTATTCTCTGCTTCTGACCGCCTGAGAGCCTTGAAGGATACTCGTCAGCCTTATCAGGCAGACCAACTCTTTCCAAAAGCTCTTCCGCCTTTTTGTCGGCTTCATCGGCTGTCATAAGGCCAAGCTTCACAGGGGCAAGAGTGATATTCTTTTTTATTGTAAGATGTGGGAAGAGGTTGAAATGCTGAAAAACCATGCCCATTCTCTGTCTGAGCTTGTTCATTTCATGCTCGTTCGCCTGAGTGATGTTCTCGCCCTCGAAGAATATATCACCTGAGGTCGGCTTTTCCATAAGGTTAAGACAGCGGAGAAAGGTGGACTTTCCTGAGCCTGACGGACCAACGATAACGACCTTTTCGCCCTTGTCGATAGTTTCGTTTATATCTTTCAGCACTTCGACCTCGCCGAAAGACTTGCTGAGATGTTTAACGTCTATCACTTTGCGACAGCCTCCTTTCAAGCTTTCCTACCAGATGAGTAAGCACAACTACCATTATAAGGTAAATAAGTGCAACTGTTATAAGCGGCATGAATGCCGAGAACGTCTGAGAACGGATTATATCTCCGCCCTTTGTAAGGTCCTGAATTGCGATATATCCTGCAACAGAGGTTTCTTTAAGCAAAACTATGCACTCGTTTGCAAGGGCAGGCAGAACAGTTTTAAAAGCCTGCGGAAGAACTATTGTTATCATTGTCTGACGATAGCTAAGGCCAAGGCTTCTTCCTGCTTCAAACTGACCGTTATCAACTGACATGATACCTGAACGGACTATCTCAGCCACATATGCGCCTGAGTTCACGCCGAATGCAAGCACAGCCACAAGAGTCTTGTCTATGTTCACGCTTCCAAAAATAACAAAATATGTTATAAGGAGCTGAACTACCATAGGAGTTCCTCTTATCACTGTAAGATACACTCTGCAAAGGGCGTTTAGTATCTTCATTTTGCCTGTCTTATCATGAGTAGAGCGGACTATAGCCACAAGAAATCCCAACACAAAGCCAAGTATGACCGCAAAGAAGGTTATGATAAGTGTTGTTTTAAGGCCATTGGTAAGATAATGCCAACGGCTCTCGTCCAAAAAATTTTGCTGGAAATCGTCGATCAATTTGTTCAATTCAGCACTTCCTGTTCTTTATCAAAATAATTTCGGCTGCCGCTCTACGACAGCCGAAGTGTGAAAAATTATTTCTTTCTTACGATTATTACCTGACTTGATGATGTGTAAGTGTCAGAGAAAAGAACGTTTTTCTCTCTGTCAGGTGTAACTGTCATACCTGCAACGCCAACGTCTGCCTTGCCTGACTGAACGGCTGAGATGATAGAATCAAATGCCATATCGTCTATCTTAAGCTCATAACCAAGCTTGTCGCAAACTGCCTGCATCATATCAGCGTCGATACCAACGACCTTATCGTTCTCCTTGCTCTCGTATGGAGGGAACTCAGCGTTTGTTGCCATTACAAGCGTACCCTTATCTCTGCTAACATTATCAGGGGACTTGTATGGGTTCTTGCCAGCGTCCTCGCCAACGTAGTTTGCCTTGATAGCGTCAAGTGTTCCGTCAGCCTTAAGCTCCTTGAGAGCACCGTTTATCGCCTGCTGAAGCTCAGTGTTGTCAAGCTTCATCGCGATAGCGTATTCTTCCTCAGCAAAAGGCTCGTCAAGTATTTCAAGATCGTCATTCTTCTCAACGAAAACCTTAGCAGGTTCAGCGTCGATTATAACGGCGTCTATCTTGCCCTGCTTCAGAGCCTGAACAGCGTCAGCGCCCTTGTTGTATTTTTCTACCTTAGCGTCCTTAACGTCCTCGGCATAAATATCGCCTGTTGTTCCAAGCTGAACACCGATAGTCTTGCCCTCCAGATCGTCAACGCTGTGAACTGTATTAGCAGGCACTCCGCAGCCTGCAAGCATTGTAACGCTCATTGCCACTGCAATAAGTCCTGCTGCAAATTTCTTCATAACATACATTCCTTTCAAAAATTGATAGCGACAGCCCTACGATACCGACTGTGCATAAACCTATATCATATATTATAACTGAACACACGGCTTTTTGCAATAGCTTTTATCAGTGATTTGATATATAAATTATGAATTTTTTGTTTTGCCAAACCATTTTAGTAAACAAAAAAGGTATCCACCCAATGGGGACACCTCTTTGTGAAAATCAGCTTAGAAATCCATTGTGAACTGAACTCTGTGGTTGCCGTCTGCGTCATCATCTATCATTTCAGCCTTTACGATAGTGATAGGCGTAACAGGCTTTGACTGTGCGTTATCTGAACCTGTTGTTCTCTCCACCTTGAGGAAGTCATCAACAACGTCCATGCCCTCTGTTACCATGCCGAAAGCCGCATACTGTCCGTCAAGGAAGGTATCCTTATCGCTGTAGCAGATAAAGAACTGGCTTGAAGCACTGTCCATATCGCTTGCTCTTGCCATTGAAACAACGCCTCTTGTATGGCTCAGGCTGTTTTCAACGCCATTTGCTGAGAACTCGCCCTTGATAGTTTCCTTGCTTCCGCCTGTGCCGTCACCGTTGGGGTCACCGCCCTGTGCCATAAAGCCGTCTACGACTCTATGGAAAGTAAGTCCGTCATAGAACTTTTCCTTCACCAGCTTCTCGAAGTTCTCGCAGGTTATAGGTGCGTCATTGGCATAAAGCGTGATAACGAACTTCTTGTCAGTGTCAGCCGCAGAGGTCTGTGATGAGCTGTCACCCTTATCTCCGCAGGCTGTAAGAACTGCGCAGGCAAGCACGCCTGCTGTGCAAAGAGCCAATGCTCTGAATAGCTTTTTAAGTTTCATTTTTATCGTCCTTTCGATCATTATTAATGGCACTTCTGCCTTTTCACTAGCCTATTATAGCACCTCACTGCAAAAAAATCAACATCAGACCATGTTTTTCACATAATTTTCATCATACGAAGCCTAAAGTTGGCTTATTTAATATTGATTTTTGACTCTTAATGGAGTATAATTATAATGTTTTTTAAAGAAAAATATAAAAACTATGTTATGTATGGAGGACTGAACAAAATGGATAAGCTGAAAAAAGCTCTGCCTTTTATCATCCCGCCTCTGGCTGTATTGCTCATAATGGGGTTTGCTTTTTATCGGCATGGGCTTTACCCTTTCGGTGACGGCACTGTATCATGGTGCGATATGTCACAGCAGGTAATACCTCTGCTCACCGACTTCAAGGATATTTTCTCAGGCAAGGACGGAATGTTCCTTAACTTCCACAATGCAGGAGGAATGGACCTGTGGGGCGTTTTCTTCTTCTTTATCGCAAGCCCCTACACCTTGCTTGTGCTTTTTGTTGACAAGGCTGACATAATCTACCTCGTCAACATTCTCACAGTGCTTAAAATGATGACAGCGGCTGTAACGGCGCAGATATATTTCCGCTCCTGTCAAAAAAAGCTCGACCCTTACATTGGCGCTGTACTCAGCGTCATATACGCATTCTGCGGCTATGGAATGTTCTATTATCAGAACAACATATGGCTTGACATGATGTATCTTTTCCCTCTTCTTATGGTGGCATTCAGGGAGCTTTTCGAGAAAAAGCGCATTATCCCATACACTGTCATGCTCACACTTATGATGATAGTGAACTACTACATCAGCTACATGATAGTTGTTTTCATAATGATTTTCATGGCTCTTTGCTGCTGGCGTTACCGCAAGGAGGAAAAATACAAGGACGTTCCATGCAGATTTGTTATAGGTTCGCTTCTTGGCGCATTGCTTTCAGCGGTGGTATGGATACCATGCTTCCTGCAATTCTTGTCAAGCGGACGTTCTAAATCAGTTATCCAACAGCTCGAAACCGCCTCATTCATCACAAACTACAACACCACATTCTGCCTGCTGTTGTCAACGGCTTCGGTGATAGTGATAGTTGCGGTGTTTCTTCTTGACGGCAAAAAGAGAAGCAAGCGTCTTAACACCGACCTTATAATGCTCTTTTTGATGCTCGTACCTATTTTAATAGAGCCTGCGAACCTTATGTGGCACACAGGAAGCTATATGTCGTTCCCATGCAGATACGCTTTCATTACCATATTCTTTGCACTTATCTGCGCAGGATATTTTCTTTCATCGGAAAACGCAGTGGCAAAAGGAAAGAAACACTGCGACCACTTTGTTATTTTCCTGATACTAGCGGCACTTATCTACGGCTTTTACAACTTCTCTGAGGGCTTTGTTGAGAACAATCGTGACGGAATGTCAAAATACACTAAAAGCCTTTGGCAGGACAGCACCGCCTTTGAGCTTTGCCTTGAATTTTTCATTGTGGCGGCGGCTTTCTATACTGTTATCGTTCTGCTGCACAAAAAGGGCTGGATATCAAAGAAGATATTTGCGATCTTCCTTGCAATGTTCGTTGCGGCTGAGTCCTACGCAAACGTGAATATTTATATGGTATCCCCTAGCGTGAACAATCCACAGCGTGCGGCTAATCATCAGAAGATAATGGATCTTTCAGACAGACTTGACGAAACAGAGGGCTTTTACAGAGTAAAGACCGCAAGCAAGCTTTTCGAGGTCAATCTGGTCGGCTCAATGGGCTACAATTCCCTGAGCCACTACACCTCCCTCACAAGCCGTGATTATATGTACATGATGAAGCAGCTTGGTTACTCCTCTTACTGGATGGAGGTAGGCTCATATGGCGGAACGGAGCTTACTGACGCTTTGCTGTCAGTAAAATATCTTATTGAAAAAAGTACAGGCTCGGCTGACGCTGTATATTCAAACGATACCTACGAGATAGTGCCGACAGAATACTATCTCCCCCTTGGCATTGTGACCGACGCTGACCTGAGCGGCAGCGAGGAACTTTCCACAGGCACAAGAAGCAACGTTCAGAAGAAGCTTTTTGAACAGCTTTTCGGTGGCAACGGCGACGAGCTTATCACAGACTACGAATACACCACGATCTATGGTGTGCAGGACGACAGTAACTTTAAGCCGAACTACACCCTCACTACTACTAGCGATGTAGCCTACATGGACTACAGCATAGATGTGACAGACAAGCAGACACTTTATTTTGACTGCTTCGACAAGCTTTCAAACAGCCTCAGCGAGGATATAAACGGAAGCTTCATGGTAACAGTGAATGGTCAGGTAATGCAGATGGATTATCCGTCACAATCGAGCAACGGGCTTTTGAAGCTTGGAGAATTTGAAAATGAACACGTCAACGTGCGTGTGACCTTGAAAAAAGGCATCACAGGCTGCCGTTCCTATGGCGTTTTCGGGCTTCACCACAATGTGCTTGAAAAGACGCTTGAACAGGTTCAGACCGCAGGTCTTACAGACAGTGACGGCAAGCTTTCAGGAAGCGTGAACGCAAAGGCAGGACAGAAATGTGTGCTTCAGATACCATATCAGGAGGGTCTGAAAATAAAGGTCAACGGCAAGGCTGTTTCATATGACAAGGTTTTCGGTGACCTTGTAAGCTTTGACTTGCAGGAGGGTGAGAACACAATAACTGTAACAAGCGTGCCAAAGGGCTTTTATGCAGGTCTTGCACTGACTATCGCAGGCATTGCGCTGACAGCAGGATATTTCTTCATAAGAAAGAAACTGAAATTCGGAGAAACTATGGAATCCGCTGCACTTGCGGCTGTTATCGGTGCAGGAGCTATAGTGATCATAGTGGTTTATATTGCACCTTGCATACTGAATATTTATAGCTGATAAAAAAATAATATAGGGCAGAACAATAATTAAGATGTCCCCTACACAACAAAAAACTGCGGATAGCATTTTGCCGTCCGCAGTTTTTATTTTATCCGAATTTACTTATGCTCCTCCAGATACTTTTCAGTATCCATTGGATAGCATTTCAGGTTTGGAAGCTCGTCAAGGGTGAGAACTCTTTCACTGTTATAGATCTTGTTCCACTCATCAAATGTGGTGTACTGATCTGAAAGCTGTTTATCCTTGATACAGAACTCGCCGTTCCATGTACTGAACCACGCCCAGCGTGTGCCGTCGTTGAATGCTCCGTCAGGGTCGAACATCGAACCGTTCTCTGTCATTGCGATTATCTTGTTTGTGGATGTGCTTGACTTCACAAGGTCATAATACCACTTCTGTGAAGAGCTGTCCTGCTCTGCAGGATAACAGTCATAGCCCATGATGTCAACATACTCATCACCCGGATACCAGTCAGGATTCTGTGCGTTCCATACCCAGATCAGGTTGTTAAGACCATACTCGTTTGTGAACTTGTCATACATGAGCTGCCAAAGCTGAATGTATGCGTCCTTTCCTGCTGAACCCCACCAGAACCATGCGTTGCCGGGATACTTAGGGTCGCCTGCCGCCTCGTGGAGAGGTCGCCAAAGTATAGGCACGTTTGCGTCTGCAAGCTCTTTAAGCACCCCTGCCATATGGTCAAGGTCAGCTATGATAGAATCGTAGCCCTCTTTATCCTCGCCGCTGAGAGCCTTTGCAAGGTCGAAGTCTGTATATTCAGAATAGAAGCCCTGCCACCATGCTCCGCCGTTCTTTTCCAGGTTTTTCTCAGGGGCATACCAATGCCAGCAAAGTGAAACTATTCCGTTTTCATTGTTGTACCAATCCATAGCCTGCAATGGCACCATATCTCCGCCGCCTGCGCCATGTGAAAGTGCGCTGTTTGAAAGGTTTGAAACGTCAAGACCAAGTATAGCAGGCGTCTTGCCTGTGTGCTTCTTTATCTCCTTGAACTCACGGCAGTCCTTGCCCTCGTTATCTCCTGAAAACTGACCTGAGATAGTATACTTGCCATAAACGTCCGTAAGGAAGTTATAAAGTCTTTTTGCCTCGTCAGAAGCGTTAGGGTTTGAAAGCTGATTTGATACCTCATACTGTGAAAGGTCGATAGCAGGAGCTGGGGTTATCTTTATCCTGTCGATATAGATATGACCATTGTCGCCCTTTATGCCTATCTTATGAGTACCCTCGTCGATAAGCACGTTTTCAGCCACAGTGTCGCCAAACTCTGTTGTGGTTGATGTGAAGTTCGTGAGTGCCGCACCGTCAACAGTGATAAGATTCGACTGACCCTCGCCGTCTGCTGCCATTGTGAGAGTAATATTATAGCTTCCCTTTGCAGGAAAATCTATCTCGAACTCCGCCATATCTCCTGATGAGCCTATAGAAACGAAGCCGTCGCCAGAAAACTTACCAAGAAAATTCTTATCAAGCACTGCCGCACCTCCCGAAAGAGTTCCTTTTTCCGCCTCGGACTCGTAGCTGAAATCCTCAGGAACGTCGTACTCTGTTGTTACGTCTGAAAGGTCGATGTTGCCCATATCTTCAACGACAGGGGCTGTTGTAGTGGTAGTCTCACCTGCTGACGAGCTGCCTGAGCTGCTGTTTCCTGTGCTGCTGCAGCCTGCTGCCGCACAAGCGATAAGCACTGCCATAGCGGCAGCAACTGTTCTTTTCATTATTTCACGCATAATGTTCTCCTTATCATTAATAATTAAAATATTCAAATTTTTATAAAGCCAAGCTTTGCGAAGCTCTCGCCTTTAGGCTTTATATTCCATACTTTTAAATATATCATATAAAAAACCATTGTCAATAGCCATTTTCAATGTTTAACATCATGTTCAAAATTGATAACGTTTACTTTTATTTGAACTAAAAAAATATGAACCCAAATGGTATCGGGTTCATATTTTCATATAGAAATATATTATTTTCTGAGAAACGTTCTATATACCCAGCGGGTGAATTTTCTGGGAAATATAAACAAGCCAAGCTGTAAAGCGCATGGCATGAAAAAATCACGGAAGCCCGTATACCCTGAGCGATGTATTATCCACCTCACACGAATGAAAGCCTTTGTATGCTCCCAGCTTTTGCGTGTATCCACAGTATTTTCATCTATGCGGTAGCGCACAAGCACCTCGGGTATATTCTGCCCCTTTGCGCCATGCTGTAACATTCGTGCGATAAACTCATAGTCCTCGCACATTTTAAGGTCACTGTAACCGCCTATCTTTTCCGCAAAGGACTTGCGAAAAGCCACAGACTGCCTGTTGAAAGGGTTGCGTCGTTTGGAATATGAAGCGATATCCTTATGCATGACAGGCACTTTTTTCACCGAAACCACCTCATCAGTGTCAGTGTCGAACTCCTCCACATATGTGCCGATGATATCAAGCTTAGGCTTCACCGCAAAAAGGGTCATCTGCTTCAAGCAGCGGTTAGGGAGAGATATATCGTCGCTGTCCATTTTCACGATATAATCGCATTTACACGCCTTTATGCCCTCGTTGTAAGCCTTTCCAACGCCCACGTTCTCGTCTATCTGAACGATATGGAAAATATGCTTGAACTCGTCTTGAAAAGACTTCACGATGATATTAAGCTCGCAGGTGAGCTTGCCGTCGCACACAAGCACGAAGTCAGAGGGAGGATATGACTGCATGAGCATAGACTCAAGACTCTCGTTAAGGTTCTCAGGAAGCTCACGGTCATACACCGACATAAGCACACTGTATTCAGGCAGCGTATATTTTCCAACACGATACGTCATAAAATCCCTCCCCTGCATTATTATCAACTCAATTATACTATAACAGCTCCAAAAAGTCAACTACGACCAACAAAGTATACTATTTATATAGTACAGACCAATACACAAAAAAAGACCGCCCCATTCGGAACGGTCTTGTAAGCTACTTTGAAAAATTAGCCAAGCTTCTTAGCAAGCTGTGATACCTTTCTTGCAGCAGCATTCTTATGCATAATGCCCTTTGTGCAAGCCATATCTACCTTCTTGATAGCAGCTCTTACTACTTCTTCCTTGTTTTCTGCGTTCTCAGCTACAGCAGCGTCAGCCTTCTTGAGTGCAGTTTTAAGATCAGACTTTACAGCCTTGTTTCTCATTGTCTTAGTGTTGATAACCTTGACTCTCTTCTTAGCGGATTTAATGTTTGGCATACCGACACCTCCCTCATTCTGTATAAATTTGCACTTATTTGCACAAGCTATCCGCAGACTGAGAGGAAATGCGGAAAGCCCTTTAAACAAGCCTTGTAAAATATTTTACCACATTTCAAAAGAAATTGCAAGGGGGTTTACTGAAAAAAATATAGAAATTTTGCAGTCTAAATTGTAGGAACACACAAAAACTTACACGATATCACAGAAAGGTGAATAAAATGAGCATTAGAACGGATATGGCGGCGGAGAGCTTTTCTCAGGCAGGCGGTGCGGAAAAGCTTCAGGGAGTGAAAGTCAAAAACAAGGTTATTGAAAACGCTAGGCTTGAGGTAACGGACATCACCATAGAAACACAGGAAGCCGCCGAAAAGCTTGGCAGACCTGTCGGCAGATACATCACCCTTACCGCCACAGATTCAACATTCGATATGTACAGCGACAGTTTTCGTGAGCGTGCAGAAGTCATAGCAAAAGCCATAGGGGAGCTTTGCGGTGGTTGTGAACGTTTTTTGGCAGTAGGACTTGGGAACTATGCCCTGACTTCCGACGCTGTTGGTCCTCTTACCGCTGAAAAGATCTTCGCTACCCGCCATATAAAAAGCCTTGCAAAAGAGATTGATACTGACGATCTGGGCGAGGTCACAGTGATACAGACAGGAGTGCTTGGAAACACGGGAATAGAATCCTCAGAGCAGGTAAAAGCAATCGCGGAGCGTGTAACACCGCAGGCTGTTATTGCAGTTGACGCACTGGCTTGCAGCGAGCTTACCAACCTTGGCAGGACAATACAGCTTTGCAACACCGGCATTTCTCCGGGAAGCGGAGTCGAAAACGCACGAAAAGAGCTTTCGCTTTCGACCCTCGGGGTAAAGTGCATTGCCATAGGCGTGCCAACGGTCATAGATCTTTGCACTGCCGCACAGCACATTTTCGGTCAGGCCGCACCTGAAAGCTCCGAAAACATCATGGTCGCTCCGAAAACTGCTGACAAACTTTCGGAAAACTGCGCAAAGCTCATTGCAATGGGCATAAACCGTGCCGTTCACCCTGCCCTGTCGCAAGAGGACATTCAATCTCTCACCTGCTGACAAAAGACAGGTGGTACGGTAATGTAAAACCTGTATACAACAATTGTAAACTTTTTATTAATATGTATGAGTGAAATTGCGAAAACGTTTTCTGAAAACGAATACTCACACAAATTCAACACACCTTTGTCATAATCAACAAAAACGCTTGAGCTTTATATTGCAAAATGCTGATTGACTAAATTTAAACTTTTTGTTATCATTAGTAAGGACGAAAAATAAGCGTTATGGTAAGCGTTGTCGGGTAACAATGCTTGTCGATCGTAACAGATGAACGTTTTGGGTAAGGAACATTCGTCTATTATCAAGGAGGTTACTATAATGAAAATGGCAAAGAGAATTTTCGCTGCTGCTTGTGCGCTTTCACTGGCTTGCAGCATGGCTGCTTGCGGCAGCTCATCAAGTGACAGCTCATCTTCCAAGAAGGAAGCTAAGGCTATGACAGATGATCAGAAGGAGCAGGTAAATGCACTTCAGGATAAGCTCCCTGACATCGAGCTTTCAAACAAGACTATCAAGTGGATGGCTCACTATGACATCAACCCTAGTGATGGTAAGTCAGAATCACCTGCTATCTCACTTTTCCAGACTAAGTATGGTGGAAAGATCGAGTACGTTCAGACAACTTGGGATAACAGATATACTGATCTTGCTAAGGCAGTTATGGCTAACGACTCACCTGATTTCTTCCCTGCTGACGACATGGACGCATTCCCTAAGGGTGCTATCAAGGCCATGTTCGAGCCTATCGACGATGTAGTTGATTTCAGCTCAGACATCTGGTCATCATCACAGACACTTAACGATTCATTCGTATTCAACGGCAAGCACTATGTAGCTGCTATCGACGTAAGACCACAGTATGTTTGTGCATACAACACAAAGACAATATCAGACTTTGGCTATGACGATCCTGCTGAGCTTTATGCTAATGACGAGTGGACATGGAGCAAGTTCACAGAGATGTGCCTTGACTTTGCAGACTCTGAAGCTGACAGATATGCTCTTGATGGTTACTGGTACGGCAAGGCTCTTAACGATACTTGCGGTTATCCACTTATCGGTCTTGAGGACGGCAAGCTTGTAAACAACATGGGCAAGGCTGAAGTTGGCGCAGTTCAGGATCTTATGTACAACCTTGAGAAGAACAACGTTGTATTCGACAGATCAAGCAACAACTGGAATACAAGAGGTGACGGAGCTAACGGTGAAGGTCTTGGTTCACAGCTCACACTGTTCATTCCTATCGGCACATGGGCTCTCGAGGATACTCCTGAAAAGACTAAGACATTCGGAAGCGTCAAGGACGGCGAGGTTATGTTCGTTCCAATGCCAAGAATGGACGATTCTGACAAGTACTATGTATCTACAGGTGTAAACGGCTATCTCCTCTGCAAGAACGCTCCAAACCCAGACGGCTTCAATGCGTACGTAAACTGCTGCAAGGTTGCAAACTCTGAGGTACAGAACATTACAGAAGAACAGCTCAAGAACGACTACGGCTGGTCAGACGATATGATCGAGATGCGTAAGACAATTTACGATCTGGCTAGACAGAATCCTGTATTTGACTTCCAGGACGGCGTATCTGCTGAGCTTTCAACACTTATGCAGACAGTAAACCAGGCTACAATGATAACAGGCGGCGGAGCTACTACATGGACAGAGTGCGTTGCTGAGAACCAGAAGGCTGTTGATTACATCATCAAGGAAGCAAACGCTAACGTTGCTGAATAATTCAGTATTTTCAAGCGGGACGTTCATTCGTCCCGCTTTTTTATTGCCTTTGTATTTGTCACGAATTTGTTAAATATATTTGTACGCAAAATGCACAATATAAAATACATAAATTTGTGCAAGAATTTTACGGATTTTTATGTACAAATCACAAAAAATGTGCTATAATAAATGTACGTTAAAAAGAATATATCAAAGAAGGGAGATATGTTTTATGAGATCGATTATTACTATCAGCCGTGAATTTGGCAGCGGAGGACGTGAGATAGGCAAGAAGCTTGCTGATGATCTGGGCATACCTTTCTATGATAAAGAACTTTTGGAAATGGCTTCAAAAGAGAGCGGTATATGTCAGGAGCTTTTTGTTAAGAACGATGAGTCCTATACTAACAGCTTTCTTTTCTCACTGGTCATGGGTAATTACCCTGTAAGTGCAGACGGCAGGATCAATCCTGATATGCCGCTGAATCACAAGATATTCTTGGCTCAGTTTGAAACTATCAAGAACATTGCAAAGAAGGGTCCTTGTGTTATTGTAGGACGTTGTGCTGACTATGTTCTGAAAAATGAGCCTAATATTATCGACTTCTTCATTTCCGGCAACACTGCCGAAAAGAAAAAGCGTATCCTTGAGAGATACGATATTGAAAAAAACAAAGCTGAGGACTTTATCCGCAAGACTGATAAGCGGAGAGCTTCATACTATAATTATTACACCGACATGAAATGGGGCGAAGCAAAGAACTATGACCTTTGTATCAACTCGTCCAAAACAGGCGTTGACGGTGCTATCAAGCTTATGAAAGCTTATATCGAAATAAAAGAAGCCAACGCTGATAAATAGGAATTTTTCGTTTTAATTCATTTTACTTTCCTTACTACGAAAGAGGGCTGACCATAGGGTCGGTCCTTTTCCGTTTTATGAGAAGTTTTATTACTCCAGCTTAAACAAAGTGTAACCAATATGTTATTGACAATAACAAGCAAATATATTATACTGTATAAAAGGGCAGAAGTCCGACAAAAAAATAAAAAATACTGCAAAAGGAGAAACAGAAAATGGCTGAAATAAAAGTTATCACTATCGGCAGACACTATTGCGCAGGCGGTTCGACTATCGGTAAGCTTGTGGCAGAAAAGCTTGGTATCCCATGCTATGACAGAGAGATAATCGACATGGCGGCACAAAAAAGCGGCATTGCAATGAGCGAGATACAAAAATACGAGGAAGCCGCTCTGAGCATTCTCAAAACACCGATAAATCTGTTTTCAAAGGAGAAAGAGTATCCTATAACAGAGAAGATATTCGCCGCTGAAACAGAGGTAATAATGGAGCTTGTTTCAAAGGGAAACTGCGTTATCGTAGGCAGATGTGCAGATTTTATACTGAAAAACAAAGTCAAGACGCTGAATGTCTTCATTAATGCAAGCTTTGAGAAGCGTCAGGAGTGCGCAATTGAGAAGCACAACATCTCCGAGGACGAGGTAGAAGCAAGGCTCAAAAAGTATGACAAAAAACGTGCCGACTATTACAACTCCAACACCAACAAAAAGTGGGGAGATATTTCAAGCTATGATATGTGCCTTGACAGCGGCAAACTTGGCTACGAAATGTGTGCCGAGATAATTGCTGACACTGTGAAGCTTTCAAGGGAGAAATAGGGGCAATATTTTACTGGGAGCGATAAAAAATGTCAAAGGATAAGGAAGTCAAGACCAACGCCATGCGTATTCTTGACAGAAATAAGGTAAAATACAAGGTCAACACATACGAGTGCGACGAGTTTATCGACGGCATACACATTGCAGATATGCTCGGTCAGCCATATGAAAGCTCGTTCAAGACCCTTGTGACAGTGGGTAAAAGCGGAAATTACTATGTTTTCGCTATCCCTATCGCAGAGGAGCTTGACATGAAAAAGGCGGCAAAGTCTGTGGGCGAAAAGTCGGTGGAGATGCTCCATGTGAAGGATATAAACTCTGTTACGGGCTACATTCGCGGTGGCTGTACACCCCTTGGCATGAAAAAACAGTACATGACGGTAGTTGACAGCTCTGCGGAGCAGTTTGAGGAGATAATCATAAGCGGCGGACGTATCGGGTCGCAGATAATGCTTTCACCGAAAGACCTTATCAAGGTCACAAGGGGTAAATTTGAGAGCATAACAATGAGTGAATAGACAAAAAAAGAGAGCCGCTTTGGCTCTCTTTTATTTTGCATTTATGTTGATATATTCGGGCTTTGTCTTTGAGTACATTATTTTCTGGCTGGAATAAAGTCCGTAATAGCCCGAAAGCATATAGCTTACTCCGCAGGCAACCGCAAAAAGCACAAGCCCACTTCCACCGAAAAGCTCATAGCTGAGAAGTATGGAAGCCACAGGACAGTTCACAACGCCGCAGAAAAGTGCCACAAGACCTATAGCCGCACCGAATGATGGGTCAAGCCCCAAAAAGCCTGCGGCTGTACAGCCGAAAGTTGCTCCGATAAAGAAGGTCGGGACTATCTCACCGCCCTTGAAGCCTGTATTTATAGTTATGGCGGTAAAAAGCATTTTCAGGGCAAAGGCTTCCGGGTGCGCCTTACCTTTCTCTAAAGCCGCCACGATAACGTCTACGCCTGCTCCGTTGTAATCCCTTGTACCTACAAGCAAAGTCAATGCAATGATTACAACGCCACCTACAGCTATCCTGAGATAGGTGTTAGGCAGATACATCTGAAATCTTGAATGTGAAAACTCCATTACCATGCAGAGGAGTATGGATATCACCGCACAAAGAGCCGCAAGCGCCGCTATCTGGGTCACAGACACAAGGGAAAGCCTTGGTATGCCTGTTATGTTGAACTTTGTTGGCGCAAGCCCTGCCAACAGTGATATTTTATATGCGATAAGAGAGGAAGCTATGCAAGGCACAAGACCCACATAGTATATAACGCCCACGCTTATTACTTCCATAGCGAAAAAAGTCGCAGTCAAAGGCGTGCCAAAAAGTGCGGCAAACACTGCACTCATTCCGCACATTATCACAAGGCTGGAGTCTTTTTCGTCAAGCTTTAAAAGCTCGCCTACCTTTGCTCCAATGCTTCCGCCAAGCTGCAAAGCCGCACCCTCACGTCCTGCCGAGCCGCCCGTAAGGTGGGTGAGTACAGTACCTAGAAAGATGAGAGGCGCCATAAGCAGCGGCACTTTGATGTTTCCACGAACAGAGCTTATGATTAGATTTGTACCGGTCTCCTCGTCCACCTTGCAGACACGATAGCTGAAAATGATAAACAGACCTGCCAACGGCATGAGATACAATGTCCAGCTATGACCATCACGAAAGCCTGTGGCAAAGTTTACCGCCATATGGAACAGCGAGCCGACTATTCCACCTATTACACCCACTGCGCAGGCGATAAAGACCCACTTTGCAAAGGCTATGGAGAATTTTTTCACCGTCCGCATTTTGCTTTTTATAAACTCACTGCTTATTTTCCTCACCCCTTTTTACAGAAAAACAACGGGCGACATATGCCGCCCGAAATACTTGAAATACAGCTCCACAATAATGGGACGTCGCATTTCTGTGAAACAGAAATTCAGCCGTTCCACTACAAGATAATATGCTAAATTATACCTCAGCGATTACCTCTACCTCAACGAGAACGTCCTTTGGAAGTTCTTTTGCTGCAACGCATGAACGTGCAGGCTTTGATGTGAAATACTCGCCGTAAACACCGTTGAATGCACCGAAATCTGACATATTCTTAAGGAAGCATACTGTCTTTACAGCCTTGCCGATAGATGTTCCTGCGGCTTCAAGAACGTTTGTGAGGTTCTTGCAAACCTGATGTGTCTGCTCCTCGATAGTTGTTGCCTCAACGTTGCCTGTTGCTGGGTTTATTGCTATCTGACCTGATGTGAAAACAAGGTTTCCTACCTTCATTGCCTGTGAATATGGACCGATTGCGTCCGGTGCGTTCTTTGTGTAAACAACTTCTGCCATTTTTATCTACTCCTGTCTTAAAATTACTTATTGACTATCTTAAAGCCTGCGGCTGTAAGAGCCTGTCTTATCTCTCTGATATGATCAAAGTTTCTTGTTTCAAGAACAAGTCTGAGCAGGCAATCTGTGATATCGCTGTCCTCGCTTGCTCTCTCGTGGTGAACAGAAACAACGTTTCCGCCAAGCTTTGAGATTATCTCTGAAACATCTCTCAGCTGACCAGGTCTGTCCTCAAGCTGGATAGTAAGAGTATCAGATCTGCCAGACTTGAGCAGACCTCTCTTGATAACTCTTGAAAGTATAGTTACGTCGATATTTCCGCCTGAAACAAGACATACAACCTTTTTGCCCTTGATGTCAGGTATCTTATTAAACATTACTGCGGCAACAGGTGTTGCGCCTGCGCCCTCTGAAACGAGCTTTTGCTTCTCGATAAGGTGGAGGATAGCTGATGATATCTCGTCGTCTGAAACTGTAACAACGCCGTCAACATACTTACTGCAATACTCAAAGGTATGCTCGCCAGGCTCTTTTACCTTGATTCCGTCTGCGATAGTGTGAACGCTTTCAAGGCACTCTATCTTGCCGTCTTTAAGTGAATTTACCATTGAAGGTGCGCCTTCAGCCTGAACGCCGTATACTCTAACGCTTGGCTTGAGCTGTTTTACAGTGAACGCAACGCCTGAGATAAGTCCGCCGCCGCCAACCGGAACAACGATAACGTCTGCATCAGCCACCTGACTAAGTATCTCCAGACCGATAGTTCCCTGACCTGCGATAACGTTCTCATCATCGAACGGGTGAATAAATGTATAGCCGTTAGCGTCACGAAGCTCGATAGCCTTTGCATAAGCGTCATCATAAACGCCAGGCACAAGACATACCTCAGCGCCATAGCCCTTTGTTGCCTCTACCTTTGAGATAGGTGCGCCGTCAGGAAGACAGATGATAGACTTTATACCGTTCTTTGTTGCGGCGAGAGCAACGCCCTGTGCGTGGTTTCCTGCTGAGCAGGCGATAACGCCGTGCGACTTTTCCTCGTCTGAAAGCTGTGATATCTTATAATAAGCTCCTCTTACCTTGAAAGAACCTGTTACCTGAAGATTTTCTGTTTTCAGATAAACGTCACAATCAGGGTTTACCTTTGGCGCATGGATACACGCTGTTGGTCTGATGACCTCTTTAAGCACGTTTGAAGCGTCAAAAACCTTATCCAATGTAAGCATAAAAAACAACCTCTTTTTTCTATGTAATAAAAAAAGCCCTCGCCTGACTAGAGGCGAAGACATAATATCTCCGTGTTACCACTCTGATTGCAGACCATAAGCCTGCCACTCATATCTCTTTCTAACGGTGAGAGACCGTATCCGCTTAACACATCTGCTTAGGCGGATCAGCTCAGAGATGATCCTGACGGCGTTATCCCTGCGAACTTTCACCAAGCGTCCGCTCTCTGCGAAGTATTCGCACCGTCACCTTTCTCGTCACAGCCTTTATGATATTCAATACAATCATTATATCACCATAAATATGAATTGTCAACAGCAATAAAATGAATTTTTCTCTAAGACATTATACAAGAATAAAAACCCACACCAAGGTGCGGGCTTTTATCAATTAAGGAAGTATAGAAAAAATATATGAAGAAAACAATCATGAAGTCTTTTTAACTGTCGGTCTTTCCTTTCCGACTGTAATAATATTACCACTGCAATGTGATAGAATTATGTGCAAAGAGAGTGCATTTGCAAAAATATCACCTTTTGTTTGCATAATGCACAACGATATGACGAAGCTTCCCTGTGGTCATATCCCTGCCCTTTATATCCGCTCCGTTGTGGCTCATAAGCTCGGCGCAGACTATGCCGTCGGTACTGCACCTGAAAACCTCGTGTCCGTCACACACCACCACAAGCTTTTCACTATCAACAGATATTCCGCCTGTTCTTCCGATAACATTTTCCTCTGCGCCTTCACGCTCCACCACATAGGAAACTCGTTTCCCATGATAGCGTTCAAGCTCTTTCAAGGGCGTACCCTTATTTCTCTTAAAAAATCCCATTTTACGCTCCTATATCATTGTATCTGACGTTTCTCTGTCAAAGGAAGAATAATCTGCCACCATATGCAGATACTAATGGCATGAATCAAAAGGGGGTCACGCCTATGAACATCGCTCACACTATTCTTGCCACTGTAGGTTCTATAATAGTCATGTTCGCCATATCAAAGCTTCTTGGCAACAAGCAGATATCACAGCTCACGCTTTTTGACTACATCAACGGCATCACTATAGGCTCTATCGCCTCTGAAATGGCTGTTTCGCAGGAAATGGACGAGCTTATCGTGCCTGTTATCGCAATGGTGCTTTACGGACTGACAGGCTTTCTGCTGTCTGTGCTTACGATGAAGTCTATCCACTGCCGACATTTTCTTTCGGGCAAGCCTATCCTGCTTATTGAAAAAGGCAAAATATATCCCGAAAACCTTAAGACCGCCAAGCTTGATGTGAACGATCTGCTTTCAAGAGCAAGAACATCAGGCTATTTCGACATCTCAAAGATATACTACGCTATTCTGGAAACCAACGGCACTATCTCTTTCATGGAACGTGCCACAGAAGCACCTCTCACTCCAAAAGACTTAGGATATGAGAAGCAGGACGAAAAGCTTTGCACCGACCTTATCCTTGACGGCGTTATTATGGAGGACAACCTGAAATACGCAGGCAAGGAGATAAAATGGCTCACCAACGAAATAAGAAAGCAAGGCTGTTCATCACCTGACAAGGTCTTTCTCTGCATAGTTGACGGAAACGACAAGGTGACAGTGTTCCCGAAAACTCAGGAGAGCAACAAGAAGATCTACTTTGACTGAACCTTCTTCAAAAACTCGTGCAGCTCCTCTGCAAGCCTGCTCACAGGCAGACCAACAACGTTATAAAAGTCCCCGTCTATCTTTTCCACAAGAAGTGCTCCAAGCCCTTGTATGCCGTAAGCCCCTGCTTTATCCATAGGCTCGCCGCTTTTCACATAGGCTTTTATCTCCTGGTCGGAAAGCTCTCTGAAAGTCACTGCGGTGGTGGCGGAAAAGCTACTGTAACGACAGCCTCTGCCAAGGGTAACGCCTGTTACAACATGATGAGTCTTGCCTGACAGCATTTTTAACATTCTTATGGCGTCAGCTTCGTCCACAGGCTTACCCAAAACTTCCCCGTCGCATATTACAACAGTGTCACAGCCGATAACAACGCTCAGATCATAGACCGAAGCGATACATCTGCATTTTATCCCTGAAAGATACTCAGGGGCAAGCTCCGGTGTAACGTCCTCTGGTATTTTTTCGTCACAATCAGAGGGGATAACCCTGAAATTCTCACACATCAATGACAGCAGTTCTTTTCTTCTTGGCGACGCTGAAGCAAGTATAACATCATAATCCATAAGCTCGCTTGAAATATTCACTGACATAAAGATCTTCCTTTACTTCTTTTACTTCTTACTCAAAAAGGCAACGCACTTATTATCCTGCGCTGCCTTAGTTTTTTATTACAACTTCATTCCGCACTCTGAGCAGAACTTAACGCCTGCCGGCTCTTTATGGCCGCACTGAGAGCAGAACACAAAACTGCTGTTTGCAGGCTCTTGCACCGGAGCTTCTGCTATCACCGGAGCAGGCTGTGGCATTGGTGCAGGCTGAGGTGCTGTTTCAGGCTGTGGGATAGGTGCAGCAGTCTGTGTCACAGCAGGCTCAGGGATAGGAGCGGCTGTCTGAACATTCTGCTGAGCAGGATCGCCATAAACAGGATTAGCCTGTGGCTGAGTATAAGCAGGTGAAACAGGGTGATTATGATAGCCCTGACTGTTTTGTATAACAGGCTGTGCGCCCATTGGAACTGCACCGCCCTGAGCAGGCTGCTGATAAACAGGCTGTGCCATTTCAGGCTGTTTTGTTCCACAGTTAGGGCAGAACGCCATATTCACCGGTATCTCGTGGCCACAGCCGGAACAAAGTTTCATTCCTCTGATAGTAAGAAGCTGTTCGTTAAGATTTTTCAGTTCTTCAAGAGTTGCATCTATCTGAGCAATAAGGTTTTTCACCTCCGGCTCTTCTATCTTGTCAGCCATTCTGAGCTTGACAAATCTGCCTATCTCGGTATACTTATCGTTTATAAAGGCAAGCTTTGCGTCTATCTGTGCCTTTACTGCGTTTTCAGGTGTATTCTTAGGTGAAAAAAATCCCATTTTTATTCTCCCTTTCGGTTATAATATTTCTTCTGTATTTTGCTCTATGGTGATATTATCCTCAGGCTGAACGTCGAACGAAGTTGTTGTAGTATCAGGTGCTTCTGTAGCAGGAGCGGTGGTAACAGTGCCGTTCTCGGTCGGCTGAGTCTGTGCAGGCTCACTGTCCTTTTTGCTGTCGCCTGAAGCGTTTCCGCCCTCGTCAACTATTTCTGAATCCTTTATCTCCTTATCTATCTCGTCCTGCGACATCTGACCTCTCTTTACAGCTTTGTCATTTACAGCCGACAGACCAAGATAGCAATTCACATAATAGTGAGTAAGTATCTGATCGTATGTGTAGCCAGCCTCGGCATAATAGCAAGCGCCCCACTGCGACATTCCAACGCCGTGACCCCAGCCATAGGACTTGAAAGTGAACACACCGTCCTTATAGCTTATCTCCATGGCGTTCGATTTCACATCAAAGAGGTTGCAGAGCGTGATACCTGTTATCCTAGCTTCACTGCCATCATAGGTACAGCTCGTATGACCGTCGATAGTCACTCCGCTTATATACTTCCCGCTGAAAGCAGAGTCTATTTTAAACCAGTTCTTCACGTCGTCGGAGAGCTTTATATCAGTTTGGCTCTCGATACGCTCCTTGACCTCGTCTTTTGTATATGTAGCTTCAATGCCCCAGTTAGGATCTTTATCGTCAAACTCGCTCTTTACACGCTTGAGATACGGGTAAGAAACGCCCCATATATCCTCGCTGGTGGTAGAATAACCTGCTGTTGAAGCAGAATAAACTGCATTTATGATATTGCCGTTATACATAACAGTCTGACCCTCAACGGCATTTACACATCTTTCTATCTTTGAAGAATATCCGCTTTTAAGCCCCACCGTAGGTATAGCACCGATAGAATCGTTAAATCTGACCCATGTATAAGCCGCCACGGCCTGCGCCTTTATGGCTTCCTCGCCCCACTCACCGCCTATCTCGCTGTTGACTATCTGACAGAGCAGTTCATGGCCATTAAGAGTGACGATATTTCCTGAGATTATATCGTTGACAGTATAATACTCATCAGCGACGCTTCTTGTATCTGTAAAGTTAGCAGGGTCGTTCTTTATATCGTAATACTCGCCCTTATCCTCAGGCATTTCCACAGTAAACTCACTGGCTGAAGCCTTTTTCTTTGTGGTCGTTGCCTGCTTTTTCTGCTGAACATAAGACATATCATACTTATCCACAGAGGACTTTTTGAACTTCACAAAGTCATAGACCTCAGTAGCGGCAGTGGTTTTAACGCTTTGAGCTTCAACGTTTTTGACCTGCACCGCAGGGGCTTTTTCTGCGCCCACGCTTTTATTATCCAGCAGCAGCTCACCGCATATACCAACGGCAGTTATGCTCATTACCGCTGCGCAGACATTTGCACATATCTTTTTTGTCATCAAATTCATCGTCAAGACACTGTCCTTACCTTCAAGCGGTCACACCGCAAAACATTCCCAATGGCAGCAAAATACTCACTGCATACCTAAATAATAGTTTATCAAATACTGAAAAAAAGTCAAGACAAAGCTAAGTTTCGTCCTGACTTTTCAGCATAGTATACAATTTTGCATCTACAATATCAGCATTTTAGCCAAAAACTTCAAATATTACTTGAAGTATCTCTGACCATCAAGCTCCATGCAGAATGTGAGTGATTCAAACCAAGCTGCTGTGCTTCCGCCGCAATACTGTGGAGCGTAGTAATAAACTGCACCGTTTGAATTATCCTCGCCGTTCAGCGCTCTCTTTGCACAATCAATAGTGTTCTGAGTTGGCTTGTTTCTGCCGCTGTAATAGCCGTTTATTGCAGTGAACTGATTTGGCGCTGTAAGAACGTCGCTTATAGAGCTTCCAAATCTGCCTGTTTTCACTCTGTTGATAATAACATTTGCAACAGCGATCTTGCTCTGCTCTGAGCAGTTTCCTACCTCGCCCTGAAGAACGTAGCAAAGCATATCAAATTCTTCATCTGTATAGCTTATAACAGAACTGTTCGAGCTTGATGTTGTTGCTTTCTTTGTTTCTGTCTTTTTTGGTTCAGACTTTGTTGTCTTAGCCTTTGTTGTCGTAGTCTTTTTTGTTTCAGACTTCTTAGCTGCTGTTGTAGTTTCGGACTTCGCAGCGGAAGTTGTTGTTACTTCTGCCTTTTTAAGATAGTCCTTCATTACATATCCGCTGTAGTCGCCGTATGTAACCTTATACCAACCGTCACTTGTTTCAGCCGTAACGATAACTTCCTCGTCTGTTGCAACGATAGCTTCTATCTCTGAGTTCTTGTCAGCCTTTTCTCTGACGTTCACGATCTCAGTTGCGACCATTGTTACGTTATTGACCTTTGTTTCTTTTGCTGCATTTTTAGTAGTTTCTGTCTTTTTTGTTGTAGTGGCTTTGGCGGAAGTTGTTGTCTCAGACTCTGCCTGTGCCATTTTATACTCGCTGATACCCGCTTTTCTCCATGTAACGGTGTTCATTGAAGTATAGGTCTCATCTCTCTCAGTTTCTGCTTCTGTCACAGAAGTGGTCTTAGTGTTGGTTATTGCAGCTTTTGTGTCCTTCTGAGCCTCGTTGTTACCGCTTGTAAGTGCAAAGATACTTACTGTACCTATCATCAGCACTGCCAGCGCACCGCTGCCCAGCATTGTTCCTACTTTCCTGACCGACGGCTTAGCTGTTCGCTTTATGCTGTCTTCAGTTTTTTTCTGCTTCATTTTAATCACATTACCCTTTCCGACCGTCTGCACGCAAACCGTCTTCACTGCCGTCCGTGAGCTTGACGTCAGCTAAAATTTATTTTACACCGATTTGGTGTAATAAACATCAATAATCCCAGCCGAAATACTTCTTATTGTTTCCGTATACGTTTCTCCAGCATTTAGGAAAATAAATATCCTTATTTGCCTTGTCCTTATAGGAATCTATTATAAGATCCAGGTTATCGTCAGCCGTCATTTTCTTTGCCACGATCACCCACCTGAGTTTTGAAGTTTCGTTCGTACAAGTCGAGAGCGATATATACTTATCGTCTGCTGTACACTCAATATCGTTTGAATACCACGAACGCTTTCTCACTTCTGAGATCCAATCGTCAAACTTATAGTCAGCGTCGTCAAAATATCTGGTAGTCCAGTATTTGAAGAGCTTTCCGTCGTCCTGATTTTCAAGTATTCCCGTCACGAACGCACCCACGATAACATACTTACAGTTGCTGTCATAGATAGTATTGAACTCGATAACAGGATATTTCTTAAGAAAATCAACGCCCTTTTTATACTCAGTAAGGTGAGTAAAGGAAGTTCCCACATATCCCATGTTATGACCATATATCGTGATATTGTCAGACTGCCCGTCCTTATTTATGGTAGACCAAGCGTCTGCATAAATGCTTCCCGATTCGTAATACTGCTTGTCTATATTCTTGTAAAGATAATATTCATTATCCTTGCCTTTAAGAACAGGGAAGTTTATATATTCATCACCTGCGGAATTTTTAAAGCCGGGGATCTTTATCCAGCCTACGACGTCCTTGTTCCTTTTCAGAAGCTTCTTAGCCCAACCCTGAACTTCTCTGTCCTTCGTTGAAGCCTCAGGGTCAGAAACGTCAATATCGTCTGAGCCGTTATTCTTGCTCAGGTCAACGTCATCGCTAAAGTCAGGCTCGTAATTTACGATCTCCTGCATATAGTTCTGATCCTGCTCGTCGGCTTTCAGAAAATCAGAAAGCTCATTAAGAGAAACACAGAAAAGCACGATAGAGAACATGAACACTATCTTTCTGAACACTTCTCCTGCTCCGTCGCCCTTCCACGGGATAAAATATCTTACTACTCTTACAAAAAAGTTTGTATCGTCCTTTTCGGACAGATTCATTGTTTCATTAGCCATTGACATTTATTTCAAGCCTCCGCCTTTTGTTCATACAGCTCAAGCACCATTCTCAGTGCCGTTTCTGTTGTAAGCATACGGATCTTTCTTCTGTCCAAATTCTCATATTCTTTATAAAGCTCAAGCCGTCTGACTATTTCTTTCTGACGACTTCTCACTGAAACATATACAGTTCCCACAGGCTTTTCCTGAGAGCCGCCGCTTGGTCCTGCTATACCAGTAACAGCCACTGCACAATCTGCACCGAAAAGCTTCAGCGCACCCTTGCTCATCTCACTGGCTGTCTGCTCAGAATAAACAGTATACTGCTCCAGCGTTTCCCTTTTCACGTTCAGAAGCTTCATCTTTATTTCCTCCGTATAGGTGCAAGCACCGCCGAGGAACATTTCCGACGCTCCCGAAACGGAAGTGATCGTCTGGCTTATCATTCCGCCTGTACAGCTTTCCGCAGTACACAGCTTCCGACCGCTCTTTATCATATATTTTACTACACTTTTTGTAACTATGTCAATACTATCTGTAACCACTTTGTCACCTTCAGCAAATTTCATAGTAATAATCACCCCTTTTAGTTATATATTGCACATAAAAAATCGGCTCTTTTTGTCCATTTTGTTAATTCGACGATTTTCAAAAACCAATGTAAATAGCAAATTCTGCAAACAGATGTTACACTTTTGTTACCAAATTACTGATTTTTCATTATTAGCAAGCCCGTTCAACACCCTTTCGGACGCAAAGAAAAGCCCTGAAAATTCGGGGCTTTTCGGCATTTTTCACCATGGAAAGACACAATATTCGGGTACAAAAAAGCGTACAATTAAGCTACAAGCTGTTACAGTTTTAACCCGTTTGTAACCTTTTCACAGACACCATACAACGGGTGTACGCCATGAAAATACGCTATGCGTTTTTGATAAGATAAGGCTTTGTTCCCTCGATAGCTTTCTGGATATAAGGCTCCCAATCGAAAGCGTTCTGAGCGGCTTCAACGTCTGCAAGGTTAGGTCTTGTCTTAGGGTGCTTTGGCGTGAAAACTGTACAGCAATCCTCATAAGGGAGGATAGAGGTATCAAAAGTATCTATCTTTCTTGCTATCTCCACTATCTCAGATTTGTCCATACCAACGCATGGTCTGAATACAGGCATACGGCAAGCGGCGTCTGTGCAGACCATTGCATACATAGTCTGGCTCGCTACCTGACCAAGGCTCTCTCCTGTGACAAGGGCTTGGATATCCTCTTTCTCGCATATTCTCTGTGCTATCTCCATCATAAGTCTTCTCATCAGGATAGTGAAAAGCTCCTCAGGGCAATTATCTCTCAGAAGCTCCTGGATCTCCGTAAAAGGCACGCAGAAGAAGTTGATATCACCGCAGTAAGCAGTGATTATCTTGGCAAGCTTTTCAACTTTCATCTTCGCTCTGTCGGAAGTATACGGCGGAGCTTCAAAGTGGATAGCGGTTATTATCGCACCACGCTTTGCCATCATATAGCCTGCAACAGGCGAATCTATACCGCCTGAGAGAAGAAGCATTGCCTTTCCGCTTGAGCCGACAGGTATTCCGCCTGCACCCTCGATAGAGCCTGCGTGAACATAAGCGTTGGTTTCTCTTATCTCCACTGTTACTACAACGTCAGGATCGTGAACGTCAACTTTAAGGTGTGGAAATCTTTCAAGTATCTTTCCGCCCATTTCTATACATATCTCAGGGGACTTGAATGGGAACTTCTTATCTGAACGCTTTGCGTCCACCTTGAAAGTTCTCGCAGTTTCCATTTCGTCCTCGATATAGTCAAGTGACTTTGTGAGTATCTCGTCCATATCCTTTTCCAAAACGCAGCAGCGACAGAGCTTAACGATACCGAAAATTTTCGACAGCTTTTCCACCGCCATGTCAACATCGCTGTCATCATTAAGCGGCTCAACATACAATGTGGACTGCGCCTTTGATACGCTGAACTGTCCGCAGCTTTTAAGTCTTCTTTTTACGCTCTTTGTCATCATGCTCTCGAAGCTTGATTTGTTAAGACCTTTCAGAGCTATCTCGCCATATTTGCAGAGAATGATTTCTTTCATAAATTTTATCCTTTCTTTACGAAAACTGCACAAAAAAGTCCTCGTCAAAAACCTGTCAAAAGCGACCTTTTTCGCCGTTTCCCTTTATAAATAGTACAAAACATTTGTTTGCGTGTTTTACCTTACCCTGCACAGGTCATTCTGTGCAGACTTTATGCCCTCCATAAGAGCGTCGATATCCGCCTTTGTGGTGTCGATGCTAAAGCTTATCCTGATAGTGGAGTCAAGGCTCTGCTCGGGATATCTGAACTCTTTTAGCACAGAGCTTTTCTTGCCCTTTGAGCAGGCTGAGCCGCTTGAAACATATATCTCACGCTTTTCAAGATAGTGGAGAAGCACTTCGGACTTTAACCCATTGACGGCAATGCTTGTGACATAAGGCGAGCCGCCTTTTCGTGAATTTACGAAAACATCGCCGTTTTCGTTACACTTTTCTATGAGATAGGCTTGGATGTCAGCCGCCTTTTCAAAGTTCGCAGAAACATTCGGCGCAAGCTTTTTCACCGCCGCACCGAAACCGCATATGAGCGGCACTGACTCAGTACCCGAACGAAAGCCTTTTTCCTGTCCTCCCCCAAGCATAAAAGGCGGTATGTGAATGCCCTTTTTCACATACAGCGCACCGATGCCCTTTGGAGCATATATTTTATGACCGCTGAGGGATATCATATCGGCATTCAGCTTTTTGGCTTTCACAGGAATTTTCATAAATCCCTGAACGCAGTCGCAATGAGTAAGCACCTGGGGATACTTTTTCTTTATCATAGAAAAAGCCTTTTCCACAGGGAGTATGTAGCCGTTTTCGTTGTTCACAAGCATACAGCTAACAAGGAAAGTGTCCTCGTTCACAGCGGCAAAAATATCACGGGCGTTTATCTCGCCGTTCTCATCAGGTGATATCCTTATGACCTCACAGCCCATATCTTCAAGCTCCTGGGCAGGATTTTTCACAGCAGGGTGTTCAACAGAGGATATGACAACACGCTTTTTACGTTTTCCGTGAGCCTTGTAAGCCCCGAAAATAGCGGTATTGTTGCTTTCAGTAGCGCCTGAAGTGAAATAGACCTCATCAGGGGTAACACCGAGAGCGTCGGCAATGATCTCACGAGCGTCAGAAACAAGAAGCTCAGCGTCAAGACCTGCTCTGTGCAGAGAAGAGGGGTTTCCGAAGACCTCCAAGCCTTTCATTACAGCCGCTTTAGCTTCATCACAAGGTTTTGTGGTGGCGGCATTATCAAGATATATCAATTATCACAAGTCCTTTCATGTTTTATCGCAATTATTTTTATTATAACATATAATTGTGAATAATGCAAATAGCGGAGCGGTATTAAGTGAGGAGTGAGGAATGACACAGCCGAACAGAGAAAGAAGCCAATACAAAGCAGAGAAAACACCGAGCGAAGCGATTTTGCGACAGTAGAACTTGAAACCAAAATGTAGGGGACGGCGCCCCCGACGTCCCGTTTCGGGGAAGTTCCAAGGTAAGGATTTTTTTACAAAGTTGAGTGAGTGAACGAAACGGGCGAACTACCGAGATTTGTAAGGTTATCAAGGTTTGCGTGATAACCAATTCGCCAAAACCCCAAATTCACATACAAATGCGGCACGGCATTTTCAGCCGCACCGCACAGAACACTATTTATCACAGTTACAATTACTTCCCCATGACGCCATTGACAGCCTGATATAATATCCCTGAGCTTCTCCGCAAACAGGACACCTCTCAGGGGCTTGTGTGCCCTCCACGATATAACCGCAGTTCAAGCATACCCACGTTTCAGACTGGGAGGAAGAGAACAGCTTTTCCTCTTTCATAAGCTTGCCAAATGCCGAAAAACGCTTGCCGTGAACATTCTCTATCTTGGCGATATTCGTAAAGTCCTGCGCTATCTTTCCATAGCCCTCCTGCCTTGCGACCTCAGCAAACGCAGGGTAAACATCATCTGATTCCTGACGCTCGTTGTGGTCTGCCATACCAAGCAAGGTACACATATCTTCTGAGATATCCACAGGATAACCGCCGTCAACAAACACGCTCTCTCCTGACAGCTCTTTGAGATGCTCATAGAATATCTTTGCGTGAACTTTCTCCTGATCGGCTGTGAATTTGAACAGGTCGGCAAGCACATAAAGCTTCTGCTGTCTTGCCTTTTCTTCCGCCATTGTGTAGCGGTTTCTTGCCTGACTTTCCCCTGCAAAAGCTCTCATAAGGTTATCCTTTGTCTTTGAATTTCTGAAATCTGACATTTTTTTATCCTCCTACTTTATACAGTCAGTGTTCCTGACTTGCTTTCCACAAGAATGAGTATCTGCTCCTCCTCAGCGGTCTGTGCGTTTATATATACAAGCACGTTCCTGCCGTTTTCTGCCCTGCACCTGAACTCATAACACAGCTTCTCCTCCAAACCGTCGGTAGGGATAAGTGCAAGCCTGCCGGATACTATTTCAAGGCGTGGGGAAACGCTCTCTTTTGCTCGGCTTTGTGATATTTCCGCTTCGGGGATATCTCTGTCATAATGGTTCACCAAAAAGCCCTTTGCGTCAAAGCCTAATATCTCACCGTCGTCCATTGCTACTGATACCTTTATAAGGTCGGTGTAACAGCACACGTCAAGGTCGTTGTAGGCGAAATTTACTGTGAGAACGTTGTCGATATTCTCATAGTAGGTGGTTTTCATGGACAGTATGCCGAGGTCATCGAGAAAATCCTCCGCTGCCTTTACGCCCTGCTCGTTTGTAAGCTCTGTGCTTTCGCTGATACGGCTTTTGAGAAAATATGAGATATATCCGCCCTGCTTTGTCACCTCGCAAGCCACCGTCTTATCCTCGTTTGAAAATCTCCAGCATGGCATTTTGCCCTCTACCTCTGAGACATCTGTGAACACTGTGGAGTTCATGTTAAGCCCCAGGGAACAGCGTTCAAGGGCTTTGGTCTGTGAAACGTTCTCTGCTTCAGATGTCATGCGTGGGGTACGCTCCATGATATTGTCTGAGAATGGGCCGTCATAAATAAGGCTTGGATAGCTTTCAAAGCTTCCCTCAAAGTCTGAGAAGCCCTCTGTCACTGTGGGCGGGTCGCTCTGCTGTGAACCTGTTTGGGTGAGGGCTATCTCACCGCTGTTCACTGAGCTTTCAAGCTCCCACATATCCTCGGAAAGTTCTTTGGAAAAGTCATAGAGCGAGGATATGTTCTCATACTCCTCGTCTGTTATCTCCTCGCCGTTCATGAGCCTCTCGCTCACTGCCATGGAGTAGTTTCCTACCTGTGAGAGAAATTTGTAGGTGTTTTCAAGCTGCAGCTCTTCTATGGGAAGCTGTGCCAGAGCCGCCTTTGCTGAGGACGCTTCTCTGTAAAGCTTCACCGCAAGTGACTGGTGCATTTTTCCTGAGCCTGCATAAAGCTCCTTTTCAAGAGTGTCGCTCACGTTCTCTACTGCGTCGCACAGGTCGCCCATGGCTCTTGAATAGGTGTAGTTCACACTACGCAACGCCCTTTTCTCACTGCTCATAAGTTGTATATTTCTCACCGCAAGCACACCCACGACAGCCACTGTGAAAGACACTATCCTAACTGCGTTTCGCTTTGATATATCCATTTTTTATGCTCTCCTTTTCTTTTTTCTCCATTATTATGCCAGCTAAAATGCTGATTATTCTCATTAACTGTGCCTTGCAGTGCCATTTCAGGCATATCATGATACACAAAATTTCTTTCCTAATCTTGTGTATCATGAACATCTTTGTTTACTTATTATTACATAAATCTCAAAATAAGTGCAATGATTTAACTTTAAAATTCCTGAATTGTATTTATTTGTATAATCGCAAATTTGACAATGCGCTGAAAAAGGGCTATAATAAAGGGTGTGTAAAAATTATCGTGTAAAATGGCAGAAAAAATGTTAACTCTGCCTACGTTTCTACGGGAGGAAATTATGAAATTTATTCCAAAGCTGACTGGCGTGGTTTTGTCAGCGGCAATAATGGCTCAGTCTGTTCCATTCGTGTATGCGGCAGAGGAAAGCATTGCGTCAAGTGAGCTTTCAAATGATATCCAGGTATCAAAGCCTGAATATGCTACAGGCAATATGGAGGCTGATAGTCTTTTAGAGCCTGTCACTGAGGACGACCCTGAGTATCATAAATATCTTGAAAACAACGATCCATACGGCATTATGACAATGTCTGCTCTGTGGGGGGCTGACAGTCTTACTCATCAAAACAGATTCAGCGGTGTTTCAAAGGTCTATGGCATTGACGTTTCCTATTATCAGGGCAACATAGATTGGAAAAAGGTCAAAAACAGCGGTGTGGAATTTGTTATCATAAGAGTAGGCTACCGTGGCTATGGCAGTGCAGGAACGCTTGTGGAAGACCCTAAGTTCAAGACCTATCTTGACGGTGCTGCCAAGGCAGGGCTTAAAGTTGGCGTATACTTCTACACTCAGGCGATAACAACAGCCGAGGCTCAGGAGGAAGCTAAGTTCGTTCTTGACAGGATAAAGGGATATTCTCTGCAAATGCCTGTTTATTACGATATCGAGTCTGTTGACTATGACACCGGCAGACTTGACAGCGCAGGGCTTTCCAAGGCTCAAAAGACCGCTCTTTGCACAGCTTTTTGCGACACTATCATAAAGTCGGGCTACAGCGCAGGTGTTTATGCAAACTACACATGGCTAAACTACTACATTGACGGAGCAGGGCTTGGCAAGAAATATCCTATATGGCTGGCTCACTACACAAGCAACACCAATTATGACCAACGCATGGATATGTGGCAATATTCAGGAAGCGGTACTGTTTCAGGCATTTCAGCCTACACTGACGTGAATGTATGGTATTCGGGCAAGCTTCCACTTTATGTGTCCGACCTTATCTCAGTGGCAAACACCTCCACCTCCAACTCATTTGCCTGGAACGGCGCTTCTGACGCAACAGGCTATGAGGTCTATCAGGGAACAAGCCCTAGCGACCCTAACAAGAAAAAAATAGGGGATACAAAGAATACATATTTTACAAACTCCAACAAGTCCACAGGCACTATGTACAAATACATGGTGAGAGCCTACAGTGACGCTTCAGGCAAGCGTGTTTACGGCGATTACTCTGATGTTTTCACCACCTGCACGCTTCCTGCGAACATCTCAAAGATATCCGCTTCTGCAAGGGGAACTTCTGTCACCATTAGCTGGAACAAAGTTTCAAAGGCGACCGACTACATCGTGGAGCATTATGTGAACGGTGCATGGAAGCAGGTCGGCACAACTTCAAGCCTTTCATACAAGGTGAATGGTATCACACAGAACGGCGTTAATATGTTCAGGGTAAAGGCGAGAAGAAATTACAGTGGCGTATACTACAACGGTGGCTACACATATGTAAACGCTGAGGTCACTGACATACCAAGTGCAGTAACAGGCATAAGAAGCACTTCAAACACTTCTACATCAAACACCATAACATGGAACGCTTCCAAAAAAGCGGAAGGCTATGAGATCTATCAGTGGATAGGTACTACCGACAGCTACAAGCTAATAGGCACGACCACGTCCACAAAGTTCACAAACTCAAAGAAAAGCTCAGGCACGATGTACAGATACAAGGTAAGGGCATTCAACACTGTTGACGGACAGCGTATCGAGGGTGCATATTCCTCTGAGTTTACCACCTGCACTCTTCCTGCAAACGTATCGTTCTCTCTTTGCTCCACTGACGTTGATTCCATTACACTCAACTGGAACAAGGTATCAAAGGCTACAGGCTATCAGGTAGAGATGTACACAAACGGAACATGGAAAACGCTCTCCACCCTTTCGGGAACAAGCTACACTGCAAGCGATCTTTCACAGAACACAGCTTATCGTTTCAGAGTGAGAGCCATAAGAAATTATAACTACATAAACTACTACGGTGACTACACTGAAAAGGACATCACCATTCGTCCTGCAAACACACCTGAAGGGCTTTCCTCATCAGCGAACACATCAAGCTCCAACACTATCACATGGAAAAGCATGAATGGGGTATCAGGCTACAGCGTTTATCAGTGGATAGGCACTACCGACAGCTACAGGAAACTTGGCGACAACGCTTATCCATACTACACCAACTCAGGCAAGTCATCAGGCACTATGTACACATACAGAGTAAAGGCATATTATGTAAGCGACAATGTTATGCAATACAGCAAGCCTGCACAGGTGGTCACCTGCACGCTTCCTGCAAACGTCACTGTCAAAACGGCAAAGCGTTCGGGAAGCAAAATCTCACTTGCATGGAACAAGGTATCAAAAGCCACAGGATATGAGATATATGTTAAGTCAGGACGCAGTTGGAAGAAGCTCGCCACAACATCAGGCAAAAGCTACACTGCAAAAAATCTGTCAGGCACTAAAACATTCAAAATAAGGGCATACAGAAAATACAATGGTGTGAACTATTATGGTGCTTATACTGAAAAGACGGTTAAATAGTCACTCGCCGTGACGGGCATTTTACGCCATACATTGTGATATGATACAAATTTGCACCGCTGAATAAAAATGAGGGGCGACCTTGGGTCGTCCCTTTTTTGCACAATTTTCAATATCCGCACAACATTATTGTAGGGGCTGGCGCCCTCAACAGCCCGCTCGAAGCGACAAGATTTGAATTATCCGGAATTTGTGCAGAGCAACATTGTGCGGATAACATAAATAAGATTGCAGACGAAATGTCAAGGGGACGTGACGGGCATTTTACGCCGTACATTGCAGCATGAGATACACTTGCACCGCTCTTTAAAATGTGTAATTATAACCCGCAATTATCATATCACTATCCAAGCTTATATACAATACATTCCGCATTTATTTTACAATATCTTGACACTATGCAGGCACAAAATAGCCGTCGATATGCTCTTTGTCAAGCCCTTCGCCAATGACGATAAACACCGCCTGACCTCGCTCTATAGGCTTAACAGTGATGTTCTTGTGGGTGGCGTTAAGCTCAAGCCACTTGCCCTCAGCGTTTTGCATAAAGCCTTTTACACGGAATATCCTTCCGCACTTGCTGTCGCTCATAAGCCTGCTCACAGCATCTTCCATAGCATTGTCAGGAAGCTTCATATTCATAAAATACAAAGAGGTATAAGCTTTATCTTGGTCGAACCACAGCTTTTCGTGGGAATCGGGCTCATAGCCGCTGTTGGCTATCCTTCCCATATCTTCATCTGTAAGCTCCGACCAGTCTTTCATTATTATCTCAGGCTTAGTCATTCTGTGGCAATGGAACTTTTTCTGCACGGCTTCAAGGTGTTTTAGAGTATCCTCAAGCTCCTGCTTTGTGGCTTCCTGACATCTGCTCATGAGAACTATGCCTGCTTCCGAAAGCTGAGAAGCAAGAAGATAATCAGAAGCTTCCGACAAGTTGGTATCAAGGCAGGCATCTGCAATAGTTATTACGCTTCCTATCTCATACCAATTATCAAGAGGTTCTTCTCTGAGCACGTCAAAGAACTCGTCAGCTTCATAGATACCTGACGGCTCCACAATGACCCTGTCAAGGCCACGCATACCCATAGCGATAAGCTTAGTCTTAAAACGCCGTCTGTGGCAATCCTTATCAGCCGCCGAGACCATTTCAAGGTCGCAATTCTCGTCCAAAAGCTCCTGCAAAAGAAGCATATCCACATTCACTGCACCGAAATCATTCTCCAACACGCCAATTTTACAGCCCTTATCCAAAAGATAACGGGCATATTTTTTTATAAAAGTGGTCTTCCCTGCTCCGAGAAACCCCGTCACAAGGTCTACCTTGGTTTTCTTTTTCTCTGTTTTCATAGTTAATGCCTCCTAATGGTCATATTATATCACATTAGCAAGGCTTTTGCAATGAGAGAAATAAAAAACACGCCTTACAAATTGTAAGACGTGCTATGCCAGTCACTACAAGTGACCTGGTGCGCCAGAAGGGACTCGAACCCCCGACCTACTGGTTCGTAGCCAGTCACTCTATCCAGCTGAGCTACTGGCGCATTCAACTCTAATATTATATCATATGCAAGCACCCTTGTCAACAAGTTAATTGAATTTTACCATTTATTTTACAAAACATTCACATCATTTCTTGCCGCTTCACACCTTTATCATTCCTTTAAATGCCATTGTTTTTCACACTTTTTGTCAATCAAGTGTTTGTAATCATTTGTAATACTTTTTCGGCAAACTGCTCTGTTTTTAACCGAAATTTTTGTAGATTATTTATCATTCTATGCCCTTGACTTATATTCTGATTGTGGTATAATAGTAAATGTTCAATATTATGTTGTGATAAAAGAAGTCAACCACAATATATAGTGGTTGAGCAAAATAGAATGAAAGGAAGAGTATAGGTGAAGATAATAAAAAGAAGCGGCGCTGAGAATACGTTCGATAAGGAAAAGATAGAAAATGCCGTTGCGAAAGCTAATATCACTGTGGAGGAAAAGGATAGGCTCTCTGAGGGAGAGATAGGAGAGATAGCACAGAATATAGAAGACAAATGCTCTGAAATGAATAGGGCTATGGACGTTGAAACTATTCAGGACTGGGTGGAAGCCGATATCATGCGCCACGGCAAGTATACAGTGGCAAAGCATTATATCACCTACCGCTATGAGCGTTCTATCGTCAGACAGGCGAATACTACTGACAAGCAGATACTTTCTCTTCTTAACTTCGAGAACGAGGAAGTCAAGCAGGAAAATTCCAATAAGAACCCTACTGTCAATTCAGTTCAGAGGGATTATATGGCAGGTGAAGTGAGCAAGGATATCACAAGAAGATTTTTGCTTCCTGACGATATTGTTGAGGCTCACGAAAAAGGTCTGATACATTTCCACGACGCCGATTATTTCGCTCAGCATATGCACAACTGCTGTCTTGTAAATCTTGAGGATATGCTCCAGAACGGCACTGTCATAAGCGAGGTCATGATAGAAAAGCCACACAGCTTCTCTACAGCCTGCAATATCGCTACACAATCTATCGCTCAGATAGCTTCTTCACAGTATGGCGGACAGAGTATCACACTTTCCCACCTTGCTCCGTTCGTTCAGATATCCCGTGATAAATACCGCCGTGAGGTAAAAAAAGAGTTCGCAGAGCTTAATATCCCTGCCGACGAGGATACTATAAATAAGGTAGCCGAAATGAGAGTAAAGGCTGAGATAGTTCAGGGCGTTCAGATGATACAGTATCAGGTCATCACTCTTATGACAACAAATGGCCAAGCACCTTTCGTTACTGTTTTCATGTATCTTGACGAAGTACCTGAGGGGCAGACAAGAGATGACCTTGCGGCTATCATAGAGGAAATGCTCAGACAGCGTATCCAAGGAGTAAAGAACGAAAAGGGCGTTTATATAACACCTGCGTTCCCTAAGCTAATATATGTCCTTGAAGAGGACAACATAAGAGAAGGCTCAAAATATTGGGAGCTTACAAAGCTTGCTGCAAAGTGTACCGCAAAGAGAATGGTGCCTGACTATATAAGCGAAAAGAAAATGAAGGAGCTTAAGGTAGACAAGAATGGCAATGGTCAGTGCTACCCTTGCATGGGCTGCAGAAGCTTCCTTACAACATATCTTGACGAAAACGGCAAGCCTAAATATTACGGCAGATTCAATCAGGGCGTTGTTACAATAAACCTTGTGGACGTTGCCTGCTCGTCATATAAGGATATGGATAAGTTCTGGAAGATATTTGATGAAAGACTTGAGCTTTGCAGACGTGCGCTTATGCTTCGTCACGAAAGACTTAAAGGCACTCCGTCAGACGTTGCGCCTATCCTTTGGCAGAACGGTGCATTGGCAAGACTTAAAAAGGGCGAAACAATCGACAAGCTCCTGTTCGGCGGATATTCCACCATATCACTTGGCTATGCAGGTCTTTGCGAATGCGTAAGATACATGACGGGCAAGTCACACACAGACCCTTCAGCAACGCCTTTTGCACTTGAAGTTATGCAGCACCTTAATGACGCCTGCACAAAGTGGAGAGCAGAAACAAACATAGATTTCAGCCTTTACGGCACGCCATTGGAGTCCACAACATACAAATTTGCAAGATGTTTGCAGAAGCGTTTCGGTGTTATCGAGGGTGTAACAGACAGAAACTACATCACAAACAGCTATCATATCCATGTTACCGAGAACATCGACGCATTTGACAAGCTCACCTTTGAGTCACAGTTCCAGGCTCTCTCACCGGGAGGAGCTATCAGCTATGTGGAAGTGCCGAATATGCAGAACAACATAGAGGCTGTTCTTGCAGTTATGCAGCATATTTACGACAACATCATGTATGCCGAGCTTAACACAAAGAGCGACTACTGTCAGAAGTGCGGTTTTGACGGTGAGATAAAGATAGTAGAAGATGACGGCAAGCTTGTATGGGAGTGTCCGAACTGCGGCAACAGAGATCAGAACACTCTGAACGTTGCAAGGCGTACCTGCGGCTACATCGGCACACAGTTCTGGAATCAGGGCAGGACTCAAGAGATAAAAGAGAGAGTTTTGCATTTGTGATTTCATAAAAAACTCATGTGAATTTTGAATTTAAAATGGAACATTAACAGAAAATTCACAAACACGATTTTGATTTTAAAATGGAACATTAATATATTATTCACAAACTCGAGTTTGAATTTAAAATGGAATATATTTAAAAGTTCACAAAATATTCGCTAAAAGTTATCATATTTTTATGCATGATTTGTTATTATTTAGTTAGAAAATATCGAATAGCACAAGTCATTTTAAAAATATAAATGGATTTCTTTTAGTGCGACAGTGAAGAGCGATCATGCATTGCGCATGACCGCTCTTTTTTTCGTGGGGTGAATATATGAGCAAACGTATATCCAGAGCAACGAAACTGGCAAGGGGACAAGGATCCGGCGAGGGCGCAACGTATAAACCATATGTTATGACCAATGAGTTCAATAGCTTGGGGACAACTTCCGTCATTAAGGATTGGAAAACAGGACGTGGCGTTCATTGCCTGTCACAGGCAGAAGCTTTATGGTACTACATTCTCCGCTGGGACGATAATAATATAGATATTCGGGAACAATACCCTCTTGACCGAAATATCACACGCAAGATCGCTGACAAATATGGTTTTAAACACCCAGGAAATTCTGATCATATTATGACAACCGATTTCCTTGTCACAAAGAAAAATAATAAACTGCACGCATATTCTGTGAAACCCGACCGTGACCTAAGCAAGCGTACCTTGGAAATTCTCTGTATAGAAAAGCTCTACTGGAAACACAACAATATTGAGTTTGATATGCTTTTCAAAGAGGACGTTAACACGATATTGGCGTCAAATATAAGGCTTGTCACAGAATATTATGACGAAAGCCGTGTTTTTGATAGATATAGTAACATAAGACATAATATCGCCACGAAAAAGATCAGCTGCGATATGGAAGACAACATTCTAACCAATGACGATCTGGATAAAATATGGGGTGAATACTGCAATGAATGAGCCAATTTTTGCCGTGGGCAATATCTTATCTAACAAATATAATCATACTAGATATAGAGTGATCTCTATCCTTGGTGATACTGTGGTCTTATGTTTAATGGATACATCAAAATTTGAATTAGCCTTTTTTGATATCGAAATGGTAACAGATAGTATCAATGATGAAAGCATTATCATTGAAAAAGATGAAGATGCAATAATATTTGATAGTAATGTTCTTTCAAAATCAGCAAGAAAAAAGTTTGAAACCAAATTTAAGCTCTTACAGGAAGTTGTAAACATATATGGCCCGTCATATGCAAGACTCTATGGAAAACATGACAAACCAGAATTAAAAGAGCTCTTGAACAAATATGATATTGCGAAGAACTCTTTTTGGAGGCTATGTACCAGATACTTTCAAAGCGGTATGAAACCATATTCCCTGCTTGACAAAAAGAGTTTTGGCGTCAACAAAGGCAAAACATATCAGTACACAAATAAACCGGGACAGAAGTCCAAATATGTTGAATCAAATATATATTTAGACGAACAAACACTATCAAGATTTGAAGAAGCATTAGCAGATTACAAGTCTGGAAGACAAAAGACATTACGCAATTCATTTCAAAAAATGAATATGAAATATTACACAATGACAGAACTCATTGACGGAGTATCATCATATATCCTTATGCCTGAGTCAGAACGTCCAACGTTGGGTCAGTTTTACTATTACGCTCAAAAACACCTGACAAAGGCAGAAAAAGATCTGATAAAAACCTCTGCCGCTGAACAGCGGAACAACAAAAGACTTCTCATAAGCGATTCATTGAAAGACGTTTATGGACCTGCGGATATGGTAGAGATAGACGCTTGTGAGGCTGATGTTTCTCTGGTATCTGAGCTTGACCCTGATCAGGCAATAGGCCGCCCTATCGTGTATTTTATGATAGACGTATATTCTAGGATAATACTTGCGGTGTCAGTTGCATTTGACAATAACTCTATTCTCGGCATAACAAATCTGTTTTTGAATCTAGCTGACGATAAGCTGGAATATTGTAAAAAATACGGTATTGAATTTAATGATAAAAGGCTATGGCCGTCAGGCATTATCCCAAAAAGAATAAGAGTGGACCGTGGAAGCGAATTTAAAAGCTATGAGTTTGACAGAATATGCAACGAGATCGGAATTGAAAAACAAATAGTCAGCGGTGCGTCAGGCTCTCTCAAGGGCGTTGTTGAGCAAGCCTTTCATCAAATGCACGCCAAGCAGAATGTTCACCTCGAAAATCATGGACTTATCGAGAAAAGATATGATTCTCTTCATCACAAAGAAGCCTCTCTCACCATACACGATTACACCCGAATGGTGATAAACTTTGTGTTAGCACATAATCAGCAGCACCTTGAAACATACCCTCTCACAAAAGAAATGATAGAAAAGAACATAGCTCCTGTTCCTGCAATATTGTGGGAATACGGTTCAAAAAAATATGGAATGCCGCAGCCGATACCTGTTCTTAAACAATACCTTTATAGCCTGATGACGCCTATCAAAGCCAAGATATCAAAGCGAGGCATAAGCTACAAAGGCTTGTGGTACTTTGCACCTAACGATAAACGGCTGATGTCAGCGATGTATGCCGCAGGCACAAGGCGTATGCCATTTGAAGTGAGAATGGATATGCGTGATGTGGGTGCCATATACTACATCAGAAATTCCAAGCTGGTAAAGATACCACTAAACGTCCTCATTACAGGCAACAGCGACTATAAGGGACTTACAATGAAACAATATGAAGAATATTATAGTGCAAAAAAGAAAATGCAGGCTAAAGGCAGGATAGACAACGAAAAAATAGACTCTGCCGTGTATGCAAACAACGAGAGTATCGTTAAGTCAGCAAAGAAAAACGTTCACTCACGAACAACGGACATACGAAGCTCCCGTGAGATCGACAAGCAAAAAGTATCTTATGAGGGCAAGATAAGCACAAGACTTGAAAACAAAGATGAAACGTCCAAAAACATTTCAGCAGATGAACAAAAAGAAAACGGTGTGACCGAGTATCGGGATTATGCAAGCTTTGAAGAAGCTTTGCAGGACTTTTATGACAACAACTGATGTCAAACTTGGGGAGATAACGAATGGCAAAATATAATTATGTAACATGTGAAGAAGGCGTGTCACAGTATGATGATTACGATCTAAACGAACATCGGATAGTTCCTGCACGATATGTTAAAGCCAAACTAGCAATAGACGCTGGTAATCCATACATAGAAGCTCTACCATATCCGAGAACAGGAAGAAACATCATATCGTCATATAGCCAAACTATGGCCGATTTTGATTACGATAAAATAAAGAGTATGTCAACCATTGATAAGATACTTCAGATAAGATCTCTGAGGAGCATACGCTTTCCGCTTCCATTTCATGCAGAGCTTGAGCTTTCTTTCTACAATGCCTTGATAACATCATACAGATCACGTCACATTCTTCATTCTGACAATGATAAGGTATCTTATTCCGTGGAAAACCAGGAATTCGCCGCATCAAATATTTTGATAGGCGATTCAAGTGCTTCCACAGACGCAGGCTTTTCTCTTATCGGATATTCAGGCTGCGGCAAAAGCTCTGCAATACAAATGCTTGTATCATACTATCCGCAAGTTATTATGCACACAACAGAAAACGGAGAGTATTTTCCTCAGATAACATATCTTGTTGTCAACTGTATCCCAAACAGCAATTTTTCTGCCTTGTATGACGGCATAGGTGACGCTATCGATAAAGCGTTGGGAAATATCAAACCCATATATTCCGCTGTGATAATGAAAATAAGGACATTAGGCGCAAAAGCAGAGCGTATCCGTGAATATGTAGAAAAGTTCGCTATTGGAATCATCATTTTCGACGAAATACAGCTAATAGATTTTTCGCACACACGAGAAAACTCTTTCGATTCTCTGCTTACACTCTCAAACAGAACTAAGGTCGCAACAGCTGTTGTGGGTACAGAAGACGCAAAAGCCAAAATGTTTAAAACACTCAGAACAGCTCGAAGAGTCGGCAATGTCATTAATGGGAATATGTATTGTACGGACAGAAATTTCTTTTACTTTCTTGTAAACGAACTTTTCCGATACCAATGGTTTGATAAACCTGTTACAGTTTCAGAGGAGATAACAGACGCTTTGTATGATGTTACAAATGGAATCGTAGACCAGCTTATCAGCATTTACATATATATGAATATTGATTTTTTAAACAGAAAGAAAAAGCCTGAAATAAACAGCAAGTATATATATGCTGTAACAAACAAACATTTCGCAGGACTTCGTGATGTATTGGAAAATCTTGATTCTGACTTTAGCGATTATCTTATGCAAGAAATAAAGGAAAATGCAAAGCTTGAGCTTGATAAAATAGAAGATGAAGCCAAACAGCTCAAAGAAGCCGAGAAAATATTAAATAATAACAGCAGTGAGGAAAAGGTACAAATAAAAAATGTTGTGGCAAACATCACCGCTATCTATGATGAATACACGCCAACACAAATAGAAGACGCTTTCAAAAAGGTAATAAGGAAAAAATCATCAGTTGGAAAGGCCGAAAGAGAAATAAGCAAATTGGTAATAGAACAGCTTACAAAACAGCAACACACAAGATCAGATCTGCATAAAAAGAACACTCCAAGCGTAATTCAAATGCAGAACTTTCTTGGCATAGATAAAGAGGACAAATAAATGCCTGTTATTCCTGTATACAGAAACCCTTATCCTGATGAATTAATGTATTCCTGGATACATCGTCTGGCAAAGAAAAATGGTTTGCCGATAACAACTTTTGCAGACTCATATCTTAATAAATTCAACTCCAAAATTGGCTCTCTGGAATATGACATTCGATATGGACTATTATGTCTTAACGAGAGTTTTTTCATTCAAAAGGATCTCAAAGAAATGTTCTTATCTATGTCAATATTTCCTTTTGAGGCTATGTTTTTCTCTGTAGGACAACAAACACGATATGTAAACAATATGTTTAGAAAGCCTGATCCGCTAAATGCTCCGGTAAATACGATGATAAGGGAAATACACATATGCCCACAATGCATAGAAAATGACATTGAAATATTTGGAGAACCATATATACACAGGGCTCATCATCTTTCAGGCGTATGCACCTGTCACAAACACAAGACCCCATTGTATAAGTATACTGGCATCAAGGGTCACGAATTTGAATATGACTTATCCCATTATACAGAGCTAGAGATCAAAGACATAGCTATAGAAAATGAATACACCGACTATGCTCAAGCTCTTTTTAATTCAAATACAAACTGCAATATAGCTGATCTAAAACATATGATATACAACAAGTTAAAAGAACTTGGACATAAAGCAACAAATGGGTATGAAGATTTTATCTCTGCATTTAATGACTCAAAACTTGTAACTTTGTTTGATGCAGATCTTAAAAACTTCTTGCTTGTAAGTATTATCAGTACTCAGAGTACAAGTGCTAGATCAATGCTCCCACTTTTAATGTACCTATTTCCAAATGTGCAGGAAATCATACATCGGTTTGAAAATGCTCCGCCTATTATACAAAAATACCACTGTGCTGAGTGCGGCAAAAACTTCTATGCAACACCTACATCACTCACAGAGGGCTGGGGCTGTACTTATTGCGACGCTAATAAACTAATAGATGAAAGGTACAAAAAACTGATAGACTTTGCTGGTAAAGGGAATTATGAGCCACTAGAGCCATTTAGATCATTAAATATAAAATCAAAGATACATCATAAAATCTGTGGTGAAACAATACAGATAAAACCACGTAAATTCATATTCGACCATGTTAGGTGTATATGTGAAAGTCTGTTAAATGAATGGGATGTAAGGCAAAAGCTTGAAGAATTTGAAGACTATGAATTTATTAGCTATGATAGTGAGTCTTCAAAAATAACTATGCGAAGCAAGGCTTGTGGACATGTATTCAGTTGCAGATTCCATAAATTCATAAAATATCCGAGTTGTCGAGTATGCCGCCCTAAAAATATGACAACTGAGCTATACGCCGAAAGAGTATATGATCTAGTCGGGGATGACTACACAGTTTTAGGTGAATTCGTTGATCAAAGGACTAGGATTGCAATAAAGCACAACAAATGCGGTGGAATACAAGAATACAAGCCGTCGGCATTCCTTGACGGTCAGAGGTGCAACGCCTGTAATTCATTGATCGTAAAAAAAGCAAACGATTCTTGGGAAAAAGGGTATGCCTTACTCTGTGAATACAAAGAGGAATGTGGCACTGCCAATATACCAAAGCGTGATCACTATAAAGGTGTCTTTCTAGGCAATTGGTTGCAATCGCAGAGAGACAAATATAAGGCGGGTAAACTGACTCGATCACAAGAAGACGCTCTTGTATCATTAGGAATAACACTTGATCCATTAGCTGCAGAATGGGAAAGAAGATACGAACAATATAAAAGATATATCCAACAAAATAACGGAAGTTCAGATATTCCAAAACGAACTATTTTTGAGGGTGAAAAACTTGGCGTTTGGGTGGTACTGCAAAGAAGGAACTACAACATAGGAAAGCTAAGTGAAGAACGCTACAAGAAGCTTTGCGATATAAATATGAAGTTTTAATAGGCTGTAATAATTTTTGAGCGGATAACTTTGGCCAGACAGTTATCTGCTCAAAATATTTTTTTGGTAAATGTATAGCTTTTTGAAAGAATAAGTGGTATAATGTAGTAAAACTACTTGTACAAAATATTTAGATTAATTGGAGAAATTACAATGACAGTTGATACAAAAAAAGAACAGGAACGAGATGAGCTTCATCGTGCCATATGGGCAATCGCAGATGAACTCAGAGGTGCAGTTGATGGTTGGGATTTCAAAAACTATGTCCTCGGCACTATGTTTTACAGATATATTTCAGAAAATATAACTAACTACATAAATGAAGGCGAACTCGAAGCAGGAAATACTGATTTTGATTACGCTCAAATGGGTGATAATGATGCAGAAGAAGCCCGTGAGGGATTAGTGCAGGAAAAAGGTTTCTTTATTCTTCCGTCAGAACTTTTCTGTAATGTAAGATCAGCAGCGAAAAATGATGAAAATCTAAATGAAACTCTTGAAAGAGTATTCCGTCACATTGAAGAATCTGCAAAAGGCAGCGAATCGGAATCAGACTTTGCAGGTCTGTTTGATGACTTTGATGTAAACAGCAACAAGCTTGGCTCAACAGTTGCAAAGAGAAACGAAAAGCTTTGTAAGCTTCTTGACGGCGTGGCAGATATGAATCTAGGTGACGTCAAAGATCACGATATAGATGCATTTGGTGATGCTTATGAATATCTTATGACTATGTATGCTTCCAACGCAGGAAAATCCGGTGGTGAATTCTTCACTCCTGCCGATGTATCAGAACTTCTTACAAGACTTGGTACAGTCGGCAAAACTGAAATCAATAAGGTATATGATCCAGCCTGCGGAAGTGGTTCGCTTCTTTTAAAGGCGGAAAAGGTACTTGGAAAAGATAAGATACGCAACGGCTTTTATGGTCAAGAAATAAATATCACAACCTACAACCTTTGTCGTATCAATATGTTTTTACACGATATTGGTTTTGACAAATTTGATATTGCTTGCGAAGATACTCTTATCGCACCTGCACATTGGGACGATGAGCCGTTTGAACTGATAGTTTCAATTATCTGTAGTTGGATGGTTTTCTTTATTCCTTTCCATAAGAAATTCTATACATATTTGCATTTAAATATCAAGATTAAAATGCACGCTTTGCGATCTTGACATTTAAATGCAAATATGATGATAAGCAATTATGGAAAGGAATGTCGAATAGTTTTGATTCAATAATTTTGAACTCCAGATAATAATTGATCCACCTTACTCAATAAAATGGGCTGGCGATGACAATCCTCTGCTCATAAACGACCCACGTTTTGCCCCCGCAGGTGTACTTGCACCAAAAAGCAAAGCTGATATGGCGTTCATAATGCACAGCCTTTCCTGGCTTGCATCTAACGGAACGGCTGCGATCGTATGCTTCCCGGGAATTATGTATCGTGGCGGTGCTGAGCAGAAGATCCGAAAATACTTGATAGACAATAACTTTGTTGACTGTATAATACAACTTCCTGCAAATCTTTTCTTTGGCACTTCTATTGCCACCTGCATTATGGTGCTAAAAAAATGTAAAACAGACAGCAAGACCTTATTTATTGACGCTACCAATGAATGTATCAAGGTTACGAACAATAATAAGCTTACTCCCGAAAATATAAACAAGATCGTTGGCTGCTTTGCTGAACGCAGCGAGATAAAACATTTTTCGCATCTTGCCGATTATGATGAGGTCAAGGAAAATGACTATAATCTTTCGGTTTCAACATATGTTGAGGCTGAGGACACAAGAGAAAAGATCGATATTGTCAAGCTTAATGCTGAGATCAAAGAGATAGTTGCTCGTGAACAGGTGCTTCGTGATGAGATCGACAAGATCATTGCAGAAATCGAGGTGTAATTATGGGAGAATTTTTTCCATATCAAGATTTTGGAATGGATATATGGAAACATAAAAAATTGCCGATAATAGAATCACATGATTTTGATTTTTTTAGATGCCTTGAATTTAACGATAGTTATTATGGAAAAACAGTAAGTGAACTTCATAGCGGAAATCTAAGATTAAGCAGAAAGGATAATAGGTATTCAAATCTCTTTCCAGGACAAAAACTGTCATATTGGGCAGACAGTCCACAAACGGCAAGAGCTGAAATAAAAAAGTGGGGATCAGGTAATAATTATTTGACATTTTGGGCATATGACGATGGGAGCAGTTTTATCCCTACAGTTTATCCGGCTGAAAATATTCGGATAATCGACGGTATTCATTTTGGTTTTGATAAGATTTTGAAAAAAGTTGGTAACCATGAAGAATTGACCAGTAACGAAAAGGAGTTTATTGATAAAATAGGACGTGAAAAACCAGATTGTCTTGCTTATTATTCAGAAGCCAAGGTAGGAGGCATTTGCTTTTTATTTTTTGAACAAGGGTTTAAAAAACTTTCGCTTCGTGAAGTAACATTACGTTTAGGTGATTATAAAGGAAAAAACACAGCAAAGGTGACTTGTGCAATTACAAGTGATTTTACTCCGGTATTGGAAGGCTATGGCTATTATTTTTCTCCAATTGCAAAGACGAAATATGATGATACATATACAACAAGCGAAGAATATATACTTCGGAAACAAGTTGAGGATTATTCACATGAACAAATAATGGAGATGATGCGATGAGCAGATTAGAAGAACTGATTCAAAAATTATGTCCTGACGGGGTAGAGTATTGTCAATTATCTACATTGGCAGATATCAGTACAGGTAGTCATAATACAAACGAGGAGTTGGATGATGGAGCATATCCATTTTTCGTACGTTCTCAGGATGTACGTAGATTAAATACGTACGATTATGATGAAACTGCAATTATCACATCGGGGGATGGCGTTGGCGTCGGGAAAATTTTTCACTATATTAGTGGGAAATATGCACTACACCAAAGAGCATACCGAATTCATATTATTGATGATAGAATTATGTCAGAATTCTTCTTTCATTATATGAAAGCCACATTTTTCGAGTACATTCAAAAGACTGCAGTAAACTCCTCTGTAACTTCTGTTCGTAGAACAATGCTAAATAAATATCCTGTTCCCGTCCCTCCCCTAGAAGTCCAACGTGAAATTGTCCGAATACTTTGACAATTTCACATCACTTACAGCGGAGCTGCAAGCGGAGCTGCAAGCGAGAAAGAAACAGTATGAGTATTATAGGGATGAGTTGTTAAAGCCACAGGAAAAAATTCCAATGGTGACACTAGGTGAAATTGGACGAGTAAGAATGTGCAAACGTATTTTAAAAGAACAAACGAATTCTATTGGAGATGTACCATTTTATAAAATCGGTACTTTCGGAAAAAAAGCAGATGCCTTTATTACGCAAGAATTGTTTGAGGAATATAAAAAAAAGTACTCCTATCCTGAAAAAGGTGATATTTTAATATCTTGCTCTGGAACAATCGGCAGAACCATTATATTCGATGGAAAACCATCATATTTTCAAGATTCCAATATTGTTTGGTTAGAACACGATGAAACAAAAGTATTAAATAAATATTTAATGTATTGTTATTCTAAACAGCCTTGGAAAATTTCAACAGGAGGAACAATATCTCGACTATATAATGATAATATTTTGAAAGCTAAAATACCAGCTCCATCTTTGAATGTTCAAAAACGTCTTGTAGAAGTGTTAGACAACTTTGAAAAAATCTGCTCCGACCTAAATATAGGCTTGCCTGCTGAAATTGAAGCAAGACAAAAGCAATACGAGTATTATCGTGACGCACTTCTGTCTTTCGACAATTCATATTTTGTTAACGTAGAGAGAGAGAGAGAGAGAGAGAGAGAGAGAGAGAGAGAGAGAGATGAGTGGCACAGCGGATTGATCAAGCTGTGGCAGTATGTGTTTGGGTATGCACCAGTTAAGCTGAAAGATATTGCAATTTCTATCAAAGACGGAATGCATAATTTACCAAAATCGCTCTTTGATAACGGTGACTATCCAATATTATCTGCACAGAATATTCACAATGGCTTCATTGATTTTTCTACCAAAAGATACGTTGATATTAATACATTTTTAAAAGAGAGAAGAAGGACTAATATAGAAAGTGGTGATGTATTATTGACTATTGTTGCTACTATTGGACGAACAGCAATAATTAAAGATAATACTGACTTTTTACTTCAAAGAAGTGTATGTGTAATAAAGCCCAAAAGATGTGTCTTACCAAGTTATTTAAAATATTATCTTGATACATCAAAAACTCAAGCATATATGCAATCAAATGCACACGGCTCTGCTCAGGCAGGTCTGTATTTGAATCAAGTAGCAGAAATTGAAATTATGTTGCCAACTTTGAAAGAACAAGAACGAATCGTATCAATTCTCGACAGGTTCGATTCATTGTGCAATGATATTTCATCTGGCTTGCCTGCAGAGATCGAAGCAAGGCAAAAACAATATGAATATTATAGAGATAAATTACTCAGCTTTTAGTAATTAAGTAAAGGAGGCGGCTATTGTGCCATATTTCAATATTGTCGCACAGACAACAGAAAACACCGTTGTTACAGAGTATGAGCCGGCAAAAACACGTTCTAGCAACTATCAATCTGAAGCAGCATTGGAAAAAGAATTTATCCATATGCTCACAGAGCAGGGCTATGAATATCTTAAAATTCATCATGAAAAAGATCTTATCGCAAATCTGCGTACTCAGCTTGAAAAGCTCAATGACTATCATTTTACTGAAAACGAATGGGAAAGATTTTTCAAGGATTCAATAGCAAATCAAAACGAGGGTATCGTTGAAAAGACACAAACGATACAAGAAGATAATATCAAGAACTTAAAGCGTGATGACGGAAGCACAAAGAATATTACTATTATTGACAAGAAGAATATCCACAATAACTTTTTGCAGGTCATAAATCAGTATGTCATCGGTACAGCCGAGGGTGCAAAACACGACAATCGTTATGATGTCACTATCCTTGTAAATGGCTTGCCACTTGTCCACGTTGAGTTAAAACGCAGAGGTGTAGCTATCCGTGAGGCGTTCAATCAGATAAACCGATACCAGCGTGACAGCTTTTGGGCAGGGAGTGGTCTGTTTGAATATACGCAGATTTTCGTTATCTCAAATGGAACAAATACCAAATATTATTCTAACAGCACTCGATTCAATGCAATAAAAGATGCAAATAAGAATTCCGCAAAGAAAGGTAAAACCAGCAATAGTTTTGAGTTTACGTCTTTCTGGGCAGATGCAAACAATCGTGTCATTCCCGACCTGATAGACTTTACAAGAACATTCTTTGCCAAACATACGATCTTGAATATCATTACTAAGTACTGCATATTTACATCAGAAAATATGCTTATGGTAATGCGACCTTATCAAATAACCGCAACAGAACGTATTCTTAACCGAATCGAGATCGCTAATAACTACAAAAAATATGGCACTATCGCTGGTGGCGGTTATATATGGCATACAACAGGTTCTGGAAAGACGCTTACATCATTTAAAACAGCAAGATTAGCTTCATCTCTCCCCTATATTGATAAAGTGCTGTTCGTAGTTGACCGTAAGGATCTTGACTATCAAACGACGAAAGAATATGATCGTTTTGAAAAAGGCGCAGCTAACAGCAATACCTCTACCGCTATTCTGAAAAAACAGTTGGAAGATATTAATGCTCATATTATTATAACCACCATTCAGAAACTTGCAACGTTTATCAAGAAAAACAAAGACCACGACGTATATAATAAACACGTTGTTATAATCTTCGATGAGTGCCACAGAAGCCAGTTTGGTGATATGCACGCTGCCATTGTAAAAAGCTTCAAGAAATATCACCTATTTGGATTCACTGGAACACCTATCTTTCCTGCCAACACAGGAAGTGTTCGCAAGCCACAGTTCTTCACAACTGAGCAGACTTTTGGCGACCAACTCCATACATATACGATCGTTGATGCTATCAATGATAAAAATGTCCTACCATTCAGAGTTGATTATGTAAAAACAATGGATATGGGTGAAGATATTGATGACGAACAGGTGTGGGACATTGCCCGTGAAAAGGCTATGATGGCGCCTGAAAGAATAAGTCTTGTCACAAAGTATATTCTTGACAATTTTGATAGAAAGACCTATCGGGGTGATAAAACCTATATCTACAATGCACTTACCAACATATCAGAAGTAGCATCCAGCAAAAATGGCACAGTAGAGGAGATAAAACAAAAGCAACGTATAAGCGGTTTTAATTCTATTTTTGCAGTTGCGTCTGTGCCTATGGCAAAGTTATATTATCAAGAATTTAAGAAACAAATGTCAGCTGACCCTACAAAGCAACTCCGTATTGCTACTATTTATAGCTATGGTGCAAATGAAGCTGAATATGACGAGAATACAAGTGGTATTCTTGATGAAGAGAATTCAGAAGATACATCAGCACTTGACCAATCCTCAAGAGACTTCCTTGAATCAGCCATAAAAGACTATAATGAAATGTTCCATACGAACTACTCAACGGATAGTGATAAGTTCCAGAACTATTATAAAGATGTTTCTCTTCGTATGAAGAACAAGGAATTGGATTTGCTGATAGTTGTAAACATGTTTCTTACAGGCTTTGATGCCACAACTTTGAATACATTATGGGTTGATAAGAATTTGAAAATGCACGGACTAATTCAGGCATTTTCAAGAACAAACCGAATCCTTAACTCAATTAAGACCTTCGGTAATATTGTGTGCTTTAGAAATCTTCAGAAGCGTGTTGATACTGCTATATCACTTTTCGGAGATAAAAATGCAGGCGGTATCGTACTTATGAAAGGATTCAAAGATTATTATTATGGCTATGAGGGTATTGACGGCAAGCCACACCCTGGCTATATTGATATGGTCGATGAGCTTACATCAAAGTTTCCACTTATAGAGCCACAGATCATAGGCGAACAAAATCAGCGAGATTTTATTTCTCTCTTTGGTGCTATTCTTCGTATGAGAAACCTTTTGTCTGCTTTTGACGAATTTGCAGATAAAGAATTGATCAATGAACGTGATCTGCAAGATTATTTAGGCAGATACCAAGACCTACGAGATGAATGGAATGAAAGACGCAGACGAGGTGAAAGCACAGACATTATTGATGACATTGTATTTGAAGTTGAACTTATCAAACAGATAGAAATCAATATAGATTATATTCTTATACTTGTCAAGAAATATCACGATAGTCACTGTGAAGATAAAGAGGTACTTGTTTCAATCAAGAAAGCCATTGATGCAAGCCCCGAGCTTCGCAGCAAAAAAGCTCTTATTGAAACCTTTATTGCTGGTATAAATGATGTAGAAGATGTTATGTCAGAATGGCACGACTACGTTGTAGATAGACGTGAAGAAGAACTTGTTCAAATCATTAAAGACGAAAAGCTGAAAGAACCTGAAACACGAAAATTTATAGAAAATGCATTCCGTGATGGTGAGATCAAAACAACAGGAACAGACATTGATAAGCTTATGCCTCCTGTATCTCGCTTTGGTGGTGGAAATAGAGCAGTAAAGAAACAAAGTGTTATCGATAAGTTGAAAGCTTTCTTTGAAAAGTTTTTCGGTGTTGGTGGTTCAACAAGATTCACTGATGAAGATGAACCCTAATATAAAGTATGTTCCATTTTAAATTCAAAATAAAATATCGCAACTTCATAAAAAATTAAACTTGTTCCATTTTAAATTCAAAATATTTTGTGTATACTTGTAATAAAATAACGAATGTTCCATTTTAAATTCAAAAAAACTAATAAAATCGGGACAAAAACAGCCCTGTTTGTTCCATTTTAAAATCAAAATAAACAACTCAAAACTGCAAAATCCGAAGCATTAAATTTTCAAAAACCCAAAAATTTTTTTGAGCGATTTTCAAAAAAGTGAACATTTCCTTAAAACCCAAAAATTTTTCAGCCAAAATCGCAAAATTTTGAACATTATAGCCGTTAAAACTCAAAAGTTCAAAAATCAAAACTCGTCAAAAAAATGAACATTATAGCAAGGAAAACTCAAAAACTCAAAACTGCAAAATCCGAAAATAATGAACATTATTATTGACATAAAACAGCAAACAGCATATAACTATCGGGGCAATACAAAATCGTATTGCCCTGCGTTGTATGTATGAAAGGAGCGGAAAATGAATTATTGTGAGATAAAGAAAACCGATATCGCCAATGGCTCAGGAGTGAGGGTCACGCTGTTCGTATCAGGTTGCAGACACCACTGCAAGGGCTGTTTTCAGCCTGACACTTGGAACTTTGACTACGGCAAGCCTTTCACCGATACCACCGCAGACGAGATACTTAACGCCCTCTCAAAGGGCTATATAAAAGGACTTACGCTCCTTGGTGGCGAACCTATGGAGCCTGAGAACCAGCCTGAGCTTACAAAGCTTCTCCGCCGTGTGAAAACTGAGCTTCCCGACAAGGACGTGTGGTGCTACACAGGCTGTACCCTTGAAACTGACCTGCTTGCAGGCTCAAAGTCCCCATACAGAACACAGTACACAGACGAAATGCTGAGCCTTATCGACTACCTCGTTGACGGCGAATTTGTTCTCGAAAAGAAAAACATCTCATTGAAATTCAGAGGATCTGAAAATCAGAGGATACTTCATAAAGAGGACGGGGTTTGGCTGCCTTGCGAAGATATGTAAAACAAAACCGCTCCCCGTGACATCACGAAGAGCGGTTTTTTTATACAAATTGTAGGGGGACAGCGTCCTCGACGTCCCATTTATTGACCATGTGTCATGCTCTTGACCTTACTTCTCAGACTTTGTAAAGAATATCGCCTTTATAAGCTGGATAACGAGCATAGAGCCAAAGCTTAGAATGTATATCCATGCAAACTGCATACCTGTCATGTCTGCTATCTTGAAAAGTCCTTTAAGCGGTGGAACGAGCAGAACGGAGTTTAAAAATACCATTCCAAGACCGAACGCCATAAGACCGAACTTGTTGTTGAAAAAGTCCTTTGAGAAGATAACAGGACCTTTTTTCTTGCAGGAGAATCCGTGGAACAATCTTGCGGAGCAAAGCACTGCGAATGCCATCGTCATACCAAGAGCTGCGCTTGTCTTGTTTCCCATAAGGAAAGCCGAAGCTACTGCTATCGCTATAACTACGCCATACAATGCGATCTCGCCCAGGAAAGGACGTGTGAGTATAGATTCATTTGCGTTTCTTGGCTTGCGTTTCATGACCTCTTCGGAGTGAGGTTCAAGACCCAAACCGATAGCAGGAAGCGAGTCTGTAAGCAGATTAATAAACAGCAAATGTATTGCCGCAAACGGAACAGGAAGTCCAAGCAGTGAGTTGAAAAGCACCACAAGAATTGCCGCAAAGTTGCCCGAAAGCAGGAAGAGTATAGCCTTTTTAATGTTCTCGTAAATGTTTCTGCCGTTTCTTATGGCCTTGACTATAGTTGCAAAGTTATCGTCTGCAAGCACCATTGAGGCAGCGTCCTTTGAAACCTCAGTTCCTGTGATGCCCATTGCAACGCCCACATCAGCCTGCTTTAACGCAGGTGCGTCGTTCACACCGTCGCCTGTCATGGAAACTATACAGCCGTTTGCCTGCCAAGCCTTTACGATCCTTATTTTATGCTCAGGTGTAACACGAGCGTAAACAGCCTTGTCCTTTACAAAGTCAACAAGCTCTTCGTCTGAATAAGCGTCAAGCTCGTGACCCTCAACAGCCTTTGAGTTGTCGTCAAGAATACCTATCTCACGGGCAATAGCCGAAGCCGTAACGATATGGTCGCCTGTTATCATGACTGGCTTTATGCCTGCCTTGCGGCATTCCGTAACAGCCGCCTTTGATTCCTCTCTCGGAGGATCCATCATAGCAATAAGACCGACAAACTCCAATCCGTCCTCGTCCTCTGGACATACGGTATCCTTGTCAAATTTTTTCTCTGCAAATGCAAGTATACGCAGACCTTTTTCCGAAAGCTCTGCCACACGCTGGGTTATAACAGCCTTTTCTTCGTCGCTTGAAGTTATCCTGTTTATAAGAACGTCAGCCGCACCCTTTACATAAAGCACCTTTTCGCCGTCGATAACGTGCAGAGTTGACATAAGCTTTCTGTCTGAATCAAATGGTATCTCAGAAATTCTAGGGAGATCTTCCCTCACCTTGTCAGTGTCGATACCAAGCTTTGTGCCAAAATTGATAAGAGCCGTTTCTGTAGGGTCGCCTATCTCAACGCCGTCCTTACAGCTTGAATCGTTGCAAAGGATCATGGCTCTTGTCATAGTCTTGACCTTTTCATCGTCAATATCAACAGCGTCAGTGTCGATTATCCTGCCGTCTACCATTATTTTTCTGACCGTCATCTTGTTCTGAGTAAGAGTACCGGTCTTGTCAGAGCATATTACAGAAACGCTGCCCAAGCCCTCAACAGCTTGAAGCTTTCTTATGATAGCGTTTTCCTTTGACATTTTCTGTGTGCCGAAAGAAAGCACAATAGTAACGATAGAGCTGAGAGCCTCAGGAATAGCCGCAACAGCAAGTGCGATAGCAAACATGAACGAATCCATAAGCTTGCCGCCACGAAGCACACTAAGTCCGAACACTACTGCACAGACAATAAGTATAGCAATGGAAAGCTTTTTGCCGAACTCGTCAAGTGTGTTCTGGAGAGGCGTTTTTCTCTCTGATGCGTTTTGGATAAGCGAGGCTATCTTGCCCACCTCAGTGTCCATACCAACCTCAGTGACAAGCATTTTTCCTCTGCCGTATGTGACAAAAGAGCCTGAATAAACCATGTTAGCACGCTCAGCAAGAGGCTTTTCGCCCTCTATATCGCTCATATCCTTGTCGATATTAACGCTCTCGCCTGTAAGCGCAGACTCGTTCACCTGAACAGACGCACATTCTATCAGCCTGCCGTCTGCACATATCTGGTCGCCTGCCTCGATAAGAAGAATGTCGCCCACTGCGATCTCCTCAGAGGGGATAATGACCTTTTCGCCGTTACGAAGAGCCTTAGCCGTCGGCGCAGAAAGCTTTTTAAGGTTCGTCAGTGACTTTTCAGCCTTGACAGTCTGAACTGTACCCAAGATAGCGTTCATTGTGATAACAACGAGAATTACCGCACAGCTCTCAACGTCTTTCATGAAAGCTGAAACTATCGCAGCAATAATGAGTATAAGCACAAGGAAGTCCTTATACTGCTCTAAAAAAATCATGGGAATGGACTTTTTCTTGCCCTCCGTGATAACATTTCGTCCGAACTTTTCGCAGTTTTTCACTGCCTGCTCGGTTGAAAGACCATTTTCACCTGATGAAAACTCAGTGTAAAGCTGGTCAAGTTTTTTCTGATACTGCTTCATAAAATACCACCTTTTTTATTTTTTCCTGTAGTCGCTGCCGATATACCCTTCAAAGCCTCCTTTTCTCATAGGCTCAGAAAAATAAACGCATAAAAAATCGGCAAGACGTTTATTGGGTAAACTGCACCTATGGCAATTTAATCAATAAAAGTCTCGCCGTTTAGATATGCAGCGGTCCCTCATCGGAACGTACTGACGCAAACATAAACGGATCTCTCCGCCAGCTACTCTCTTTTACTATGAGGTTATTATAACCTATATTTTTGATTTTGTCAATAGTTTTTTATATATTTTATTGTACATTTACAACTCATTTGCTTAATCTCATTTCCAAACACTGCCCTTGATTATTATTCCAAAAGGTGCTATAATAGCATTGGTGATAATAATGAAAAGGAAAATACTTGTAGGTCTGCTTACCGCCGTTATCTTTTTGGCTTGCGCCCTTGTGATAAATATAACCCCGAAGGTGGAGAAAGGTTCAGTTGTGCTGACCTGTGACGGAAGCAAATATGAGCTTCCCGGCACTGAAAAGACACGATACTGCAATGGCAAGACCGAGAGCCTTTCCGCTGAAAAGAGCTTTGAAGATCTGCTCTCCTCTGTACCGTCATTTAATGTAAAGGCGGATGTAGATAAGGACGGCAATGTTACCCTTAAAACCCCTATGTCCGTAGAAGCCACAGGGGACAGGCTCGGGGATGTGCTTTACACTGTCTACAGCTATGACGGAAAGGTGCTTGCCAAGGAGTCCAAAAAGCTGGAGCTTCCAAAAGAGGATATTGACGGCTGTCTTGTGAAGATAAAAATTACATGGGGCAAGAAAGACACAAGCTATCTTGAAGAAGATTACTGGTTTGCCGCAATGTACAATACCGAAAGATAAACATAACATCAAGATGTTGGGGCGGCCTCTGGTCGCTCACTTTATTTCTGTAAACTTTCAGACAACAAAACGTCGGACGAATTTGAAAACGTCCGACGTTTTGTTTTTTAACATATTTGAAATCCTATTATGCCCACCATACAAATAACGCTGCCGATAAATCTCAGCTTTGTGATAGGCTCTTTTCTTATGAGCGCTATAACAAACAGCGAACACAGTATCATAGGCTGGATAAATGACGCACTCGCAAGGCTCACAGCAATAACAGCGTTCTCCGCAAGCAGACCTGCCACATTCGGGATCTTTGTAAGCACAACCACCCATGCGCCCTTTTGATTTTTCTTGAATATCTCCAAAGGCTTCGCCCTTGGCAGAAGTATGATAGCCATAAGTATAAGCGCAAAGAACAGCGCCATGGTCGAGGATATGTAATTCTCCGACGCTCTTACAACTATGCCGTAGCCGTATCTTGCCAAAAGATAGAACACCAGAGGAACAACTATCCTGCGGTAATTTATATTGCCGCTGTCCGTTCTGCCTGATTTTGCGATAAAAACAAGTCCTGCAACAGTAAGCACGATAAAAAGGAACTTGAAAATGCTCGGCTTTTCACCAAGGAAAATATCCGTTGCATAGGACATGAAAAGGGTGATACCAAGCCAAGCCTTAAGCTCAAAGGCTGATATTTCGTCAAGGATAATAGCCGAAAGCTTAAATTCAAGGATTTTCGACAAGCACAGCAGACCTATCGCTGCAAAGGATTGCCAGCTAAATGTGATAGTCCTGTCGAGGAAAGGCAGACAGCAAGCCATGAAAACAGCCGTTGCCGCCGCCATTAAGAATCCAAGCTCATCGCCGTTGAATTTTGCCGTTGAAACAGCGTACTTGTCACTAAGGGAACATATTGTGTAGCATACAACTACAAGTATAAGCAAAAACATTATTTTTCTTCTTCCTTACTATATGATTTTCTAAGACCTGTATGCTGTGAAACATACAAAATAACGGGCGACCCAAGGTCGCCCCTACGCAAAGCCGATTTATCAGTTCTTTTTATTTTTCACAAGCCATACTACCGCCAAAATACCAAGTATCACTGAGAACAGAGTAGCAACAGCTAGACATATCCAGCTTGCATACTGACTTTGTATAAATTCGTTCTGCGATTGGCTTCCTATAAGGGTATCTACCCCCGATTGCGAGCCTAACGCTGAGAACAGTATTATAAATGCCATTCTCACATTCATTACGCAGGCTATAACGCTGTAAATATGCACTATACCCTGAAAAAGACACACTCCGCAGTCGTCCTTTACATAGCTTTTCACTCCAAGCACCGCACATACCACCGACACTGCCGTGTAGATAATGAACGCCGCAAAAAGCACTATCGTTGGCACTTTTGCCCCCTCGGTTTTCACTATCATGCTCATAAGCCCAGCCATACACCCCATGAACACAGCCGCTGCCGCAATCCCTGCAACAGACCATTTTCTGTATAAAAGCTCTGACTTTTTTATCTGCTCTTTCTTTATCTGCTTAGGCATTTTCTTCCTCCGCCTTCTTGCTTTCAAGTTCCTCTTCAGATATCTTGAAGCGTATCCTGTCTATTTTCTGCTCGTCCTCCATTTTCACTGTCATCTCAAAAGGCGGACAGCTTATAACTTCATTCTGCTCAGGAAGTCTGTCAAGCATATCCATTATCCAGCCGCCGAGAGATGTTCTTTCGGTTTCGATAGTGTCCTCCGGCAGTCCTATCCTGTCAAGAAAATCCGATACCGAAAGCTCCGCCGACGCTTCGTAAACGCCGTCGCTTATTTTCACAAGGGAGGTATCCTCCTCGTCGCTTTCATCATAGATCTCGCCCACAAGCTCCTCTATGATATCCTCAAGGGTACAAATACCCTCCGTACCGCCATATTGGTCGAGCACCACCGCCATATGCACCTTTTTGCGCTGCATTTGCTTCAGGATCTCAGATATCTTGCGGTTTTCGGTTATGTAAAGTGGCTTGTTCATTATAAGGCTTATGTCCGTTTTACCCTTCAAATACATTTCAAAAAAGTCAGCCTGGTGGATAAGTCCCACAATGTGGTCTATATCCTTGTCATACACAGGAAGCCTTGAAAACTTTGTCTGAACAAAGCGTTTTTTTATGCTCTCCATATCCTCATGAAGCTCAACACCCTCGATATTTACTCTCGGAACAAGTATCTCGCTTATGGTTATTTCGTCAAAATCAAGTGCCGAACGCACAAGCTCCGACTCCTGCTCTTCAAGTACGCCCTCGTCCTGAATCTCGTCTATGATATATTTAAGCTCTTCCTCAGTAACAGACGGCTCGCTGTTCTTGTTGCCCACAATCTTTGAAACACCGCTTTTTATGCCCATAAAAACAGCCGTAATAGGTGTGATGATGAACATGAATGCGGAGAGCGGAGCCGCCATAAGAATAGAAAACCGCTCAGAATTCTCCTTTGCAAGGCTCTTAGGCAAGATCTCACCAAAAATAAGCACAAGCACTGTCATGACTACGGTAGCCAGACCCACGCTTCCCTTGCCGAATTTCTCAGTAAAAAGCACAGTCGCCAGTGATGATGAAGAAATGTTCACCACATTGTTTCCCACAAGTATGGCAGTGAGTGCCTTGTCAAAATTATCGCATATGTTCATTGCCTTCTTTGCAGACTTGTTTCCGTCGTCTGCAAGTTTTTTAAGCCTTATCCTGTTGCATGAAGAAAACGCTGTCTCCGTTGCAGAACAAATAGCAGACAGCATAAGAAGCACAGCGATGATAACAACTTTCATAAAATAAAATTATCCTTTCAGGTCAGTGTATAAATTTGCTGCCCTAGTTATAAAAATAGCACTAAAGGCAGTCATGAAAACTGACTACATATAGTTATCATAACATATTTTTTAACCAATTGCAACAGTATTATTGAAAAAACGATGTAAAAGAGTTATAATATTCTTTGTGTTCATAATATTCATATGCACAAAAGGAGATAACAGAAATGGCAAAGAAAGATAAGGACATTTTCGACAAAATAATGGACTGGAAGATATTCGGCTGGTTCAGACCATTTTACGTCAAAAACAAGGAAATGCTTTTGTATCTGTTTTTCGGCGCACTCACCACCGCAGTGAGCTTTGTGACCGCAGGCATCTCAAAAGTACTTTTGGAGCAGGCAGGCATAGGCAAGGGCGGTGTTTCCACCACAAGCACCGTCATATCATGGATATGTGCAGTAACATTCGCATACATAACCAACAGGATATGGGTTTTCGAGTCTGAAGCAGAGGGCAAAAAGGCGATAATCTCCGAAGCGGCTTCATTTTACGGCGGAAGGATATTCACTCTTCTCGTAGAAATGTTCATGATGTGGCTTGGCTACTCACTTCTCAGCTTCAACTATTGGGTAACAAAGATAGTGGCAAACGTTGTTGTGCTGATACTTAACTATGTCATCAGCAAGCTTGTGGTATTCAGAAAGAAATAAGCATACATAAAAAGCTGTCGGCAAAAAAATGCTGACAGCTTTTTTTCATCAGTTGCCACGTTGCAACCGACTAATCTCTGTACATAAGCGTGACCGCCATTCCGTTTATCACGCCCACTACAACTCCGCACACAATGAAAAACACCTTGATAGGCAGGTCAAGCAGAAGCGAGATAAGCCCGAACACGATAACGAACGCCATTGCTCCGCCTATCTGCACAAGAAACTTTCTTTTCACAAGCACAGGAAAACGCTCAGCAAGCTTTGCGGTCTTGTTACCCTTGCGGTCAATTATCCTGTAAATAAGCTGAGTCAGTGCCATTGGTATTCCGATAAATAAAATTGCTGTTATAAGTTTGTCCATTTTAAATTCCTCCATTTTTCACTTAAATTATAGCTTTTTTTGTATCAAAAAAGGCTGCCCAAGACGCAGTTCGTCCGTGGGCAGCCTCATTGCTGCATATAAAATTTCTTTTATCAACAATTAAAGAACTCTTACGCCAACAACACCCTCGATAGACTTGAAAGCGTCAGCGTCAACGTCGCCTGTAACATCGAGCATTGTGTAAGCCCAGTCTTTCTTAGACTTGTTTACAAGGTTCTCGATATTTGCGCCCTTGTCAGATACAACAGATGTGATCTGTGCGATAAGAGCAGGAACGTTCTTGTGAAGCACGCAAACAAGGTGGTCGCCTGTTTTAGCAAGCTCTGCGTTAGGGAAGTTTACAGAATTCTTGATAGTTCCCTTCTCGATATAGTCGATAAGCTCGTGAGCAGCCATTGTTGCGCAGTTGTCCTCAGACTCAGGTGTGGAAGCGCCAAGGTGTGGAAGAACGATAACATTCTCCTCGCCCAGAACAACATCATCTGCAAAGTCTGTTACATACTTTGCAACCTTTCCGTCCTTGATAGCCTTTACAACTGCCGCACTGTTGATAAGCTCGCCTCTTGCAAGGTTGATAAGACGAACGCCGTCCTTCATCATTGCTATCTGAGCTTCGTCGATAGTGTTCTTTGTGTCAGGTGTATAAGGAACGTGGATAGTGATATAATCGCTATTCTTGTAGATATCGTTGATATCAGCAGTTACCTTTACAGCAGGCTCAAGCTGGATAGCTGCGTTTACTGAAAGGAACGGGTCATAGCCGATAACGTCCATGCCAAGTGCAACGGCTGCGTTTGCGATCTTTCCGCCGATAGCACCAAGACCTATAACACCAAGTGTCTTGCCCAATATCTCAGGACCTGCGAACTTAGACTTGCCGCCCTCAACTGTCTTTGGAGCGTCAGGAGTGCCCTTAAGTGAAGCAGCCCATGCAGCAGCCTCTGTTATCTTTCTTGAAGCAAGAAGAAGCGCACAAATAGCAAGCTCCTTAACAGCGTTTGAGTTTGCGCCAGGTGTGTTGAATACAACGATACCCTGCTCTGCGCACTTGTCAACTGGAATATTGTTTACGCCAGCACCTGCTCTTGCAATAGCAAGCAGGCTCTCAGGCATTTCCATATCGTGCATCTTTGCTGAACGTACCATTATAGCGGTAGGATTTTCAGCATTGTCGCTTACTGTGTACTTAGCCTTGTCAAAGATATCAGTACCACAGGTAGCGATCTTATTTAATGTCTTTATCTCATACATTGTAAATTACCCTCTCTTATAATAAGGTTACGCTTATGCGTTCTCAGCCTCGAACTTCTTCATGAACTCAACGAGCTTTTCAACGCCCTCGATAGGCATTGCGTTGTAGATAGAAGCTCTCATACCGCCAACAGTTCTGTGACCCTTGAGGTTTACAAAGCCTGCTGCTGTAGCCTCAGCAACGAACTTCTTGTCAAGCTCAGCGTCGCCTGTTACGAATGGAACGTTCATAAGAGATCTGTCCTCAGGAACAACAGTGCCCTTGAAAAGCTTGCTCTGGTCAAGATAATCATAGAGTATCTTAGCCTTTTTCTCATTGTGAGCCTTCATAGCCTCAAGACCGCCCATTTTCTTTATCCACTTGAATACCTTGCCGCAGATGTAGATGCCATAGCAAGGAGGTGTATTGTAAAGAGAGTCAGCGTCAGCCTGAGTTTTCCACTTGAGCATTGTAGGTGTTCCCTCAAGAACATCGTCAGTGATAAGATCTTCTCTGATGATAGCGATAACAACGCCGGCAGGACCAACGTTCTTCTGAACGCCGCCGTAAATAACGCCGTACTTTGTTACGTCAACAGGCTCAGACAGGAAGCAGGAAGAAACGTCTGCAACAAGTGTGTGACCCTTTGTGTTAGGCAGAGTCTTGTACTTTGTACCATAGATAGTATTGTTTTCGCAGATATAAACATAGTCAGCGTCCTCTGGGATATCCAGATCTGAACAATCAGGGATATAAGAGAAAGTCTTGTCATCAGAAGAAGCCACAGCAACAGCCTCGCCGTATTTCTGAGCCTCCTGATAAGCCTTCTTAGCCCACTGACCTGTGATTATGTAAGCCGCTTTCTTGTTCTTCATAAGGTTCATAGGAACGGCTGAGAACTGCTGAGAAGCACCGCCCTGAAGGAACAACACCTTATAGTTATCAGGGATACCCATAAGATCTCTGATGTCCTTTTCAGCTTCCTTGATGATGTCATCGAACGCCTTGGAACGGTGGCTCATCTCCATTACGCTCATACCTGTGCCCTTATAATCGAGCATTTCATCGGCAGCTTCCTTAAGCACTTCCTCAGGGAGTACAGCAGGACCTGCGCTGAAGTTATATACTCTACCCATTGTTAAACCCTCCATATAAATTAGTTTCTTAGTTTCATTATTTATAAAGACTATAAATATATAAATTAATAATATTATTATATGCCTTTTATAAAAAAAAGTCAAGGGCTGTCATATAAAAATACTCACTCGTCATAAGTTTTTGTACATATCAGCACATAAAACAGCCCTGAAAACGTGCATTTTTTCACCTTACCTATGCCGTTATATATAATAAGCACTGAAAAGCATGAAAAATCAGAATAATACTAAAGCGTTAAAAAGAGGTTAAAATTTTTGGTATTCCTTGAAATCTCCATATTTGTGTAGTATAATGTAATCAATAAAATGCGACAGTTGTAAAAAAATCGGGGAACAATTGTCACTCTCAGGGAAAGAGGATATATATGCAAAAGATATTTTATGTTTCAAGAAATGAGGACAAAGCCCATGATGGAAAAGCCCCGGATATGGACAGATTTCAGCGAGTTGAAAAGCTCAACAGTCTGATCGCGGCAGGCTGGGCTATAAAGGAAATGAAAAGTGAAAACAACAGCACATTCTTTGTGCTTGAGAAAGCAGACTAGACTTAAAATGGCGGTATAAGACCGTACCCTGCCAATAACGCAGACACGACGTCCCGCCAGCAAGTTCGCCAGGTCTTTCAACAAACTTATAGGACGGCAGCCCCACCGTCCTTTTTTATGTGCAGATAAATTTTGCGAAAACGTTTTATGGGTATTGCATTTCAGAGAGAAATATTGTATAATTAATGTAATCGTTTTAGCAAAAACAAATGATACTATACATATTATAAAGGAGTAAAAAAATATGGCTTATGTAATCGGCGTAGACTGCGGCACAAGCGGCACTAAGACGGTGCTTTTTGACGAAAAGGGCACTGTTATTTCTTCTGTAACTATTGAATATCCTATGTATCAGCCTAAAAACGGCTATGCAGAACAGGATCCTGCTGACTGGGCAAACGCAATGATAAACACTATCAAGGCTGTTATGACAAAAAGCGGAGTAAATAAAGAGGACGTTGCAGGCGTTGGTATCTCAGGACAGATGCACGGACTTGTTATGCTCGACAAGGACGACAACGTTCTTAGAAAGTCCATAATATGGTGCGATCAGAGAACTGCCGCAGAAGTTGAAGAGATGAACGAAAAGCTAGGCAGAGAAAAGCTCATCAAGATAACAGCAAACCCTGCCCTCACAGGCTGGACGGCTGCGAAAATCCTTTGGGTAAAGAACAACGAGCCTGATATATATGAAAAGTGCAGACACATTCTTCTGCCAAAGGACTATCTGAGATTTATCCTCACAGGCGAATATGCAACAGAGGTTTCCGACGCCAGCGGTATGCAGCTTCTTGACGTGCCGAACCGCTGCTGGTCAAAGGAAGTCTGCGATACGCTTGGCATTGATATGTCAATGCTGGGCAAGGTGTACGAGTCATGCGAGGTAACAGGCAAGGTCACAAAGAAAATGGCTGAGCTTACAGGACTTAAAGAGGGTACTATAGTAGTAGGCGGAGCAGGCGACAATGCCGCTGCGGCTATCGGAACAGGCGTTGCAGAGGACGGTAAGGCGTTCACAACTATCGGAACATCAGGCGTTGTATTCGCACACACTTCTTCTATCTCTATCGACCCAAAGGGCAGAGTTCACACCTGCTGTGCAGCAGTGCCGAACGCATGGCACGTTATGGGTGTTACACAAGGTGCAGGACTTTCGCTGAAATGGTTTAGGGATAATTTCTGCAATGCAGAGAAAGAAACAGCAAAGTGCATGGGCGTTGACGAATATTATCTCATGGATAAGGAAGCAGAGAAAGTGCCTGTTGGTGCAAACAGACTTCTCTATCTGCCATATCTCATGGGTGAAAGAACACCGCATCTTGACCCTGACGCAAGAGGAGTATTCTTCGGACTTTCCGCAATGCACACAAAGCGTGATATGCTGAGAGCAGTAATGGAGGGCGTATCATACTCCCTGAGAGATTGCGTTGAGGTATTCAGAGAAATGGATATCAACGTATCCGACATGATGGCATGCGGAGGCGGCGGAAGCTCACCGCTGTGGAGATCAATGCTCGCAGATCTTTACAACTGCCCTGTAAAAACAGCTTCATCGAAAGAAGGTCCAGCCCTTGGCGTAGCACTTCTTGCAGCAACAGGCGCAGGCATTTACTCATCAGTACCGGAAGCTTGTAAGGCAGTAGTAAAGACCGACAAGGTACAGCAGCCTGAAGCAGAGCGAGTACCTGAGTATGAGAAATACTACAAGCTTTACACAGAGATCTATCCTGCTCTGAAAGCAGAATTTGCAAAGCTTGCAAAGATGTAATATAAAACCAAAAGCTCCGATCATTTCGGAGCTTTTTTGTGTTAAAATATTTTGACAACTAAAAAACGGCTCTCCACAATAGCGGAAAGCCGTTCTTACATATTGGTCGGAGTGACCGGATTTGAACCGACGACCTCTACCACCCCAAGGTAGCGCGCTACCAATCTGCGCCACACCCCGACAACGTATATATTATACCCGATTTGGATACAATAGTCAAGAGTTTTCAATCAAAATAAAAAAAATTGCAAAAAAGGTATTGACATTCACATTCATTTGTGATATAATAAATAAGCACTCAAGAGAGAGCACAAAAAATATCGCGGGATGGAGCAGTTCGGTAGCTCGTCGGGCTCATAACCCGAAGGTCGTTGGTTCAAATCCAGCTCCCGCAACCAAGGTGAAAAGGTTGTTGCACTTGCGACAGCCTTTTTTTGTTGAATAATGCTAAAGATTTTCAAGTGCAATAATTTTTTCATGTAATTCAGATGCAAAATTTTCAAGAGCAGACTTCGACCAAATTAAATTCGATTGATTTTTTTTGATTAAACCAAGAGTATAGCTATAAGCAGATTTATAAATTTCATAATCGGATATAGCAGTAAGATTAATCAAACCTTTTTCATAGTACGAATCCATTGCAAACATAAGCTGAGAGCATATCCTACTTAGCATTTTTTCTCTTTCGTTTGCAATAACATCATTAGCGTTATTTTCTAAAATAAGACATTCCTTTACCCATTTTGCATTATAAACACGATATGCAAAAGCAAGAATATAATAATTATCAATAGTTTCAAGTTTCTCCATATAAATCAATCCTTTCTAATATTTTATATTCCCTCATAATCTTCGAGCTCAAAATATCTTGTGTTTTCATCAAAAATTCCTATGCCAATATATTCGCCGTGTTCACCTGTGATATTGTGATTAACACAATAATTATGACATTCGCCAACAGTTTCACCAAAGAATATTTCATTCTTATATTCATCAAAAACAATTGCAACTTCTCTCATTTTAATCAACCTTTCTGCGGTATTATCCGCTTTCCCTTTGTCTGTATTAATTATAACATATCGGGTACAATATATCAATTGACAAATTAAACAAATATATAGGGTACATATTGTACGATATGTATATTGTACCCATACAATAAAAGTGATATAATAAAAAACGGAGGTGAGAAAATGCCATACACAGAAGCACAAAAAAAAGCAACCGCAAAATATATGAAGAACAACCTTGACGATATAAAGGTACGAGTACCAAAGGGCAAGCGTGAAATATATAAGGCACACGCAGAACGCAAAGGTAAAAGCCTTAACGCCCTTATAATTGAACTACTCGAAAAAGATATGCAGGAGCATTAAGCCCCTGCATTTTTTTATACAGAAAGTACGGAACAATTAAGGCAATAAGCAGTGCCATTATTAGCACAAAAATGACAATCAGCATAACAGGCACAAAGCATAGTATCACAATAACCATAGCAAATAGCAAAATCCAAAAGTCGCTCACACACAAAATTAAATTCTTTCATTTTTAGAAGTCCCTTTTCATTTCTTCAATCCGCTTTTCAAGAACATAACTCAGGAAGTAGAAAAACGCCCCTATACAAAACAGAAGAACGACCCTCATAAGTTATCACCCTTATAAGGTGAAAGCTTATAGCCTATCGTTTTCGACATCTGAGCTTTATTCTCAGCAGATACATGAGTATATGTATCAGCCGTAAGCTTGTATGTACTGTGACCGAGCCACTCCGAAACCTCTTTCATACTGAAACCGCTGTTAAGCATAAGCGTTGCATTGCTGTGTCTAAGGTCATGTATGCGAATTTTAGGCAAATCGTTCTTGCGGAGCAAGTCTTGAAAGGCGTGCAGTACATAATCATAGTGAAGCGGTACACCCTCAGCGTTCACGCACACATAATTCCTTGCCTTGCACAATGGAGCTTGTCTGCTATAAAGCTTATGCAAGTAGTCAAGTTGTTCATCACTTAGAGGAAACTCACGGCGTGATTTTACTGTTTTCATTCTCTTGTTTTGACTTTCGACCCAATGCCCTGACTTATAGTCTTTTATCCTAGTTCTTGTTTCACGGATATAAAGACAACGCCCGAGGAAGTCAACATTATCCCAACGCAAACCAAGTATCTCGGACTTGCGAAGTCCAAACCACACAGCGAGATACACAAAGCTTTCTATCTGAGTACCATAAGCCACACGCAGGAGCTTCAAGAGCTGTTCTTCTGTATAATATGACATTTCATTTTCCACCTTTCGAGGAAGTGAAAAAGCCGTGTAAGGATTTTTGCTTATAAAATCGTTCTTATATGCGTAATTCAGACACGCACGCATGACTTCATGATGTTTACGGAGCGTATTCACAGAAAGCCTTGTATCATGCAGTATGTGCCTTTGATAGCCCTCTATGTGCATAGGCTTGACATCAACAAGTCTAAGTCCTTTGCTCTTGAAATAAGGGTAAAGGTATTTTGTTATGATACCTACATAGCCATCATAAGTTGACGGAGATTTTCTGTAACACGTTTCATTATTCCATACTATGATATAGTCACAGAACAAAATTTTATCCGTGTCAATGTTTTCAATGCTCATTATCATTTTGCCAAGGTCCTTTCCTGATGATAGTTGTTATAGATTTTTACCTTTGTCACGTTATCAAGCTGATGAAAGACGGCTCTTGAAAGCCTGTGCTTGCGGAGATATTCAAGGAAACTTTTTGATTCAGTTGCAGGCGAAGTATTACGTAAAGCCCTAACAATATCAGAATTGCAATCGTTATTATAAAAGCTTTCAAGTATTTGTTGCTGAACATTTTCAGACAATGACAAATAATGATTATAACTAATCCTGCAAGTATCAGATAGAAAACGTTGAAAAGCAATAAGCATTTCATCATTCATTTAGTTCACTCCTTTCAAAATAATCATCATATTCCTTGCGGTATTCGTCAGAGTAAATATAATCAAGGAAATCTGCAATATTATCAAACCTAGATGAAACCTCTTCAAAGTTCGGTATGATATTCACATTTGTATTGTACTTATACTGGTTAGAGGTATAAGGTTTAGTGATAGCCGACTTTGAAACGCTATCAAAATCGGTATTACTGTATATAATCTGAGGATCACGATTACAATTCCGACTACTCCAATAATACTTGCCGAATATCTTGTTATTGCCCTTTGTAATATATTTTGTGATATAGAACGCAAGAGCCGCCGAATTATTTTCCACAGGAATAGCCGTGGAAAAGCCGTATTTCCATTCAGGGATATTATATACAACGTTTCTAACGTGCAAGTTTTTTTCCTCAATAGTCTTTAATGTCACAGGCTTGTTATATCCAGTTACAAGCCTTGTGCCTGAATCGACCATATCAAAGCAATCATTGATAAGAGCGTGGCAATGTATACCGCCGTTCTTATGCCTTTCAGGAATGAGCAAGTATTTCATATCTTTCCGCTTGACCTGATTTTCAAGCCACCGCCTAAGTTTTTTCTTAACAAAATCAGCATTAGAAAAATCGTATTCACTACCATTGAAAGTGATAGTGAGAAAATACGCCCACTCATTTGAAAAGGCTATATCAAAGACCTTGTCTTTTGCACGCTTTAATATATCTGTCCGTTCCCCTCTTTCCTCTTTTGAAACCTTTGCAGGCTTTTTGATTATCTCAAACATATCTGTTTGAACATCTTCATCATGCTGAGATTTCTCAAATTTCTCCCATTTTCGTTTAAGCTGTAATATTTTCTGATTTTGCTGATACTCTTTAAGGTTTTTATCAACGAATATGTAATTGTTGCAATAAGTTGTTGTCGAAGAGCCGTCAGCATAGATTTTTGTTTTAGTATTTTTTAAAACGACCTCAGGGGGTAAATCATAAAAATTTGCCATTTTCCCACCGCCATTTTAGTTTTTGACGGAAATTTGCGGTTATTATCAAGTATATAACCGCAAATTTCTAAGCTTGCAAGCTGTTCGCCACGGCGCACGCAGGAGCGTGCGCACGTGGCTGAATCAATCTTGCATAGCTTTTAAAATTCTACTTGCTATTTTCTCTTGCTCACTCGTCCGACCGATTTTCAGCCCCTTAACAATTTCTTCTGTGTCATAAAGCGATCTTAATTCGTCAGTAGCGCAGAAAGTTTCTTTCCATTCTTTCGGACGTTTCCTCGTTCCTGCACTGCCCTGCTCTCCGTTAATGAGATAGTTTTCTTTTGTATAGCACTTATTGACGATAAGACGTGAATTAAAATACGCCTTACAATCTATGATATAATTGACCTGCTCACGAATTATTTTTGTACACCTTTTCCACTCCTGAGCCGACCCCCATATACACTTGTGTAAATGCCGTTGCAGTGAGATATATTCGAGAAGCTCGTCCGGAGCATCTTTCCATGATTGAGAATTAAGAGTCAGGTGCATTTCATCGAACAGAAACAGCACGCCTTGATTAACACCGTTTTCGTCAATATTCTCAACGTTCAAGATATCTTCCCAACAATCAAAAAATCTGTCAGCCACTTCCGTATGAAAGTTAGCACAGATAAGCACTTTCGGAAATCTACTCTTGACCTCTTGCGCACGTTTCACCATGCTTATAGTTTTACCTCGACCGCCTAAGCCGTTATAGAGATACAGCCCATACATATTGAACGGAACTTCTTCACCTTTAAGCCGTTTTCTAATAGTCTTGAAAGTGTCCTTTACCGATAGAGGAAACGCATGAAGCACAGGCGTACCAAACAGCATAAGAAGCACGATAACACCCACCACAACGCTTCCCAAGGCGAGAGGTATAAGCATAGCTTTCCAATTGATATTAGCAAATGCCGACCACATTATAAAAGCCCCCTTACAAAGTTCACAAGTGCAGATACAAGCAAAAGTCCGAGAACATAGAAAATGCTCTCAAACATCAATTCAAGATTTAAGAATTGGTCAAGCTGATACAGAAAAGAAATCATATCCCTAAGAGCTGAATAAGCTTCATCACTTATTGAGAATGACTTAAAGAACGGCAGACTAAAGAACAGCTCTACTATTTTCGCAGTTATCATTATTCTCCCTCACTTTCACTTGATTCATGAAGCTGTATTCCGAAGCAACGGAACAAAGCCTTAATTGTCGCATAGATACAGATAGCGTACATTGCTATAGTTGAAGCATTGAACAGCGCACTCTTAAGCTCGTTTGGAGCGGAGTTCATATTAAAATCAAAGTCCTTTCCGAAAAGTGTAAACGTAACTGAATTTGATGATGATTGCTTACCCTGCTGAAAAGCTTTTCTCAACTTTGCATAAGCAGGAAACTTGCTTTCTATAGCCACATTCAAATCTTTTGAGTTAGGTACAAAAAGATAGGTCACGAACTTCTTCAAGTCGACCACGAGATTATACAGTGCAATGCCGATATTTTTAACAATAGTCCACAAACACTTGCCGAGCCACTCAAAAATGCCTAAGAAGTTGAAGAATACAAATTTCAAAGCCGCCCACAGCCAACGGAAGAAGCCAGTGAAAGCGTTCCACAGAAATTCAACAACCGCCTTTAAAAAGTCCGATATGCCGTCCAAGTCTTGAAACATATCAAAGTTAACGTAATCTCTTATATCAGGAAAATCAGTATCTATATAATCAGACAAAGACGGAAAGTTTTCATAATCTTTCTTTTCATCAAACGGCTCTTTCTTGTGACTATCTACAGTATCAACAAGGCTGTACTCATAACTTGCGGCGCAAAATCTATCCTTATATAACGCTTCATCACCCTTACCCTTAGCCGCTATAAGGAAGAAATAAAGCTTGCCCGTATTTTCAATATCTTTGTTACTGTTATACCGCATAATGCCGTCACGCATAACATTCAGAGGGATTGAGCCATGCAAAGGGTTTTCTTTCGTGAAATCTCCCGAAGTGTCCATAGGGAGATAGTACCACCCGTCAGAGTTAGGATAATCCCATTCTGATTGATTAGACACGGCAATGTTTACGTTGTATACATCATTATCATTTTTCGGTTCAAAATTAAACAAAAAGTTTTTGCTATCATCATCATAAGTAATAGAAGCTTTATATGGTTTATTACTGGAATACTCTAATTTCTCGCCGTTATTTATGATATCAACATTTGTATCAATAATGTGCCAAGCATAATCGGGGCTGTTATCATTAACATAGAACGTAGGACAAAAGTGCATAAATGAAGTAGATGTAGATGCAGAAATAGAAATAGTATAAGCATCATCATTCCATGAATTACTATCCGTTTTCATAAACATACCCCATATTTCAGGAGTATAGCTTCCATAATCAGATAAGACGCCATCAGTAAGAACCATAGTGTCAAATGGAAGTGATATAACTGTAATATCAATACGCCATTCATTTGCCTGTTGCCAATAAGCTATATAATACTTATCGTCTAATGTGCCGCCCTTAGCTTTTATTTTTTCCACAATGTTAGATACCGTTTTAAGAATAGCAACATTTTGAGTTAATCCACCCTCGCTTACATCATCAAGAGCAAACGCAGGCACAACGCAAGCCGAACACATCACGATAAGGGCAAGCACTAATGACAGCGTTGCTTTAAGTTTTCTATTTATCATAATTCCCCCTTAAAAATTGGCATAATAAAAGGGCAGTTCACTGAATGAACTGCCCTCGTTGCTGTCAGGCTTACGCCTTTACGTACTTTTTGAACATTCTGATAGCAATGCCGATTACAGTTGTCAGAGTTATCACAGGGATAAGAGCGACAATAGAATCGGAAACGCCCTGAATAGCAGAGTTAGCGAACTGTGTCATAAGTTCACCGACATTTACGAGAGTATTGCCACCTTCTGCAGTTGTAGAAACAGGATTCATTAACACATTCTCCTTTCTTAATTAATTAAGCTATATATCCACTTGCCAAACTTAATGACAAGATAAATACCGATAGATATTGTTATCAAAAAGCATATAGTGCCTAAATATGAAATTGTAATATTTTGATTATTGATTATAGTGTGCTGATTTTCGATAACAGCCGACATATTATATTCGTCAACCTGCTCAGAGGTAGTAACAGACGATAAATCAATCTGTGAAGAAGTGACATCATTCAACGCCCACAACCTCAATTCCCTGAGCCTGTCGCTCCAGTTCTTTAACACGGAACTGCAGTTTAGAAATTTCTTTATTTTTCTTATCAATTGCCTTAAAGCAACGAGTAAGGCAATAAAACAGGGCAAGCGCCACCACCAAGCAAAAATAAAGTGCGTATACTGTCATGTTCAAGCCCCCTTAGATAATGACCGCTTCAAGCTTCTTCTTATCGTTGTAGAAATACTGGATTTCCGTTCCGACAAGTTCTCCGATATCTTTCATAGACACATCTATGCCGAACACGTTTCCTCTTTCGCTCCAAGCACACTTGCAATCATTGGCGATAGTGTAGCCCACGCCCTGAACGAAGTTTGAATCGTCCGCAAGTTTATTTTCTATAGGCTTCTGCACCTGAAGCACCAAGTTGTCATAGTCGATTGATTTTCCGTTATCGTCCGTAAATGTGCCTTTCTTGTGGATTGCTCCTATAAGTATTCCTCTCATGTTTTTTCCTTTCTGCGGTTGAGGTTATCCGCTCACCTTTGCTTTACGTTTAGGTCATATGTAACCTACAATTAGCATTATAGGTCACATATAGCCTATTGTCAAGACTTTTAAGGTCACTTGTGATATAATTTGTTTACTTAAACAAAATTAAGGCGATTAAATTATGATAAATTACCAAAAGTGTAACAACAAAGGAGTGACAAAAATTAGTACAAATTATTATCCAAGGTTGAAAGACCTCAGAGAGGACAAAGATTTAAGCCAAGAAGATGTGGCAAGAATACTAGGGACAGAGCAATCATATTATGCCAAGTATGAAAACGGCGTAAGACCAATCCCATTTGAAAGAGTAATAAAGCTTGCGCTTTTTTATGATGTGAGCATTGACTATATAGCAGGATTGACAAATGACAAGCGCGGCAGAGGATACAAGGAGCAAAGCAACGGAAAATACAACATAACACAGAAAAACAGCCCTAAGGCTGTTATCAAAATCAAGGAGGAAAAGTAAATGGAAGCGGTATTAACAACCTTAACATTTTGGTTTATAGCCGGGCTAATCGTATTTATACTGATAATCATATCAATCATTGGAACATGGTTTGAAGCACGTGAAATGCGCAAGGAACTGGAGCAGGTCAACGCATACCTTGCAACGCTCAATGACAACTTGATTATAGGTTTTCAGAACAACGACCGCCAAAGCCGCAACTTCTGAGAGCCTGCCGCCCTCGTTCCTGCTTTCCTGAGCTGTCGCTCTTGCCGTCCTGCGGAGCTTGTGCGCTTTTCTGCACTGTGCTGTCGCCCATGCCGTGCTGTTTCACCCTTGTGGAGCTTGTGCGCTCCCCCTGCACTGTGCTGTCGCCCCTGCCGTGCTGTTTCTCCCTTGTGGAACTTGTGCGCTCCCCTGCGCTGTGTTTGGTGCGAACTGCGTTCGCAATGAGGGGGTATCTTGAGCGGCGTTCCCCTCTTTTTGGAGCATTGAAAGCATTGAAAACATTGAGAGTGTTGAAAAATCATAGATTTTCCAACACTCCCAACATTTCCAACACTTTCAACACCCCAAAAATTCACCCCCTAGCCGCTCGCATGATGGATTTCCCACATAGATAGCACTTCGCTTTTTTTCTTTTTCTCTTAGAATATGTGCTGCTTTCCTCGGGTCTTTTTCTTTGTGGTTTTGTCCGCTGTTTGTTTGTGTTTTTTGTTTTCTTTTTCCGTGTTTTTTCTTTTTGCTCTTGTGGAGCTTGCCTTGTGTCGCTTGTCGCTCCATGTGAGGGCTTGCGCCTGCTTCCGTGAGTAGTTTTCCCTCGTTGCTTATCACTTCTCCACGGGGCTTATAGTTACTTTTGCGAGGGGCTTCACTCATGCTGTTTGTTGCCTGCTAGTTCTCATAACCCGAAGGTCGTTGGTTCAAATCCAGCTCCCGCAACCAGTTTCAGGACTATCATTCGATAGTCCTTTTTTCATGCCCAGATCACCCACAAATACCACAAAAAGATCGGTCAGTAATCCCATTTGGGATCTACTGACCGATCTTGCTGTTTATTCACTTGCACAAAACATAACGCCAGCCTTAAATCAACGTTCCTTGTCCGTCAGCTCAAACCTGATACTGTGCAGGTCAAGCCCATTCTGTGCAAAGTATATCCTGAAAGTTGTGAAGCGTGAGAACATAGGCGTTTTCTTTTCCATTGAAACAGCCTTTCCACCTGTGCCATTAAAAGTGAACGTACCCACCGCAGTTCCCATGCTGAACAGCGTCATAGGTATCTGCGCAAGCTCACTCTGCGTAGAGCTTGCCGTAACTATCACCCTGTAAATACCGAAGTTTGACAGGTCAAGAGCAAAGCTATAAGAAGTGCCTTTCTTTGTGTCAACATCACTAAGGTCAAGAGTTATGTCACGGTCTACCTTATAAAACTGTACAGGCTTGTCGTCCTCCTGCTCCTCGTCCTCTCGGTTTATCACCTTGACAGTATCTCCTATACCCTCCGCACGCTTAAGAGCATTAGTGTGAAGAAGGAATCCGCATATGTTCGCCGCATTTCTCTGAAGCTCACACCTCTCTATACCGCCATTTTCAAGGGCAGCAAGCGTGTTATCGTCATTCTTTTCTCCGTCAGGGCAAACCATGTAAACATCGTTCTGCGCCCTAGCCATAGCTGCAAAATCCGTCTTGTCAGGCTCTTTTCCACGAACGTTTATGTTCGCCCACCAGTCCGTCATGGTGAAGCCCTTGAAGCCCCATTCCTCACGAAGTATCACTGTGTTAAGGTCAAAGTTTCCTGCCGTCCACAAGCCGTTTACTATGCCATATGTGGTCATAACAGAGGAAGCTCCTCCCTCTTTTACCGCTATCTCAAAACCCTTTAGATATATCTCCCTGAGTGCTCTTTCCGATACCACCGAGTCGATAAAATGCCTGTTTGTCTCACGATTGTTCGCACAGAAGTGCTTTATCGTACCTGTCACCCCTGCACCAGCCATGCCCTTTAACTCAGCCGCCGCCATTTTGCCCGTAAGAAAAGGATCTTCCGAGAAATACTCAAAGTTTCTGCCGTTCAAAGGGTGTCTGTGAATGTTCATTCCGGGGCCAAGCAGACAATCCACCTTGTTAGCCGCCATTTCAAGCCCCATAAAAGCGAAAAGCTCACTTGTAAGCTCCTTGTTGAACGAAGAAGCTATCATCGTACCGTTCGGCAGGCTGAAAGCCTTTGTGCCGCAGTCAAGCCTCATACCCGACGGACCGTCCGAACAGCAGCCAGCAGGTATGCCAAAGCCATTGAGATTTTCCGACACTCCCCCGAACGCCGAAGCCGTACCGGCAGTTACCCTAGGGCTTCCCATGCCCTCGCCCCTTATAATGCAGGAAAGGTCATAGTCTGAAAGCTGTGCAATAAATTCGTCCATTGTGTTCTTGCCGTTCTTAACGTCCCAAAGCTTTATGCCCTTGTCACCGGTGTATGCTATCTCTTTCGGAAGCTTCTCCAAACGCCTTGCACTTTCGTCTACCTCAGACACAGGCACAGCCTCTCTGCCAATGCTGAAAGCTCCGCCCTCGCAAACAGGCTTTATTCTCTCAAAACTCTCCACAGGAGCAAGCGACTGAGTGAGCCTTTCTGTCACAAAATTCTCGCCCTGCTCAAAACTGCAAGCATATTCAGCACTTCTCACGTCACTGCCCACATAGAATTTATATTCCCCTGCTTCAAGCACATAGCATGACTTGTTGCCCGTCACACCCGAATCGTCATAAGAAGCAAGCTTTGCGATATCCACTGCTATCTCAACCACCTGCTCTTCCTGTGGAGCAAGCTCCCTGGTCTTTTCAAAGCCGCAAAGCACTCTAGCCGCCTTGCCGAGTTTGCCCTGCGGAGCTTCGCAGTAGACCTCTATTACCTCTTTGCCCTTGTAAGAGCCGATATTTTTCACCGATACAGAAAGCTTCACAGTCCCCTCTGTTATCTCAGCCTTTTCCGTCTTTATCCCAAACTCAGTGTATGAAAGACCAAATCCGAACGGATAAAGCACCTTTTCTTTAGCAAAAGTCTCAAAATAGCGATATCCCACATAAATATCCTCAGCGTAAATATCCCTGCTTTTCTCCCTGCCGAAATTAGCGTCCGAAGGGTAGTCCGACGCCTTGTATGCGATAGTGTCAGGAAGCTTTCCGCTTGGGCTGACCTTTCCTGTCAAAACGTCCGCTGTACCCTTTCCGCCTGTCATTCCCCCCTGCCAAACATAAAGCACAGCGTCAGGGGCAATTCTGTTTATGTCGGTCATATCGATGATATTTCCCACGTTGAGAAGCAAAACAACTTTTTTGAAATGCTCCCTAACCACCGTGAGCATAGCTATCTCGTCATCGCTGAGCAAATAAGAGCCTGCCTCCAGCTTATTGTCCTGCTCCTCGCCTGCCGTCCTGCCTATTATCACAATGGCAGTTTCACAGCTTTTTGCAGTTTCTTTGACAAGCCCCTCGTCAAGCGGCATCTCTTTCTGCGACCACGGCTCTCCGCCCCAGCCCTCGCCTAAGTCGAATGGGTTTTCCTTGTCCCATTTTCTGTATGTACCAAGAAGTTTCTCATTGACCTTTACGCCGTTATCAATAAGCCCGTCCAGAATGTTCACTACCTTAGTAACGTTCACCATTCCTCCCGAGCCTGTTCCGCTTTTATAATAATGAAACTGTATGCGTCCGAAAACAGCCACCTCTTTGTCTGTATCAAGTGGCAGAGCATTATTTTCATTTTTGAGCATAACGATTCCCTCAGAAACCATTTTCGCCGCAGTATCAAGATATTTGTTCCAATCAAGTATTCTTTCCATAGCTTTCACCTTTCCAAATTTTCTATTGAATTTCAAAGTGTATTATAGCACAACCCTCCCACCTATTCAATAAAGATACTATGAACAATGGGTTTACTTTTTATATAACATATCCTGTCCTCAGGAAAAATATTGCACAATGTGTTTATTTGTGCTATAATGAGTATATATGACTGTACCGCACGCTTTTTGTTCGGTGTTCCTTATTAAAAAAATTATTGTCGGAGGGGTAAAAGTGGATAATATCGTCACTGTCGGCGGACACATAAACGCATCTATAAACTTTGCCATGCAGCAAAACTATGTCCCTGTTATAAGAAGTCTTGTAGTAAATAACAACTCAGAGGAAGCACTTGAGAATATCGGACTTAAAATAACCTTTGAGCCTGAGTTTGCAAAGGAATTTACATATTATATCGGCTCTATCCCCGCAAAAAGTTCTGCCGAGATATCCCCCGTGAGAATATCTACCAACACAGATCTTCTTTTCTCTCTTACAGAAAAAATGGTGGGCAATATCACCATTGAGGTGCTTCAAAATGGTGAAAATATCTTCACCTATCAGAACACTATAGAGCTTCTCGCCTGCGATCAGTGGAGCGGTTTGAACATAATGCCTGAGATGATAGCCGCATTTGTTACGCCAAATCACCCTGCGCTCTCCCCAGTTATTCATGACGCTTCCACGTTCCTGAAAAAGTGGAAAGGCGACCCCTCTTTCACAGGCTATCAGACCAACAACCCAAACAACGTGAAGCTTCAAATGGCAGCAATTTTTGCCGCCCTTGTTCAGCAGAAAATAGTCTACAACGATCCCCCTGCAAGCTATGAAGTCATAGGTCAGAGGATACGCCTGCCGCATAAGGTCTTGGAGCAAAAAATGGGCACTTGTCTTGACCTTGCGGTGCTTTATGCCGCCTGCCTTGAAGCGGTGGGACTTCACCCTCTGCTGTTTTTCATGACAGGTCACGCATTCTGCGGCTGTTGGCTTGAAAACGAAACTTTCGCAGATTGTTGCGTTGACGATGTTTCCGCCATTGAAAAGCGCATTGCAGAAAATGCCGAAGAAATGCTCCTTGTAGAGTGTACAGACTTTGTTGACAGCAACGTTCACGATGTCGAGCGTTTCGACCATGCCATGAAACACGGCAAAGACCATATAAGCAACATGGAATTTCAATGCGTCATAGACATTATCCGCACCCGTGGAAGTGGCATAAGACCTATCCCGCTGCGTCCCGAGCAAACCTATTCAGGTCTGCAGCTTGCAGAAGGATCCGACAAGCCAAAAGAGATTCTCGCCCCCTCCGAGCTTGACAGCTCGCTTCTTGGCAAAGTGGCAGAGGGCAACGATAAACCAGTCACAAAAATGCGCATATGGGAAAGAAAGCTCCTTGATTTCAGCCTGCGAAATTCTCTTTTGAACTTCCGTGTCACAAAGAACACCATGCAGCTTATGACCGCAGACCTTGGAAAGCTTGAGGACGAGCTTGCAAGCGGAAGTGACTTCCGTATCATGGAAATACCTACCGAGTGGACAGTTTCCACTCGTGACGCAAAAATATTCGCTATCGAGAACGAAAAGGACCTTGTGACAAATATCGCCGAGAACGAGTTCAAAAACAACCGCATAAGAACTTTCCTCAGCGAAACTGACCTTGACGCCGCCCTTAAAAGCCTCTACCGCTCCGCAAAGGTGAGCATGGAGGAAAACGGCAGCAACACCCTTTTCCTCGCTCTGGGACTTCTCCGCTGGTATGAAAGCGACCTTTCCGAAAAGCCACGCTATGCCCCTTTGGTGCTTATCCCTATAGATATCGTCCGCAACACACGCAATAAGGGCTATATAATAAGGAGCAGACAGGAAGAAACTCAGATAAACGTCACGCTTCTTGAATATCTCCGCCAAGACCACGGCATAAGTATCACAGGTCTTGACCCTCTCCCACTTGACGAACACGGCATAGACCTGCCCCTTGTTTTCAATACTATCCGTCAGGCTGTCATGGGCAAAAAGCGTTGGAACATCGAGGAATATGCCTTTATCGGTCTGTTCTCGTTCAGCCAGTTCGTAATGTGGAACGACCTTCGCAACCGCTCAGATGAGATAAGCCAAAACAAGGTGGTGTCCAGCCTTATGGCTGGCTCTCTCACCTATGCCCCCGAGGATATAAGCATAACCCCTGAGAATATAGATTCCGACCTTGACCTTGAAAACATGGCAGTGCCAATGAGCGCAGACTCCTCACAGCTTGCCGCCATTGCCGCAGCAGGAAACGGACAAAGCTTTGTCCTCCACGGCCCTCCGGGAACAGGAAAATCTCAGACTATCACAAATATGATAGCAAACGCACTCTATAATGATAAAAGCGTGCTGTTCGTTGCCGAAAAAATGGCAGCCCTCAACGTGGTGCAGAAACGTCTTGCAAATCTAGGGCTTGATCCGTTCTGCCTTGAACTCCACTCCAATAAAACAAACAAGACCACTGTCCTTGCAGAGCTTGACAAAGCCCTTGAAGTGGGCAGAATAAAATCTCCTGAGGATTATTCAGCCGAAGCCGCAAGGCTCAAAGCTCAGAAAGCCCAGCTCAACGATACCATAACCGCACTTCACGAAAAGCGCAGCTGCGGTGTGACCCTTTATGAAGCTATCTCAGCCTATGAGCGCAGCATATCCGAAAAAGACAAAATATCAATTTCAAAAGATATTCTCACAAACATAGCAAAGGAAACTCTCGACCGTTTCAGCGACCTTGTGCATAGATATTCAATATCCATAGCCGAAACAGGCGACTTTGCCAACTTTCCACTTAAAGACATCGGCATTACATCATATTCTATGGAACAGCGTGACAAATTCCACACTGAAGCCGCCGACCTTGCCCAAAAAGCCACCGCTTCCTCTCAGTGCGCACAAACTCTCGCACAGGCTTATAGCTACAGCGGCGACCTTGACAAGACAGCAGTAAAAATGCTTTCCCACATATACAAAGCTTCCACCGCTGACGGTGAACTTCTTGACGGACTTCTCTGCGCACCTCACTATGATATCACCCTGCAAAAGATCAAAGATACTCTTGCCGTAGGAAAAGAGTATACCGCTCTCTGCACCGATATCCTCAGCCATTTTGAAAAAAGCATTTTTGACCTTCCTGCGTCAGAATTGAAAATGCTCTATAAGCAGGCAGAGCAAAGCTGGTTTTTGCCAAAAGCCATGAAGCTTGGAAAACTCACAAAGGGAATAAAGCTCCACGCCAAAGACCCTGCTTCCGTTACAAAAGCAAACCTTGGTGAAATCCTCGATAAGCTTTGCACCATAAGCGAAAAGAAAGACTTCCTGCGAAGCCTGCCGTCAGATGTAACAGCGCTTCTCACAGGTATTTACATGAACGAGCAGACCGATTGGAATGCCCTTGAAAAAGCCGTTTCAAAAACCGACAGCATTATGAATGCCATTAAGCAGAAAGCGGGTGCTGACCCTGCACAAATGGCTCAGACTATCGGAAAAGCAAACTGCACTTCTGAAGGACAGGCTCTCTCCTCGTTCCTTGAAAAGCTTTCAGCCTTTGAGGACAGCTTCTCAGCCAACATGACCGCCATAGAAGCAAGTGCAGACTGGCTCGGCTTATCTTCAGAAAAGCTTAATATCTATGCCGAAAACGCCGATAAGCTTAGATACGCCGCCCAGTTCAACAGCGTTGACAAAGAGCTTTCAGACAACGGACTTTCAGGTGTCAGCGAAAGCTACCGCACAGGCAATGTTGACAGCGAAAACGTAGAAAAAGCATTCTCCTGCACGCTAAACTATCAGCTTGCACTTATGATAATAAACAGCGATAAACGTCTTAGCCAGTTCAGCAGTAACAGTGCAAACGACCTTATCACACAGTTTAAAGACACTCTCGATAAATTCTCACGCCTGACTATACAGGAGCTTTTGGCTCGTCTTTCCGCAAAAATACCTGCCCAAGGCTCAGCCTGCGCTTCCACCTCTGAAATGGGCATACTCAAACGTGCCATAAAGAGCAACGGCAGAATGATGTCACTTAGAAGCCTTTTCGATAAGATACCAAATCTTCTCCGCAAGCTCTGCCCTTGTATGCTCATGAGCCCCATATCAGTTGCGCAGTATATAGACCCGTCATTCCCGAAATTCGACCTTGTTATCTTTGACGAAGCTTCACAGCTGCCAACAGCCGAAGCCGCAGGCACTATTGCAAGGGGCGAGAACGTTGTTATTGTGGGCGACCCTAAACAGCTCCCGCCAACAAACTTCTTTTCTTCAAACAGGGTAGACGAAGAAAACAGCGAAAAAGAAGACCTTGAAAGCCTCCTTGACGATTGCCTTGCTATCTCAATGCCGCAGCAGTATCTCAAATGGCATTATCGTTCACGCCACGAGAGCCTTATTGCCTACAGCAACATGAAATACTATGACAATAAGCTTCTCACATTCCCGTCCCATAACGACCTCATTTCAAAGGTGAGCATTATCCACCCCGAGGGTCACTATGACAAGGGCAGAACAAAGCAGAACAAGGCGGAAGCAAGAGCCGTTGTTGACGAGATAATAAGACGAATGAGCGATGAAAAGCTCCACAATGACAGCATAGGTGTTGTAACATTCAGCTCCGTTCAGCAAAATCTCATTGACGATATGCTCTGCGAAGAGTGGGCAAACCACCCTGAGCTTGAAGAGCTTGACAGAAAGTCACCGGAGCCGGTCTTCATCAAAAACCTTGAAAACGTTCAGGGCGACGAACGTGACGTTATACTCTTCTCCGTCGGCTATGGTCCTGACGAAAAGGGACAAGTTTCAATGAACTTCGGCCCTCTCAACCGTGACGGCGGCTGGCGAAGACTTAATGTAGCAATATCCCGTGCAAGAAAAGCCATGATAGTCTACTCTGTCCTCCGTCCTGAGCAGATAGACCTTTCAAGAACACGTTCCGAGGGCGTTGCAGGACTTAAAGGCTTTCTGGAGTTTGCCGAGCATGGAAAGCTTGCCGTAACAGCCCACAGCACCACAAAAAATACAAGCGACAGCACTGTAACAGAGTGTATCGCAAAAGCCATAAAAGAGCTTGGCTATGGGGTGAAATGCAACATCGGAAGCTCCGAGTTCAAAGTTGATATCGGCATAATCGACCCTGACAACGAAAAGGAGTATCTCTTGGGCATACTCCTTGACGGTGAAAACACTCTCCACAGCTCCACCGCACAGGATAGATTTATCCTACAGCCAAGCGTGCTTAACGGTCTTGGCTGGAATATCCTGAGAGTGTGGACGCTCGATTGGTTTGACGATAAGGACCGAGTTCTGGGAAACATAAAAGCCGCCATAGACAGCGCACCAAAGCATGAAGCCGAAACCGCTCCCCCCTCAAAGCCTGCCGTCTATGCCACAGCGCAGTTTGAAAGAGAAGAAGCTTCCGCCCTCACATCAGCCTTTGCACAGCCCTATGTGACCGCAGATATTGGCATAATGGGTACATCTGATGACTTTTATAAACCCGAAAATAAGCAGAAAATAAGGGAAACAGCCGAAAAGGTGATCGCCGCAGAAGCGCCAATAAGCGAGAAGCTTTTCATGAGAAAGGTTTTCACCGCATGGGGCATAACACGAAGCGGCTCAAGAGTGGAAAGCATCTTTGCCGATGCCGCACAAGGCGTTTCACCATTCGCCACAGCCGATGAAAACAGAGTTTTCCTTTGGAAAGAGGGTCAATCCCCTGAAAGCTATCCTATCTACCGCACAAGCGACGATACCAACAAGCGAAGCATGGAGGATATCCCCTCCGAGGAGATAATAAACGCCGTGAAAGAAGTGCTTTGCCAGCAGATAAGCCTTTCAGAAACCGACCTCGTAAGAGAAACAGCCAAGAAATTCGGCTACACAAGAGCCGTAGGCATAACGGAGAGCGTAATAAGCTACACCCTGAAAAAAGCTCTCACCGCAGGTCTTATCAAAAAATCAGAAAGCGGAAACATCTCCGCAAAATAATACGCAAACAAACCAAAACCACCGCTGAGAGCTTTCCTCCCAGCGGTGGTTTCTATTCATATCAGTATTTCCATTTCTCCGAGCAAAGCTGCATCTCAACCATGTGCTTGTAGATACCGTTGGTCTTTTTAAGCGCCTCAGGCGAGCCTGTCTCAGCCACCTTGCCGTCTTTAAGCACAACTATCTTGTCCACATCGTCAACAGTTCTCATTCTGTGTGCTATTATAAGCACAGTCTTGTTCTGTATAAGCTTTGCGATAGACTCCTGTATAAGCGACTCGTTGTCAACGTCCAGAGAAGCCGTAGCCTCGTCCATAAGAATGATAGGAGCGTCCTTTAGAAATGCCCTCGCTATGGATATACGCTGTCTTTCACCGCCCGAAAGCTCCGAGCCGTTCTCTCCTATCATGCTGTTCCACTTGTCAGGCATCCTCTCAACAAAATCCTCGCAGTGTGCAAGCCTTGCCGCCGCCATAACCTCCTCGTCCGTTGCGTCCTTTCTGCCTATCCTGATATTCTCCATAACAGTGTTGTTAAACAGCGTTACATCTTGGAAAACGATAGAGTAAAGTGACAAAAGCTTCTCAGGGTCAACGTCTGCAACATTCATTCCGCCAACAGTTATCTTGCCCTTGTCATTATCCCAAAATCTTGCCGCAAGCCTTGCAACAGTGGTCTTTCCTCCGCCAGACGGACCAATAAGTGCTGTTATCTCACCCTGCTTTGCAGTGAAGCTTACATCAGAAAGCACCTGCTCTTCACTCTTGTATGAAAAAGCAACATGATCGAATATGATATCATAACCCTTGTTGTCAAGCTTATCACTGCCCGACTGCTCCTCGTGCGAAAGTATCTCGTCCATACGATTGCAGTTTGCGTCAAGGCTTATTATAGCAGCCAAATTCTGAAGCGCTATCTGAAGCGGCTCATACATTCTTGTTACCACCAGCAGGAACATAAAGAACGTCAGCACCGTTATCTCACCCTTTACAAGAAGCGAGCTTCCCACAACAGCCACAGTTCCAATACCGAGCTTTAGTATCATCTGTGCTGAGCATACGAATACCGCATTTGCAAACTCCGCCACGATAGCGTGCTTTTCCACAGCCTTTATCTTCTTTTCAAGCCCCTCAGAGTATTTCTCTGTCATGTTGTATGAACGCAGGTCACGGAGAGTTTCAAGCCCCTCCTGAATGCCGTCAATGCAATCTATACGATATTTCATCGTCTTTTCGTGTATCCTTGACATAACCTTCTTTGAAGAAATAACTATCATAAATGCTACCGGCATTACCCAAACTGAAGCAAGAGCCATTCTCCAGTCAAAGAAAAACAAGCTTATAACAATGATAGTAGTGGAGGCGATACCGCCCACAAGCTCAGGTATCCAATGCGAAGAGCCTGTTTCTATCATTGCACAGTCCGTCATGATAGTGTTAGTAAGGTCGGCAAGGTCTTTCTTGCCAAAGTATGAAAGGGGTATCTTCCTGAGCTTTTCCGCAAGCGTCCTTCGTCTTACACCGCTTTCAACATATGTAGAGTAAAACGTGGACTTATACTGAAACAGCGTTGTAAGGGCAATAAGCAAAAGCACTCCCGCTATCGTCCCCATAAAAAGCCAGAACTTATCTCTTGGAAGCTCTCCCTCAAGAAGATATGAGGAAAGCACATATAAAAGCCCCACAGGGAGCATAAGCACAAGGTTAGCAAGCGTAACAGCAATAAACGCCCTTATCATGCCTTTTGCACCCTTGTCTGAAAGGGCATATTTGTGTTTTAATTTTTCCGTGAAGCTCATAATCAAACCCCTGCCTTTCTGACCTGCCAGCTTACAGACCTGTTGTATTCGTTCCACATACGGCTGTAGATCCCGCCCTGCTCTATAAGCTCCTCATGCTTTCCGCTCTCTGCTATCCTGCCCTCAGACAGAACGTAAATGCGGTCTGCATTTGTTACCGTTGAAAGCCTGTGTGCTATCATTATAACTGTCTTGTCTTTTGAAAGCCTCTCAAAAGCCTGCTGAACAGACCTCTCGTTGTCAGGGTCGGCAAAAGCCGTCGCCTCATCAAGTATAAGCACAGGCGCATTTTTCAAAAGCGCCCTTGCAATAGAAAGCCTCTGACACTCGCCCCCCGAAACGTATATGCCCTTTGAGCCGATCATAGTATCAACACCCTCAGGGAACTTCTCGATTATATCCATGCACTGTGCGTCACGAAGCGCCTGCATAACTTCCTCGTCCGTGGCGTCAGGTCTGCCCATTCGCACGTTGTCGAGAATACTCATTTTAAGAAGCTTGCTGTCCTGGAAAACATATGAAACATACTTCATAAGCTCCTCTGACGGAATGTTTCTCACGTCTGCCCCTCCTATCTTTATAGAGCCGCTCTTTACGTCCCAGAAACGTGCGATAAGCGAACAAAGGGTGGTCTTTCCTCCCCCTGAGGGACCTACTACCGCAATATGCTCTCCTGCCTTTATGTTCATGGTTATTCCGTCAACAGCGTTGCTCTCTGCTTTGTCATAAGCAAACACCGCATTGTCAAGCTGGATAGATGAGTCCTTTGGAGTTTCACCGCTCTTTGTCTCAGCAAGCGGCTCAGTTTCAAGAATAGAATACATTCTGTTCACAGCGTCGTCCACCAACATCTGTGACTCTCCTGCATATGCTATCTTCATAAGTGTTACAGTAAGAATAGAAGTTATTATCACATAAAAGAAAAGATTAAGAACAAACTCGTCCGTAACTCCATGGGAAGTGAGTTTGAAAGCCGCAATTATAAGCGCCGCAAAAATGCCGTTTGCCGCAGTGGTGAAGCATATCATAGGAAGCATCATGTTCTTTGTGTATCCAAGAGTCCACTTTTCATATTCGTCAATAGCAAGCTTGAAACGCTTGAAAGAAAATATCGTCTGACCAAAGGTTTTTACAACAGGTATTCCACGAACATACTCCACCGCCTCAGAGGACATTTTTTCAAGTGCATTCTGATACTGCTTCATATCCTCCGCCATTTTAGGACCCATCATAAGCGTGCCCATAAGCACAAATGCGATGAACGCAGGGATAAGGCTAATAAGTCCAAGCCGCCAGTCGAATATGAACATCATAACAAGCAGACCCACAGGGGTCGCCATTGAAACAGCCTTGTCGGGAAAATTGTGGGCAAGATAGGTTTCCGTTGACGCACTTGAATCCATAACTATCTTTCTTATCTTTCCTGTTCCCTCAGCTTCAACATAACCAAGTGGAAGCTTCATAATATGCTTCATCATGCTCACTCTCATGTTAGCCTGCACCCTGAACGCTGCCTTGTGAGAACACATTAGCGCAGCGATATATATAACCATTCCAAGAAGTGCAAAGCCCACAGCCTCCCAGCCGTATCGGCTTATGTTCTCCGCCTTTGAAAAATCAGGTCTTACCCTGAGTATCTCTTTTATGATGCGCCAAACATCATAAAACGGTATCAGTGCTATCCATGCACTTATTACAGCAAGAACAGCAGAAGCGTAGGAATAATACTTATGTCCGCCTGCATAGTGCATAAGAACTGCAAAGGAACTTTTCTTTTTCTCTTTCTTTTTCACAACAATACCTCCTGTTTGTTTATAAAGTTAGATTAAACTAACCTATTGCCATTTAAAAAGCAACACCCTATATGGGGTTGCTGAAAATGTTAAAAGAATAAAATGATTTTGACGGTTTATTTGTAAGGGAGCGGCTCAACGTTTCTTAAACAGCTCCAAACATAGCTATAGCGGGCGAACACTGTTTGCCCCTACAAGTGCATATCATCACAGGTCTGCCCCAAGAACCTTCCCCCAGCCTGCGAAGCAGAACTCTCTTATGCTTTTCATAAAGATCTGCGCCTCATCATAAGAAAGATCATGAGATACCACCTCGTAAATATAAGACCAGCCTGTTCGGCAGATAACGTGTATAAAGAAGCCGCTCACCATGTTTTCACGCCTTGAAAACTGCTTTACAAACTCCCTGTAATACTTTTCCTCTATCTCAGCAAGCTCGTCAAAATAATACTCATACTCCGTTCCTGCCGAGTGGCAGAAGATAAGCTTGAAAACGTCAAAGTTTTCATAAATATATTTCAGCACAAGCTCAGTTCCCTCATTGCCCTGACTTGTCGCCTCCGCAGGGTCGCCGCTCTCCCTTGCAGCGGTTATGCTTTCAAGATACAACTCCATAAGTCCGTCTGCAGCCGGCTTTACTACCGCCGAAAAAAAGTCCAGCCTTGTCCCCAAAGCGTGTATATATAGACCCCGTACTTACTCCGCTCTCAGAAGAGATCCTGCGAAGATTTGCATTTTGAAAGCCGTGTTCAAGAAATTCTTTTTTTGCACTCTCTATAAGAGTTTCTGTAACTCCTGCTGTTTCCGTTCTCATTTTGCACCTGCCTGAAAATAACCATGTTATAATAACATCGTTATTATAACATGGTTATTTAAACTTGTCAAGTTTTTTTCTTAAAACAGCTCAAAATCTTGTAATAATATCATTTTCATGATATAATTTTATCATATGAATAAACGACAGGAAATGATAAAAATGAACGCCATAAAAAAAGCCTTTAACTTCGCTAAAAAAGAAACCGTCCTGATAGTGGCAATGCTCTTAGCCGTTATATCTGCATTTTTCGTCACACCTGACAAAGCATATGCAAGTTATATCGACTTCCGAACGCTTGGACTTCTGTTCTCTCTTATGACAGTGACCGAGGGCTGCAAAGGTCTTGGCATTTTTGAACGCAGTGCAAAATTCATCATAAGCAAAGTCAATACCGCATTTCAGCTTTCCATAGTGCTTGTGGGGCTTTGCTTCTTTTCAAGTATGTTCATAACAAATGACGTTTCACTTCTGACCTTTGTTCCCCTCACTCTCACCGCCCTATCAACTCTCGGTGAAGCAGGCAACAAGCTTCTCATACCCATTGTCGTTCTGCAGACCATTGCCGCAAATCTTGGCAGTATGCTCACGCCTATAGGCAATCCTCAGAATCTATACCTTTTTGGTGTATCAGATATGAAGCTGGAAGATTTTCTTGTACTTATGCTTCCCTTTACTATTGTGGCAGGAGCGATGCTTTTTCTGTGGACGCTTGCAGTGTGTAAAAAATCAGGAAACCTGTCTGTCAAGACAGATATAACTGCTGAAAACTTCGATACATATTCGACTAAAGACAAGACAAAGCTTTCAGGATACGTACTGCTTTTTGTCCTTTGCCTGCTTACAGTTGCAAGGCTTATCCCATGGCAGATAACAACCCTCTGCGCACTTGCTTTCTCTGCCATTGCTGACAGAAACGTGCTTAAAACAGTTGATTACTCACTGCTTCTTACATTCTGCGGATTTTTCATCTTTATCGGAAATATGGGCAGAGTAGAGTTTTTCCGCAGTGTACTCAGCAGCATAATAAACGGTCACGAGCTTTTTATTGCCGTTGTCGCAAGTCAGATAATAAGCAACGTTCCATGCGCTATACTCCTTTCAGGCTTCACCAACAAGCTAAACGCACTTATAATAGGAACGAACATAGGCGGCCTTGGCACTCTTATCGCCTCCATGGCTAGCCTTATATCCTACAAGCAGATATGCCGCAGCCACCCCCATATCAAAGGCAGATATTTCGCATATTTCACAGCCGCAAATATCGCTTTTCTCGCTGTAATGGCTCTGACTGTAAAGATCGCATACTGAAATAAGTTTTCTATACCCTGCCCACTTTATCTGCATAACATTTTCGCTAAATGCCCACACTATCCGCAGGAGGTGTTTTTATGCTTGAATTTTTTGCAGGAACGCTGGTAGGCGGTTTTGTGGGCGTTGTGACAATGTGCCTTTGTATCACCGCAGGCGAAAGCGACCGTCACGATGAACGATGATGTTTTACACAGGTAAGCTTCGTGATTTTCACCAAAAAAGCTGCCGCAAAATTTCCCTTTGCGGTGGCTTTTTTTATGCCTGTCCGTATTGACAAATACTCCGCTTTGTACTATAATAGTATCATTGTACTTTAGCAAGTAAAAACACAAAAGCATAAAAGCTTTAAAGTGACACATGAAGTAAAAGGAGTGTATTGGATTGACAGCAAGGTGGATAGTATTGGTATTATACCTTGCACTTATGATAGGCATAGGTGTTTATTACCGCAGAAAATCGGCAAGCGTCAATGATTTTGTACTGGGAGGAAGAGGTCTTGGAGCATGGTTCACAGCCTTTGCATATGGAACTTCATACTTCTCGGCAGTAATTTTTGTAGGCTACGCAGGAAAATTCGGCTGGAATTACGGTGTGGCTTCCACATGGGTAGGAATTGGAAACGCCGTCATAGGCTCATGGCTTGCATGGAAAGTTTTGGGCAGACGTACAAGGATAATGTCAAAGCACCTTGAGGCAAAGACCATGCCTGAGTATTTTGAAAAGAGATACAACAGCAAGCCTTTGAAGATAGTTTCGGCACTTATCGTGTTCGTATTCCTTATCCCTTATACGGCTTCGGTCTACAACGGCTTGTCAAGACTTTTTGAGAAGGGCTTTGGCATTCCTTACAAATATTGTATAATCGGCATGGCAGTTTTCACTGCGGTGTATGTCATCATGGGTGGCTACAAAGCTACAGCACTGAACGATTTTATTCAGGGAATAGTAATGCTTGTAGGCATTGCGGCAGTAGTGCTTGCAGTGCTTGGCGAAAACGGTGGTCTTGGAAATTCTCTTGACCTGCTTGGCGATATTTCTGACGCAAATGGCGATAAGGGTGCATATTCGTCACTATTCGGCCCTGATCCTATAAACCTTGCAGGCGTTGTTATTCTTACCTCTCTCGGCACATGGGGACTTCCGCAAATGGTGCAGAAATTCTATGCAATAAAAGACGACAAGGCTATCAAAACAGGAACTATAGTATCAACATTTTTTGCAGTAGTGGTAGCAGGCGGCTGTTACTTCCTTGGTGGCTTCGGCAGACTTTTTGTCAAGAGCGCTGACGGACTTCCTGAGGGCGGTTTTGACGGAATAGTTCCGACTATGATGGAAAAGCTTCCTTCACTGCTTTTCGGACTTGTTATCGTTCTTGTGCTTTCGGCTTCAATGTCAACGCTTTCATCACTGGTGCTTACATCAAGCTCCACTTTGACTATCGACCTTATCAAGCCTATAATGAAAGAAAAAATGGACGAGAAAAAACAGCTTATCACAATGAGAATTTTCATTGCCGTATTTCTTATCATCTCAGTTGTGCTTGCAATAATCACCCTTGAAAATCCACAGACAGTAATTTCAACTCTCATGTCTATCTCATGGGGCGCACTTGCAGGAGCATTCCTTGCGCCGTTTATGTACGGACTTTTCTGGAAGGGCGTAACAAAGTCAGCCTGCATGGCAAGCTTTATCGCAGGAGTAGGCATAACAGTAATACACATGGCATACTACACCCTTGCAGGACACACAGGAACACTTTGGGGCATAAACCTTGCCTCGCCTATCAACGCAGGCGCATTTGCAATGCTTTTCGGACTTGTTCTTGTACCTATCGTTAGCCTTATCACAAGGCAGAGCGACGCTGACAAGGCTCATGCTGAAAAGGTGTTTGAGTGTTATAATGACAGCGAGATATGATCTCATATCGCTTACATAATTGAAACGCAGGCAGGGACGGACTTTGTTCGTTCCTGTTTTTTAGGGGGATAATGCCACTTGCATCAATTATGCACAATTTTTGCACATATGATTTGTGTAAACAAATGATTTATATTTTAATTTGGTAACATTTCTGCAATTGTTGCATTTTTTATGCAACAAAACACCCCTTTTTCGTGTATAAGTAGAAAGCGTTTTGACACTTGCGGGCACGTACAAGCCCTGTGACTTAGTGAAACCGAAGGGAGTTTCTGGAGCAGGCTGTAGAGTACTTGTGTCAGAACGTGGGCGTGCATTTGATATTTTGTGTATGCAAAACCTAGGGCATTATACTCGGTGACACACCCCGAACGTAACTTGAAAATCAAATATAAAAAGGTGGCTAAAATGCACTCAGCTTTGATTTTATCACGCACCATGACGATGCAAACAAAAATTTCCACAAAACACCGTTCAACACCTGAACGCATTTTATGGAAATTTGCTGCACTGTAATTGACTTATAGGGCATTTTATGATAAAATATTGAAGATAAGTTACAAAAACAACATGACAATTATGCAAGGGGGGAAGAAAAATGTCGATACTTTTATTGCCGTTCAAGATAGTTTTCCTGATAGTTGCGTTTATACTAAAGGGTGTTCTATACTTGCTTGCGTTTATTCTGAACTTTATTTCTGAGGTCTTAGTCGCTTTGCAATACATACTTGGAAGTGTCTTTGTATTGGTGGCTATCGGAGGTACTATCGTACTTGTCAGAAACATTCAGAATGGCTCTCTTACAGGCCTGCAAGGCGGTGTATTGATAGGCTTTTTATGGCTCATATCCATGGCTTTCAGCATGATGTTCTATTTAAGCAGTGCAGCGGCTGACCTTTTTGAAAGCATTGGCGATTGGTTAGGGGACACGGCTTTGGGATTTTTCTACTAAAAATCTAATAATCAAAACAAAAAAGACGCCGCCAAAAAGGCAGCGTCAGATCATTCACATTTTCTTTCGGCAAACGCCTAGCCAGGTTGAGGTTTCACTGTGCAACCCCTCCCGAAAGCTCAACCAAACAACGCTCTTGGCACGCCCCTTGGTATCATCGCTTAACAGAACTGCCACGACTATCAAGTTTACGTCAGTTCTGACCGAAAACTCCTGTTTTCTGACAACGTTTCGTTGCTGATATCATTATATCCAATTTTTTTAATAATGTCAAGTATATATCAAAAAAACGCTCTGATAATTCAGGGCGGTCTTTTTCATAGCAGGGCTGATTTTTATAGTCGCTGCGGTCGACCAACTTTCATGCAGAGGGCGTTTTGCCTTTGCACATTGCATACTATACTTTCAAGCAGCAGTGAACTTCACAGTTTCGGATACACGTCACCATTTCTAATGCGTCCCTCAAGTGTCAGCCACACTAAGAAAAGCTACGGATAGATCTTCTCAATACTATTATAATCAATTCAACGGTAAATGTCAAGTCTTGACACTAAAAAAGACCTATGCCAAAGCACAAGTCCCATTAGTCACATTTTTCTTTCAACTTGTTAGTCTATTCGAGTCAAGGCTGATATGCAACCTTCCGTTAGGCTCCATAGCGTACTCACTCGAATAAACAGCCACTTCATCACTTGACGATCTGCCACGGCTACCAAGTTTCGTCAGATCGTTCGACAGCTCTCGCTGTCTGCTCAACAGTTTTTCTGTTGCTGGTATTATTATATTCGATTTTTGCAAAATTGTCAAGGTTTTCTCTATAGGTCTTGACATTTGCCACAGAATGGGCTATACTGTTATCAGAGCCGACGAATGTGTTCTCTAGGGGCAATTGTAGCCCGACAGAATGAAGCATTTTGTCGGCTCTTTTTTTCATTTTGATACAAGCAAAAAGTTCCATAAAACACCGTTCAACACCTGAACGCATTTTATGGAACTTTTTTCAGATTATAAATTTCTTCGCCTTGTTTACAATACTGCGGTCGTTTTCGTAAGACAGGACCTGTCCTGCCCTGCCGATCTCGACCCAGCGTATGTCTGCGATCTCCTCTTCCTGAGGAGTGTAGTCGGTGTTCTTTGCTTTGCCGATAAAGTAGACAACGATCTTCTGCGTGTCCTTCCTTGGTGAATAGGACACTATCTCCCGAAACGTTGTATCGAGATTTACGTCTATCCCCGTTTCCTCCATGATCTCACGCTTGGCAGTTTCTTCCTCTGTTTCATCGCCCTCAACGTGACCCTTTGGGAATGACCAATGACCGCTGTTGATATGCTTTATCAGCAGTATCTCGGTGTTTCCGTGATACTTTCTGTAAACGATAGCACCGCAGGATTTTTCATGCAGCATCATTTTTCCTTTCCGGAGCTTAGCCCCAATATTTACTCATTGATTTAATTATATCACAACAGCCCTCATTTGTCTATACCCTTTAATAAATATACTCCCATTTTGTGCATATTCCACAAATCAGGTAAAATAAAAAAAGCCGTGCAAAAGCACAGCTTTTTGAAACAGTCAAAGATTATTCCTCGACCTTGTTCTCGATATACTTAACGATATCGCCAACAGTCTTGATGTTCTCGACCTCTTCATCAGGGATCTCTACATCAAAGCTCTCCTCGATGCTCATTACAAGGTCAACTACGTCCAGTGAGTCAGCGCCGAGATCATCTGTGATAGAAGCCTCCATAGTTACTGCGTCCTCTTCAACGTCGAGCTGCTCTACGATAATGTCCTTGATCTTATCAAATACCATTACTTTACCTCCATTCTGTACTTTACTGGGTCTGCCGCTCAGCGCAGCATTTATGTCAGCCGCCGCCGCTCATAAGTCGGCAAATCATTCGGCATGATCATCAAAAAAACTCATTCCTGCGAACTTTCCTCAAACTCGCCCACAGTCCTAAACTTATTATACCGCCCCTCAAGCAATTCGTCAAGACCTTTTTGCAATTTTCTTTTCAAAGCGCCCTCGATATAGTCAGAGATATTCTCCGCAGTGAGCTGTGGGTCGTTATGTGCGCCGCCGTCGGCTTCGGAAATTATATGGTCGCACACGCCAAGTCTTGTAAGATCCTCGGCGGTTATCTTCATTATATCGCAGGCTTCACGCTCTCTTGTGGAATCCTTCCACAGGATACTTGCAAAGCCTCTCGGTGATATTACCGAATAGATAGCGTTTTCAAGCATTGCAAGCTCATCGCACACTGCAAGAGCCAGCGCTCCTCCCGAGCCGCCCTCTCCGAGTATTATGGAGATAACAGGAGTCTTGAGGGTCATGAACTCCATGATGTTTTTGGCTATCGCTTCGCCCTGACCACGCTTCTCAGCTTCTACGCCGCAGAATGCGCCTGCTGTATCAACAAGGCATATAACAGGTCTATGGAACTTCTCAGCCTGCCTTGCAAGCCTGAGAGCCTTTCTATAGCCCTCCGGGTGTGGCATACCGAAATTGCACTTCTGATTTTCTGCAAGATCTCTGCCCTTTACCTCTGCGATAACTGTAACAGGTATGCCCTTAAAATAGGCTATGCCGCCCATAACAGCACCGTCATCACCAAAAAGTCTGTCTCCGTGCATCTCAAAGAAATCGTCGAATATAAGAGGGATATAGTCCTTGGCAGTAGGTCTGCCCTTGTGTCTGATTATATCAAGTCTTTGACAAGCTGTCAGCTCACTCATTTGAGGACACCTCCTTTACTGGCTTATGAAGTCTGAGTATATGAGCGAGAACTCTTCTCATTTTCTTTCGCTCAACTATCATATCCACAAAGCCGTTTTCAAGCATGAACTCGGCAGACTGGAAATCGTCAGGAAGCTTCTGCTTGATAGTACCCTCTATAACACGTCTGCCTGCAAATCCGATAAGCACCTTTGGCTCTGCAATTATGATATCGCCCAGTGACGCAAAGGAAGCTGTTACTCCGCCCGTGGTAGGGTCGGTCATAACTGCGATATAAAGCAGACCTGCTTGGTTATGTCTGGCCACAGCACCGCTTGTTTTCGCCATTTGCATAAGGGAAACTATACCCTCCTGCATTCTTGCTCCGCCTGAAGCTGTGAATGCGATAACAGGGAGCTTATTTGCGGTGGCGTATTCGATAGCTCGTGTTATCTTTTCGCCCACAACACTGCCCATGGAAGCCATCATATAGTTGGAATCCATAACGATTATAACTATCTTCTCTCCTCTTATGGCAGCCTTTCCTGTGATAACGGCGTCTTTAAGACCGGTCTTTTCTCTCAAAGCCTGCTGTTTTGCTTCATAGTCAGGGAAATCTATAGGATTTTTTGATACCATATCCTTATCAAATTCCTCAAAGCTACCCTTATCTATGGTGATATCAAGACGTTCTTTAGCGGTAAGTCTTGAATGATAGTTACAGTGAGGACAAACCTTTCCGTTTGCCTGAAACTCCTCCATAAAAGTGACGTTTCTGCATCTTGGACACTTGAAAAGCAGACCCTTTGGGATATCGGTCTTTTTCTTGTCATCGTCCGCCTTATCGCCGTTAAATCTTACTTTAACGACAGAAAACAGATCTTCAAGCATTATTCCTTACTCCTCTCATCTGCCAAAATGTCGGTACGGTTAAGAAAACCGTTATCGTAATTGCCCTCTAAAAACTCCGGGCGTCTTATAAGCTTGAGCTGGAAATCAACATTGGTTGCAACGCCGTCTACGATAAACTCAGACAGCGCCCATGTCATTTTTGCAATAGCTTCTTCTCTATTCTTACCGTGAACAATGAGCTTGCCTATCATGGAATCGTAATAAGGCGGTATCTCATAGCCCTGATAAACTGCGGTATCTACTCTTATTCCTGGTCCTCCGGGGATAAAGAGCGACTTTATCCTGCCCGGTGACGGTCTGAAATCAAGAAGCGGATTTTCCGCATTTATACGGCACTCTATTGCATGACCTGTCAGCTTTATATCCTCCTGCTTTATGGACAATCTCTGTCCTGATGCGATAAGGAGCTGTTGCTTTACAAGGTCAACGCCTGTGACAGCCTCTGTGATAGGGTGCTCCACCTGTATACGGGTGTTCATTTCCATGAAATAGAACTCGCCGTTTTTATCCACGAGGAACTCAATAGTGCCTGCGTTCCTATAGCCGCAGACCTTAGCGGCTGTACAAGCGGCTTTGCCCATTTTCGCACGAAGCTCCTCATTCATAAAGCTTGCAGGGGAAGGGGCTTCCTCGAGGACTTTCTGATTTCTTCTCTGCATGGAGCAGTCACGCTCACCCAGATAGATAACGTCGCCGTAATTATCCGCAAGTATCTGTATCTCGATATGCTTAGGGTCTTCTATGAATTTCTCAATATAGATCTCATCATTGCCGAAGCAGGCAAGAGCTTCCTGCTTTGCGGCGGTCATCTGCGCTTCAAGCTCATCGTCGGAGTGAACGATCCTTATACCACGTCCTCCGCCGCCTGCTGAAGCCTTTACCATAACAGGGTAGCCAAGATCTCTTGCAAGGGTATGCGCCGCATGGATATTGGAGATAGCGCCGTCTGAACCCATTATAACAGGCACACCTGCTTCTTTCATTGTTTCCTTTGCCTGCGCTTTATCGCCAAGCATTTCAATAGACTCGGCTCTTGGTCCTATGAAAGTTATGCCGCACTTTTCGCACATTCTTGCAAAGGACGGATTTTCAGACAGAAAGCCAAAGCCCGGGTGGATAGCGTCTGCACCTGTTATCTCGCAGGCGGAGATTATCGCCCTGACATTAAGATAACTGTCCTTGCTTGGTGCAGGACCTATGCAGACTGCCTCGTCTGCTATCTGAGCATGGAGAGCGTTTCTGTCGGCGGTTGAATATACCGCAACAGTATGTATGCCAAGCTCTCGGCAGGCTCTTATAATGCGGACAGCGATCTCGCCTCTGTTCGCTATCAATACTTTTTTGAACATATTATGCCTCACTAATTATGACTAGAATAAGAGATACCTTACTTTATCGCAAAAGTTATCTCAGCGGAAACAGCCTTCTTGCCGTTTACAGAAGCAAGTGCCTTTCCAACGCCGATAGGACCCTTGACTTTGATTATCTCCACCTCGATATCCAACTTATCACCAGGCACTACCTGCTGACGGAACTTACAGTTGTTTATGCCGCCGAACAGACCTATCTTGCCCTTGTTCTCAGGAAGTGAAAGCAGTGCAACTGCACCTGCCTGCGCACACATCTCTACCATAAGTACACCCGGGGTAACAGGATAGTTCGGAAAATGTCCCTTGAACCAAAAGTCCTCAGCCTTTATATACTTTGTAGCCTTTACACGCTTGCCCACTTCAAGCTCGTTTACCTCGTCAATAAGCAGAAAAGGGTCACGGTGAGGGATTATTTCCATGATCTGCTCTTTATTCAAAACAACTGCCATTGTCTTTCCTCCAAATCAGTTTAGTCAAGTATCATTATGGTCTGATCGAACTCAACAGCGTCGCCGCTGTTTACGCATATCTCTCTTACCACGCCGTCAAATTCGCTCTGTACTTCGCTCATTACCTTCATGGACTCGATAATGAAGATAGTGTCGCCCTTCTTTATCTTGTCGCCAACGCTTACGAACGGCTTTGAATCAGGTGACGGAGCGGCATAGAATGTTCCCACGATAGGGGCTTTAACTGCCTTGCCGCCTGTTACCGGCGCTGATGTTGCCGATGCTTCCGGTGCTGTCTGGGCAGCAGGTAAAGCTGTGCCTACAGCCATTGGCATAGGCATTCCCATTGGTGCAGGAGGAGGGCATTTCTTGCCCTTTACTGTTATCACCTTGTCGCCGTCAGCTATTGTTATCTCACCGAGGTCTTTATTCTTCACGATATCGGCAAGCTTCTCTATTGTTTCAAGGTCAAACTGACCATAAATTTTTTCGCTCATATCAGTTTCTCCTTATCAGTCGCACTTCTTGATACAGATAGTAGCGTTATGTCCGCCAAAGCCCAGAGAGTTTGAAAGTGCTGCATAGACAGGCATTTCTCTGTTGCCCTCAACGCAGTAGTCAAGGTCGCACTCAGGGTCAGGAGTGGTGTAGTTTATTGTCTTATGAACAAAGTCGTTCTGTACAGAAAGTGCAGTAACGATAGCTTCCATGCCGCCTGCCGCACCAAGAAGGTGACCTGTCATAGACTTTGTGGAGTTTATGACCGTCTTTCTTGCGGCTTCTTCGCCAAGAGCAAGCTTGATAGCTGTTGTTTCATACTTATCGTTAAGACCTGTTGATGTGCCGTGAGCGTTGATGTAGTTCACCTGCTCAGGCTTCAGACCTGCTTCTTCATAGGCATACTTCATTGCATGGGCGGCAGCTTCGCCTGTTGGTGAAGGGCTTGTCATGTGATAAGCGTCGCCTGTTGCGCCATAGCCTGCTATTTCAGCTATGATATTTGCACCTCTTGCTTTAGCGTGCTCATACTCCTCAAGGCAAAGTATGCCTGCACCCTCGCCAAGTACAAAGCCCTGTCTGTTCAGGTCGAATGGAGTTGAAGCCTTGTCAAGCTCTGTTGCCTTTGAGAGAGCCTTCATATTGTTGAAGCCGCTGAGTGCGAAATGAGAGATACAAGCCTCTGAGCCACCGCAAAGGCAAACGTCAAGATAGCCGTCCTTTATTTTTCTGAAAGCTTCGCCGATAGCGTGAGTACCTGAAGCGCAAGCTGTGGTGGTACAGAAATTATCGCCCTTAAAGCCTGTATGCATTGCAACAGTACCAGCCGCCATATTGCCTATCATCATAGGGATAAAGAAAACCGATACCTTATCAGGTTTTTCGTTGAACTTTGTTACTTCCTTTTCGGTCATGTTAAGGCCGCCGATACCAACACCGATTATAACGCCAGCCTTAAATGGATCAACGTCCTTGAAATCAGAGCCGGCCATTTTAAGAGCCTGCTTTGCAGAGCAAACAGCGAACTGAGTAAATCTATCCATTCTCTTTGCTTCTTTTTTATCTATATACTCAGTGCAGTCAAAATCCTTGACAGCGCCGACTATCTTTACAGGAAAATTTTCGGTATCAAACTGGTCAACATAAGACAGGCCGTTCTTGTTAGCCTTGATATTAGCCCAAAATTCCTCTACGTTCTTGCCAAGAGGGTTTACTGTACCCATACCTGTGATAACAACTCTTCTCATTTAAACACTCCTTAGTATCATTTAAAACATATCAAATCTACATGGCATAAAAATAGTCGCCATTAAACCGAAACGCACGACGTAAGATGCCCGTCACGGTGAGTGGCTACATCATAAGTCCGCCGCTTATTTCTATTACCTGTCCTGTAACGTAGCTTGCGTCCTTGGAAGCAAGGAAGGATACAACGCCTGCTATCTCGTCAACTTCGCCGTAACGCTTCATTGCTATCTGATTTATCATAGCCTGCTTCTGAGCGTCTGTGAGCTTGTCTGTCATAGGGGTCTTGATAAATCCGGGGGCTACAGCATTGCAGGTGATACCTCTTGAGCCAAGCTCCTTTGCAACTGTCTTTGTCATGCCGACGATAGCTGCCTTTGTTGCGGAATAGTTTATCTGTCCAGGGTTGCCGTAAAGTCCTGCAACGGAAGCAAGATTTATTATTTTGCCTGACTTCTGTCGCATCATAACGCTGCCCACAAATTTTGACATATTGAACACGCTCTTCTGGTTTACAGCAACTACCATATCGTACTGCTCCTCGCTCATACGAGCCATAAGACCGTCACGAGTGATTCCTGCGTTGTTTACGAGCACGTCGATAGTGCCGAAACGAGCCTTTACTGCCTTGACTGTTTCCTCTACCTGTGCATAGCTTGAAACGTCGCAGATGAACTTTTCACACTCTACGCCCTCTGCCTTTATCTTATCCATTATATCGTTATCTTCAAACATTGCCTCAGAGATGTCGTTGAGAGCAATATTATAGCCGTCCTTTGCAAGTCTGAGTGCTATCGCTGCACCTATTCCTCTTGCAGAACCTGTTATCAATGCTGTTGCCATTTTATTTTCCTCCTGTTATTTCTGCATGATGTAAATGATATCTCTGAGAGTATCATAATCTATCATATCTTTGTAAATGGTCTGTTTTCTTCCGTTCGGTAAAAGTACCTTCATTCCATTTTTATTTTCCTTAAGCAAGGTCAGCTCCTTTACCTCATATACTAATATCCTGCTGTTTTCGATCTCCCCGTCAAGAAGCTTTTTCAACGTATAATGGTCGCTTAAAAATCCCATTGCGTCGTCCTGTGCTTTCATAATGCTTCTCATGCCGTGATTTGAAGTATTAGAATGCGAATGCGGTACAGCTGCACCTATACTATAAAGCGTCCCTTTATAATACGCATAGCAGGTAAAATGCCTCATATGTTTTGCCGATGCTTTTGCGGCAGCTATACTGATGTATACAACGCACAGTAAAAATACTATAAACACAGCAGCTGCTGCCATTTCTGTTTCCTGTGAAGTGACCTTTCTGACCGCATCACGGTTTGCTGCTGAATCTTTTCCAATAAAAATAAATAATGGTATCGTTGAAAGTATCAGCACTAAAAGTGCAGGTATCATTCTGACAAGCACACTTTTACCGATCTCACTTCTCGAAGCCGGCGGATATTGAAATAACTTTATCATATTATTAGTTTATTTGTTCAACAGCTCTTCAGCCTGTGCAAACATTTCTTCTATCATATCCTTTGCAGGCTCGACCTTCTTTACCATGCCTGCGATCGCTCCGCAGAGGAAAGAACCCTCCTCAAGGTTGCCGTCCTGAACTGCTTTTCTCAGTGAGCCGAGAGTGATCTCCTCAAACTCCTCAGGTGTGATTGTGCCGTTTGCTTCGCCGCTTGCAAGCTTCTTTGAGAACTTTGTCTTTACGTTTCTGCATGGGTGACCTGTATATCTGCCTGTTACGATACTGTCTGTATCCTTTGCCTTTACAACAAGCTCCTTATAAACAGGGTTTATCTGACACTCCTCTGCGGCAAGGAAACGTGTGCCGAGCTGTACGCCCTCTGCGCCAAGCATGAATGAAGCGGCTATTCCTCTGCCGTCTGCTATTCCGCCTGCGGCGATAACAGGTATCTCAACTGCGTCAACTACCTGTGGTACAAGACACATGGTTGTGTTCTCACCGATATGTCCGCCAGACTCTGTTCCCTCTGCAATAACAGCGTCAGCGCCTGCTCTTTCCATTCTCTTTGCAAGAGCAACTGACGGAACGACAGGTATCACCTTTATGCCTGCTTCTTTCCATGCAGCCATATACTTGCCGGGGTTGCCTGCACCTGTTGTTACGACAGGTACGCCCTCGTCTATAACGAGCTGAGCGAGGTCGTCGGCATTAGGGCTCATGAGCATGATATTAACGCCGAAAGGCTTGCCGTTTACAGCCGCCTTTGTCTGTCTTATCTGATCTCTCAGGTAGTCGATAGGTGCAGAGCCGCCAGCGATTATGCCAAGTCCGCCTGCGTTTGAAACTGCGGAAGCGAGAGTATGCTCAGCTATCCAAGCCATACCGCCCTGAAAGATTGGGTATTTTATACCCAAAAGTTCAGTTATTCTTGTCTTTGTAGTAGTCATAGTAGTTCTCCTTATTGTCAAAAGCAAATTTTATGCCATAATACATAATAACAATTTATTATGTACCGAATATAAACTGTATATTTATTATCAATACTCGAAAACAGCCGCACCATAAGTAAGTCCACCGCCGAAGCCTACAAGACAAACCTTGTCGCCTCTTTTTATCCTGCCTTCTGCAACTGCGTCGCAAAATGCGATAGGGATAGATGCGGAAGATGTGTTTCCATAGCGGTCGATATATACCGGGAACTTGTCCATTGAAACGCCAAGGTGCTTTGCGGCAGTTTCGATTATTCTTATATTTGCCTGATGCGGCACTATCCAATCAAGGTCATCAGGGGAAATTTCGATCTTTGCACAAGCCTGCTCAACTGCATTTGGAAGTGCCTTTGTGGCAAACTTATAGACCTCTTTGCCGTCCTGCTTGAAGAAATAATCCTTTGTTTCAGGCATATCCATATCAAATTCCTCGCTATTGGTTCTGAAAGCGTTCTCAGACTTCAAAGCACGGGAAGCAAGATACTTTGCACCGTTTCCGTCTGCGCCAAGGAAACTTGAATATGTAGTATCCTCTGCTGTTTCAAGGACGAAAGCGGCTGCGCCGTCACCGAAAAGCACGCAGGAAGAACGGTCGGTATAATCAACGAATTTTGAAAGTTCCTCAGAAGCCACCAAAAGAACGGTCTTTATTCCGTCGCCTGTCTGGAGATATCTCTTTGCGGTATCAAAGCCGTAAACAAAGCCCGCACAAGCAGCGTTAAGGTCAAATGCGATACAGCCTATCGCACCTATCTCTCTCTGGATAAGGCAGGAAAGTGACGGAGTGAAATAATCCCCTGTTACTGTTGTGGCAATAATAAGGTCGATATCCTCTGCCTTTACTCCTGCGTCAGCCATTGCAGCCTTTGCCGCCATTGCTCCAAGATAGTATGTAGGCTCGCCATTTGTGATGTGTCTTTGCTTAATGCCTGTTCTCTGAGTTATCCACTCGTCGCTTGTTTCAACGATCTTTGTGAAATCCTCGTTTGTTGCGACCATTTCAGGCACATATTTGCCTATGCCCTTGATCTTTACGCCTGTTACTTTACTTCCCACTGATTTTTCCTCCTGAAAATTCTATATTATATATTGTATATTTCCGCAATTTGTGCTATAATGTTCTTGTTCCTATGGAGCAAATCAAAATATATTATATCAAAATATAATTAGTTAATTTTTTAACTATATAACACATATCATAACATTATAATTATAAACTGTTTTTTTAGATACGTCAATAACAAATTATGAACAACTCTTGATGAATTTAAACATTTAGAGAATTTTTCACAAGTTTTAGGGCGTTAGTTAATATTATGTGTCCATTTTTGAAAATATCTTGCAAAAATTAAATCATAAAACAATAATTTAATGGAGATAGCTTTCAGAAATTTACATATATGAGATAAGGCGTCTTTGATATTATCAGGCGGCTATGTATAAATTTAACCACAAAGGAGTAAAATTTTATGTCAAAAAATATTTTTTTGTTTTCAGGTCAAGGCTCACAGTATGTAGGAATGGCTAAGGAGCTTTGCGAAAAGTATGATGCTGCAAATGCGGTTTTCGACACAGCGGAAAAGGTGCTGGGATATGACCTGAGAGCGGTAACATTTGACGGCCCTGACACTGAGCTTAACAAGACAGTGAACTCACAGCCTGCTATAATGGCTTGCTCGCTTGCCGCTTTTGAAGCCGCAAAGGCTGAGGGCATCACATTTGACGGCGTAGCAGGTCACTCACTGGGCGAATATGCTGCTATGGTAGCCGCAGGCGTTGTGACTATTGAGGACGGTTTCGAGCTCATCAAGGCGAGAGCGGCTGCAATGCAGAAAGCCGCAGAGGCTAACAGTGGCTCAATGTATGCTATAATCGGTCTGCCTGCTGAAGAGGTCGAGAAGATATGCGAGGAAACAGAGGGCTATGTTGTTCCTGTAAACTACAACTCAGCCGTTCAGACTGTTATCGCTGGTGATACTGCGGCTTGCGAGGCGGCTGCGGCAAAGTTTGCGGAGATGAAGAAAAAGGCTATAAAGCTCAATGTTGCGTCTGCTTTCCACTCAAAGCTCATGCAGAGTGCGGCTGATGAATTTATTGAAACTGCAAAGACAGTTGAGTTCAAGACTGCAAACGTTGATTTCTACTCAAACGTCCTTGGAACAAAGCTTGAAGACTTTTCTGCTATGCCTGATATGCTTGCCAAGCACATCGTTTCACCCGTTAAGTTCACTTCTGAGCTTGCAGAAATGGAAAAGGCAGGCTATGAGAACTTTATCGAGCTTGGTCCTAACAAGGTGCTTACTGGTCTTGTAAAGAAAACTCTCAAGGGCAAGAACGCTGTGAACATTGAGAACAATGCCACAATGGAAAAGGCTCTTGCTTCTCTGAGCTAAAATATCGAGGGGAGAAAAATGAAAAAGGCTATGAAAAGGGCTTTGCTGTTGGCATTGGCGGTGGCAATGCTTGTCTGTCTGAGTGCCTGTGGAAAATGTGCGTGGGAGATAAAGATAAACGGCAAGGATATACAGATACCATGCACTCTGGACGATATTGGCGAGGAATATGAATACACGCTGGATTATCCTTTTTCGGGGAACTCAAACGGCAAGGGGATATTCTCGGTGGCTCTTATGCAGGACGGCAGTATAATAGGCACTGTTAAGGTAGAAGCGGACAGTGTTGACGATATTGACAGGAAGTCGAAGATACGTCAGATAAGTGCGGCGCAAAGCAGTTCCGATAAAAAGGGAATGAGCATTGCAGGGGTAAAATGCGGTGATGACAAGACGGAAGTCAAAAAAGTTTTCGGTGAGCCTGACAGTCCTGACGCAGACGCATGGAAATACAAGAAAAGGGGCTTTTTAGCGACTTTCTTTTTTGATGATGACGGCAAGGTGACAATGCTGAGCATATCAGACATTGACGATGAAGATACCTGATAAAAGGCGGTGTATAAAATGAAACGCAATGACTACATATCATGGGACGAATATTTTATGGGCATTTCACTGCTATCTGCACAGAGGAGCAAGGATTCTCACACGCAGGTAGGGGCGTGCATAGTTTCTCAGGACAACAAGATATTGTCGGTAGGCTACAATGGTATGCCTACCGGGTGTTCTGATGATGAGATGCCGTGGGACAGGAACGGAGAGTTTCTTGACACGAAATATCCATTTGTGTGTCATGCCGAGCTTAACGCCATTCTCAACCATGCGGCAGGAAGCTTACAGAATGCCAAGATATATGTTTCACTTTTTCCATGCAACGAATGTGCAAAGGCTATCATTCAAAGCGGCATAAAGGAAGTCGTTTACTGGGAGGACAAATACGCCGACACTGACGGAGTTAAGGCTTCTAAGAAAATGTTTGAGCTGACGGGGGTAAAGATACGCAGGTATGTGCCTACTAACAGGGAGATAACTATTAAGCTGTAGGAACGTTCGCCCCTACGGATATACATTATTAATATGCAGAAATTTTTTATAAGAAGGAATGTAAAATGTCAAGAAAATACGCTATACTTGGAGAAACGCTTAAGCACACTATGTCGCCTCCTATACACGCCAGGCTCTTTGAGCTGAAAGGACGTGAGTTTGAGTATGAGATACTTGAAGTAAAGCCTGAGGAGCTTAAAGACAAGGCGGAATATCTTAATTCTCTTAACGGCTACAACATCACTATCCCTCACAAGATAGGCATTATCGACTACACTGATGAGCTTGACCAGTCGGCAAAGCGTTATCACTCTGTGAACTGCGTTGACAACAAAAACGGCAGGCACGTTGGTTACAACACTGACTGCGACGGCTTTCTCAGAACTGTTCGTGCCATGAATATCGACTTCACAGGAAAGATACTGCTTATAGGCTGCGGCGGAGTAGGCAGAATGATGGCAATTGAGGCGGCTCTTGCCGGGGCTGACCTTTACATTGCGGTACTGGAGAGCGATATGCCTTTGGCTAAGCAGGTAGAGAAAGAGATAAAGGCTATGAAGTCTGACGCTAGGATAACTATTGTTCTAAACACTGAGATACCGACCGACGTTCACTACGAGCTGCTTATGAACGCTTGCCCTGCGGGAATGTATCCTAAGACAAACGCCTGCCCTGTTCCTGATGAAGTTATAAAGGCGAGCGGTGCGGTATTTGACGTTATATACAATCCTCGTGAGACTTTGCTCATGCAGAAAGCCAAGGCTATGGGCAAGAACGCTGTCGGAGGCATGGCAATGCTTGTATGGCAGGCTGTTTCCGCTCACGAGATATGGGACGGCGACGAATACACAGACGAGGAAGTTCAGTCTATCATAGACGAAATGGAGATCGCTGTGGAGAAGGATTTTAAGTAAAATACATTATAATAAGGATAGTAAATATGAGACCAATTTTTTTGTGCGGCTTTATGGGCTGTGGAAAATCTACTGTGGGAAAGATCTTGGCGAAAAAAATGGGCTGTCAGTGCGTTGACCTTGACAAGTATATCGAAGATACGGCAGGAATGAGCATACCTGAAATATTCGACAAATACGGTGAGGAGCATTTCAGGAAGCTTGAAACCGAGGCTCTTGCAGCATTTGCTGACATTGGCGGCGTTGTTGCAACAGGCGGCGGAGCATTGCTTTCGGAAGAGAACGGCAAGGTGGCTAAAAGATCGGGCATGGTGGTCTTTATCGACACATATTTCAACACCTGCTACGGACGCATAAAAAACGACCCTAACAGACCTATCGCTTACAACTCCACCAGAGAACAGCTTTTAGAGCGGTTTGATTATCGAAGACCTTTATATCTTGCTCACTCACACTATGTCATAAGCGGCGGTTATCCGCCTATCGTAATCGCTTCTAAGATACAAAAGCTTTACAAGAGATTTGATTTCGGGCAGGGCTGATTTAGCTCTTCCCTGCAGGCTCGACCTTCATGTCCACTGTTTTCGGGCTTATCGCAAACCACGCGAGCCTTAAGCTTATGCCCGTTTATCTTGCATTTTTCTTCATACTTCTGCTTGTGATGATGTCAAAAACGGAAAAGCTTTGTCATAATAAATAGTACGGCTTGTGCAAACAGTACCAAATTATTTGTATCTTGGATAATCAAAAATAGCTATTTATAACGAATAATCCAAAAAGCCAGCAAGCACTGATAAAAAATATTGAAAATCCTCCCGATATGTTGTATACTTATGGTATGAAAACGTTATATTAAACTGCCATATGACAGAAGGGAGCTGCAAATGGACATACAGAAAACCGTGCTTGTCGTTGACGACAGCACAACGAACCGATCTATACTTTGCGACATACTACATTCTGACTATACTGTGATCCAAGCAGAAAATGGCATACAGGCTCTTACAATGCTAAAAAAACAGGATAAAAAAGTTGACGCTATAATACTGGATATCATAATGCCCGAAATGGACGGATATGAGTTCATGGATAAAATAAAGCATGATAAAACCTTATCTCAGATACCTGTTATTATTCTAACAGAAAAATCAGACAGAGACACTGAAAAAAAGGTGCTTGAAAGCGGTGCGTGGGACTTTGTTCCAAAGCCTTATGACGCTGATATTATAAAGCTAAGGCTCAAAAACGTTATCGCAAGAAGTCAGGTATCGCTGCTCAAAGAGCTTAATAACGTTATGAATTACGACCCTCTTACGGAGATATATTCAAAGAATAAATTTTTCAGTGCGTCAAAGGCACTTCTTAAGGCTAATCCTGACAAGCAGTTCGCTTTTCTAAGACTAGATATCGACCGTTTCAAGCTTATAAATTCATTTTTCGGCACTGCGTATGGAGACAGACTGCTAAAGCATGTTGCAAAACGTATAAGAGATTTTGCAAAAACAACGGAATGCTGTACCTTCGGTAGGATAGACGCTGACGTTTTCGGTATCTTCACCCCTTATCAGGGCAAGAAAGAAACAGTAAAGCAGATAGAGCAGGCTGTTGAAAACATGAAAAAACTGTCCGCAATCTATAACATCATGATCGTTTACGGCGTTTATGTGGTGACTGACAGAAGCCTGCCAATATCCTTCATGTGCGACCGTGCCGCTCTTGCCGCTAAAACTGTAAAAGGGCATTATATGAAAAGCTATGCTTTTTATGATGACAAAATGCGGCTTTCTATCGAAAATGAGCAGAATATAATAAATGAAATGAGCGACGCTCTTGAAAACCACGAGTTTATGCCTTACTATCAGCCTAAGTATGATGTAAAGACAAACAAGCCTGTGGGTGCGGAGGCTCTTGCAAGATGGATACACCCTACCAAGGGATTTATCTCACCTGGTGTGTTTATCCCGATATTTGAGAAGAACGGCTTTATCTCAAAGCTTGATTTCTACATATGGGAATGCGTTTGCAAACAGCTCAAGGAATGGAAAGACAAGGGAGTACCACTTTTTCCTGTGTCTGTAAACGTTTCAAGGGTCAATCTTTATAACCCTAATCTATCGAAGATCATCATAGAGCTTACCAGAAAGTATGACGTTGACCCTAAGTATTTCAACATTGAGATAACGGAAAGCGTTTATACTGACGACAATGTAATGATAGATGATATCACTAGCCAGCTCAGAAATAATGGCTTTACTATCCTCATGGACGATTTTGGCAGCGGCTATTCTTCCCTGAACGTACTCAAAGATGTTCAGGTGGATATGCTAAAAATGGACATGATGTTCATGTTCAAGGCAAAGTATGACGGCCGTGCAGAAACTATAATTTCTTCTGTTATCAGAATGGCCAAATGGCTCAATATCCCCGTTATAGCGGAAGGCGTTGACAGAGCGGAGCAGGTAGAATTTCTGAAAAGCGTAGGCTGTGACTACATTCAGGGTTTCTATTATTCAAAGCCTTTGCCTGCGGCAGAGTATGAAAAGCTTATTTCAGATCAGGAGGAACAGCCTGTGCCTGAGAACGGGACGTCAGTAAACGACCTGCTGTGGGGCAAGGGCGGAGGATTGCTGGCATATATCGACAGCATCGACCAGCCTGCTACGATATATGAATGTTTTCCGGACGGCACAGTGGTAATGGTATGTTCAAACAAGGCGTTTTCACAAAAATACGGCTATGACAGCAGTGTGTACGGCAAACTCAATGTTAAGAACTGCATTGACAGCGAATGCAAAGAGAAATTCACAAGCACTGTGAACAAGGCAATAGAGAGCAAGGACAGAGCAGAATGTGTTCTCAGTATGCACGAGATAAACGGCAAGAAGCACTGGTTCAAGACGCATTTACGATTTATCAGCGAAACAGGTGTAAGCTCTGTGCTTATAGCGTATTTCACGGACGTGACCGACATGGTGTTGACGGATAAACGCATAAACGACTATAAGAACTATATCCAAAACGAAATAGACCGAAAGCACAAGATCCTTATTGTAAGCAACAACAGCGACGCACGCTGTCAGCTCGAGGGGATACTTTCTCAGGAAAATACTGTTTTCACTGCAGAAACCATTCAGGAAGGGAAAAAGCTTCTTCTTAACGAGGATATCGACCTTATTTATTTTGACATACAGCTTATTTCCAAGGACGACGAATTTCCTCTTGACATTGATGAGAGAAGACTCCCCGTTATTGCTATAACCCAGGCTCATGGCGTACTTAAAGGCATGACAAAATTGAAGAACAGAGTTTCAGACTTTGTTATGAAGCCGTATATAGATGAGCTGGTACGCCTGAGAACGAACAATCTTTTAAAGATCAATATTTCAGGCAGTGCAAACGAAAAATATTTTAGCCGAACGAAATGATTTGAAAAAGTCCTCTGCGATAAGCGTGGGACTTTTTCTCTTGTTAAGCAGTCAGCTTTATTGACAAAATATACACTATCTGATATTATATAGGTATGAATGCTGAAAGCGAGGGAGAAAAAATGTATCTTGACAAGTGGCGTGTGGCAATAAGGAATTTGAAAAATTCGCTTTTTTCATATCCAAACACGGCTCAAAGCTGTTTCCCTGACCCTATCACGGACGACACAGTGTTTTACTGCGTTCAAGGTCTTGTATATGGCAGTCAAAAGTTCCCTGACGGAAAATTCATACGCAGTTCTCCTGTGACCTCGGTATACTCCGAGGACGGAAAGCTTTTTGCCAAAACAATAAACAACGTTTATGAGCTTAAAACGCCAAGCGATTATTTTGACTGCGATATCGCTGAAAATGCCGCACAAAAAACAGGAAGCAGTGAGCTTGCTGAAACAGCTAAAATGCAGAGAGAAAAGCTCACGGCACAGCTTGATAAATTTTTCACGATCTGCCAGAGGCTTTGCGATAATGAACAGGCTGACGTTGCAAATGAGTTACCTGAAGATACTCTCGTTATATGCTATTACGGCACTGACCCACATGGAAACAAGATGTTCTACAAAAAAGAAGATATGGTAGTGCCTGTTTTTGCATATGTGACCGTTGGGCTGGTCATTGATTCTGTGGGGCTTGCGGAAAGCGAGGAAAAGCTGGAATCATGGGATACGCTGGGGAGATATTATATTGACAGCGAGCTTATGGAGTTTTATGACTGTGACACGAAAAACCTTATTTTCTGCAATTTGACGAACTCTCCTATATATGTCACAATTTACGAAAGCTCCGCTGCTATGCTCTGTATGCCGAACACGGCTAAGATAGCTTCAAGAAAAGTAAAAGAAAAATAAAACTTTTATCCGTCTGAGATCTCAGGCGGATTTTTTTTATTGCACAATATAGAAAAGAACGTTGAAAATTAATAGAATGTTAAACTTTTAACGTGCCATAGCAATTGAATAATCGTCGAAAGTGTAGTATAATTTTCTTATATAGTTGCTTTTTGATGTAAAATAATATATTTAACTATTTTTTGTATCGTGAGGAAAAGATCATGGAAATTTTAAAACAGCGTATTCTTAAGGACGGAGTAGTAAAGGAAGGAAACGTTCTCAAAGTCGATAAATTCCTTAACCACCAAATGGACGTAAAGCTTTTCAACGATATCGGTGAGGAGTTTGCAAAGAGATTTGCAGGAACAGGCGTGAACAAGATACTCACTATCGAGTCATCCGGTATCGGCATTGCCTGCATTGCGGCACAGCATTTTAACAACTGCCCTGTTATTTTCGCAAAGAAAACTCTCAGCAAAAATCTTGACGGCGAAATGTTCGTTACTCAAGTAAAGTCCTACACAAAGGGCGTTACATATGACGTAATGGTATCTGAAAAATATCTCGGCAAGGGTGACAAGGTGCTTATTATAGACGATTTTCTTGCTAACGGCTGTGCTCTTATGGGGCTTATAGATATTGTGAAGCAGTCCGGGGCTGAGCTTGCGGGAGCAGGTATCGTTATCGAAAAGGGCTTCCAGGTTGGCGGAAAGACTATCCGTGACATGGGCGTAAAGCTCGAATCTCTTGCTATCGTTGACTCTATGGACAACGGCACTATAACTTTCAGGGACTAACGCACAAGGCGTTACCAATAAATATTTTATGGAGGAAGATCAAACATGAAGGTAAGACGTATTCTTGCGCTCGTTCTTTCTGCGGCTCTTGCTGTAACAGCTCTTACAGCTTGTACATCTGCTAAGGACGAAGCATCACAGAAGTCGGCTGACAATCAGACGGCAACTCTCAGCTATGACACTGTAAAGATCGGTGTTATACACATCGGCAACCCTGCCGACGGTTCAGGCTACACATATGCTCACGATCAGGGTATCGTTGGTATGCAGAAGGAGCTTGGACTTAAAGACGATCAGATCGTTAGAAAAAACAACGTATCAGACAGCGACCCTGCTGCTACAGAAACAGCTATCCGTGAGTGCATCGAGGAAGGCTGCAACATCATCTTTGGCACAAGCTGGGGCTATATGGACAAAATGGAGTCCCTTGCAGAAGAATATCCTGACGTTTATTTCTGCCACGGCACAGGCTACAAGAACAACGGCAAGAACCTTAACAACTACTTCGGAAGAATTTATCAGGCAAGATATCTCACCGGTATCGTTGCAGGTATGAAGACAGAGTCAAATCTTATCGGTTACGTTTCCGCTATGGGCAGCGAGAACTCTGAGTGCACAGGCGGTATCGACGCTTTCGCAATGGGCGTTTATTCTGTAAACCCTGACGCTAAGGTATATGTAAAGGTAACAAACAGCTGGTATTCACCAACAGAGGAAACAAACGCTGCAAAGGCTCTTCTTTCTGAGGGCTGCGACGTTATCGCTCAGCACTGCGACACACCTAACCCACAGCTCGAGGCTGAAAGCGCAGGCAAGTGGGGCGTAGGCTACAACACAGATATGTCTAAGGACGCTCCTAAGGCTACACTTACTTCAACTCTTTGGAACTGGTCTGCATACTACACATATCAGGTAAAGCAGATCGTAGATGGCAACTGGAAGTGTGAGAACTACTACGGCGGCATGGCTGACGGTCTTGTAGACATCGCTCCTCTGAACAAGGATCTCTGCACAGAGGATATGCAGAAGGCTGTTGACGAGGCTAAGGCTAAGCTTGAGGACGGCTCATTCAACGTATTTGACGGCGTTATCGAAACAAACGACGGCAAAACAGTTGGCGAAGAGGGCAAAACTCTCGACGACGCTACTATCACAGGCGGAATCAACTGGTACTTCAAGAACGTTGAGGTCAAGTAATAAGGCTTAACAGCTTAACAAAACAGGCGGTGCAGGTTGCCGCCTGTTTTGTTAATGATATGAGCATACGGCAGCAGTTAATTCTGCTGTCGGTTTCTGATGACATTAGCAAATCTAAGGAAGTTCATAAAAAGGAGCTGAAAGTATGAGTGAAGAAATATCTGCTGAGATCGCTGTAAAATGCAGCGGTATAACAAAAGTTTTCGGAAGCGTGGTTGCAAACGACGGCATTGATCTTGAAGTAAAATACGGTGAGATACTTGCACTGCTGGGCGAAAACGGATCAGGAAAGACCACGTTGATGAATATGCTTTCGGGTATCTATCACCCTGACAAGGGCAATATCTACATTGCCGGCAAGCCTGAGGCGATAAATTCACCTATGGATTCTATCGAACTTGGCATAGGCATGATACATCAGCACTTCAAGCTTGTGGAGGTGTTCTCCGCCGCAGACAACATTGTGGCAGGCACAAAGGGCAAGCTTAAGAGCAAGGGCGCTGTAAGAGATGAGATAAAAAAGATATCTGAACAGCTTGGTCTTGAAGTTGACCCTGACAAAAAGGTATACAATATGTCCGTCAGTGAAAAGCAGACAGTTGAGATACTGAAAGTGCTTTACAGGGGTGCTAAAATACTTATTCTTGACGAGCCTACGGCGGTTCTTACTCCGCAGGAAACTGAAAAGCTTTTCAATATCCTGAGAAAAATGAAAGCTCAGGGCTGTGCTATCATTATCATCACCCACAAGCTGGGCGAGGTAATGGATATATCTGACAGAGTGACCATACTGCGAAAGGGCAAGAGCGTTGAAACTGTAAACACTGCCGAGAGCAGTGAAAAACAGCTCACTGAGCTTATGGTGGGCAAGGCGGTGGAGCTTTCAATAGAAAGACCTGAACCTGTGAACGTAAAGCCGATACTTAACGTAGTCGATCTGACGGTAAAGAACTCTGAGGGAAGCATTGCTCTCGATGACGTAAGCTTTGTTATAAACAGGGGCGAGATACTTGGTGTGGCAGGCATTGCAGGAAGCGGTCAGAAAGAGCTTTGCGAGACTATCGCAGGGCTTCAGAAGATAGAAAAGGGAGCAGTGCTTTACAACAAGGAGAACATCATAGGCAAGACACCTAAGGAGATAATAAATCTCGGCATAAGCATGAGCTTTATCCCTGAGGACAGACTTGGAATGGGTCTTATCGCTTCGGTGGGTATGACGGACAATATGCTTCTTAAAACATACAAGCAGGGCAAGCTTTGCTTTGTGGACAGAAAGCCTGCTAAGGCGCTTTCAAAGGAGCTTATAGAAAAGCTTGAAATAAAAACTCCGTCAACGGAGCTTCCTGTAAGAATGCTTTCGGGCGGAAACGTTCAGAAGGTCCTGCTTGGACGAGAGATACACAGTGAGCCTGATCTGCTCATAACCGCATATCCTGTTCGTGGACTTGACATCAACTCATCATATCTTATATACTCGCTTCTTAACGAGCAGAAGAAAAAGAACACGGCTGTGCTTTTCATAGGCGAGGATCTTGACGTTCTTCTGGAGCTTTGCGACAGGATAATGGTGCTTTGTCACGGCAAGATAACAGGTATTTGTGACGCCAAAAAGGTCACAAAGGAACAGGTGGGCATGATGATGACAGGCTCGACAATGGAGGAGGTGCTGGGCATTGGCTGATATTATAAAAAAAGAGCCTCTTATAAGAATAGCCAAGCGTGCTGAACGCTCAAACAAGCAAAAGCTTATCATAAGGCTTCTGTCGGTGCTTCTGGCTATTTGTGCAGGCGGAATATTCATTCTTATTCTTGGCAAAGATCCGTTTTCATACTATGCAAAAATGGTAAAGGGCGCTTTTATCGGCAAGAACGCCGCAAGCCCTTTTATGCCGTTCAAAGAGACCATAAAGATAATGATACCGCTTCTAATATCTTCTCTTGGCATCACGCTTGCGTTTAAAATGAAGTTTTGGAATATCGGTGCAGAGGGTCAGATAATAATGGGCGGAGTTTTCGCTTCATACTTTGCACTGTATCATTACGATATGCCTCACTATCTGCTTTTCATTGTAATGTTCGTTGCGGCGATGATAGGCGGAGGACTGTATGGCATTATACCTGCATTTTTCAAGGCAAAATTCGACACAAACGAAACTTTGCTCACCCTTATGCTCAACTATATCGCACTTTACGTTATAGATTGGCTCACAAAGGGCGCATGGCAGGATCCTGAGTCAAAGGGATATCCTAAGATAGCAAGATTTGACCTTAACGCATGGCTTGACTCGCTAGGCGGTGTGCAGATAGGCTGGTTGATAGGTCTGGTGCTTGTGGTATTGGTATTTATCTATCTTAAATACACAAAGCAGGGCTACGAGATAACTGTAGTATCAGACAGCCATGCAACAGCAAGATATGCAGGCATGAGCCCTAGCAAGATAATGATAAGAACGATGTTTTTGAGCGGTGCTATCTGCGGCATCGCAGGAATGGTACAGGCTTGCGGAACAGAACACACACTTTCAACATCTGTTGCAGGCGGAGTAGGCTTCACGGCTATCATAGTTGCATGGCTTGCAAACCTCAATCCATTCGGCATACTTGTGGTGTCATTCTTATTCGCAGTTTTGGAAAAGGGCAGCACTGTGGTATCGTCTGAATTTGTTCTTTCACCTTACTGCTCGGACGTTTTGCAGGGAATAATCCTGTTCTTCGTGCTTGGCTGTGAGTTCTTCATCAGATACAGATTTGTAACAAGAGGAGGCAGGAAAAATGACTAGACTTATTTCATTCCTTGCCCATGCTGTATATATGGGTACTCCTCTGCTTTTCGGCACAGTAGGAGAGATACAGAACGAAAAGGCGGGACACCTTAACCTTGGTGTTGAGGGAACAATGGCAATGGGCGCTTGCGCAGGCTTTATGGTAGCATACAAGACAGGCAGTCTATGGCTTTCCATACTTGCGGCATTTCTTATGGGTGCGCTTGTTTCCCTTATCTATGCTTTTCTTACCATAACAATGATGGCGAACCAAAACGTAACAGGTCTTACACTGACTATATTCGGCACAGGACTTTCAAACTTCATAGGCGAGCAGATGATATCCGCTTCACCTACAGGCAACCTCAAACTGCCTGACGGAGTGATGAGCAGTCTGAAAAACATTGACATACCGCTTCTCAGCAAGATACCTGTTCTTGGAGAGGTACTTTTCTCACAGAACATTTTCACATATCTGAGCATTGTTATCGCTGTGATAATGTTTATCTATCTGAAAAAGACAAAGGTGGGTCTTAACCTTAGAACTATCGGTGAGAATCCTGCTGTTGCGGACGCAGTGGGAATAAACGTTGTGAAATACAAATACATAAACGTTCTTATCGGCGGAGGAATATGCGGAATAGGCGGAGCGTTCTGCTCAATGGTAATAAACGGCGGTGTTTGGATGGCAAACAGCGTGAACGGTCTTGGCTGGATAGCTGTAGCACTTGTTATCTTCGCCGTATGGAATCCTGCAAGGGCTATTTACGGAGCGTATATTTTCGGTGCATTCATGGTGCTGAAATACTACTTCCCGAAAAACCTCGGCTTCACTGTTCCTGAGTCATTCTTTGATATGCTCCCATATCTTGTAACGGCTCTTGTTCTTATCATCACTTCAGTGAAAAAATCAAGAGAGCGTTCACAGCCACAATCCTGCGGTATAAATTATTTCCGTGAGGAGAGATAGAATATCGAAGCTTGGCATTGTTTTCAAAGTGTAAAATAATTCTCAAGCCCTGAGAATTATTTTACAGATAATACCTAAAGCAACATATTTAAAAGCTCTGCATTTTGCAGGGCTTTTTTTTGCCCTAGTGACAAAATGCAGAAGATGTGATATAATCAAACAAAAGAGGGGTGAGAAAATGCTCAATATATACGAAAAATGCCCACAGCCTAGGTTTTTCACCTGCGGCTGTCTTGAGAATGACGGTGGTTTTCTGCACATCAGGAGAACGCTTAACTGTGATGTGCTTATTTTTGTGACAGAGGGGACGCTTTTTATCACAATGAACGACACCGATCTTGCCGTGTGTCCGGGAGAATATGTCCTCCTGCCCTCCGGCACAGAACATTGGGGCACAAAGCCATGCGCAGGCAGGCTTTCATATATGTGGGTACACTTCTCTGCTCCGAAAACCCGTGGAGAAAGCTGTCCTGAAAGCGGCTTTGCATACCTTATCCCTGAGCATTTCACCGCCGCAGACCCTGGACGTGTGAGCATCATTTTCAGACAGCTTCTTGACTATCAGCGACAGGAGAGGCTTTACACTGAAATGCTCCCTGTTTGCACACTTTCAATGCTTCTTATGGAGATAACACAGCAATATCTTGCCGCCGGGAATGAACATGAGATATCCCCAAAGATATACAACATCTGCCAATGGATAAGATCGAACTGTCAGAAAAAGCTCACGGCAGAGATGATAGCACGGCATTTTCACTACAACGCTGAATATCTTTCCCTTATCTTCAAGAGGGAAACAGGCTGTACGCTTATAAAATATCTAAGCCGCACTAGGATAGACATTGCCAAAAGGCTTCTTGAAACGGAGGGCATAAGTATAAAGGAAACCGCCTATTCAAGCGGTTTTTCTGACGAAAAATACTTTATGAGGACCTTTCGCAAGCTTGAGGGCATGACGCCTATGCAATATCGTGAGGCGTTTAGGAAAAGAAATATAAACAGTAAATAAAAGAAGCGATACCACACGGCTTTTTGTGCGGTATCGCCTTTATTTTATATTAACTAAAGGTTGATAAAACAAGTGAGCGGACACTGGTTGCACCTACAGGAGGTTTGATAAAAACTTACTTCTTCTCAGAGAAATAAACTGTGTATTCCTCGTCCATAACGTCGTAAAGTGGCTTGAATGTGATGTTATATTCCTGTCCCTTTGTGATATACTCGTTCTGCTTCCATGGGAATGTGCTGTAGGTGTGTTCTATCTGTGGCTCGAAAATATCGGCAGGCTTTGAGTAGTCACCTTGCAGACCGCAGTCACAGCCTGTTATGCCTGCAAGAACTATCGGTCCGTCAACTGCTGCCGCAAGGTATGGCATATCTTCAAGACGCTCCATTCTTATTTCTGACGGGAAGAAAAGACCAACTGTGTCATTCTGCCACTCCCCTGCCAGCTTTATATAGCCGTTTGCGATCTCAGCCTTTACTGCATTGCCGTTCACTGTCACTTCAGGCTCACCGCTTACCCATTCAGGCAGGCGAAGCTTCAGAACAAAAGCTGTCTTTTCTTCACAGCTTACTGTAAACTTCATTGACCAGCGTGACATTGTGAAGTCAGAATGTTCATCAAAGAAAGTCTGGCTGTTGTAGTTTTTCATATCAGTTGTCTGCTCAATATGAACAGGCTTGTCTGATACTGTGATATCAGCCTTTGAAGGTATATACTGGCTGACAATAATGCCCTCACTGTCTGTAAAATAGACAAGGTCAGGATAAAGAGTCTGAGCCTGCACCATTGTTCCGTGACAGCACCAGAAATCGTGGGTCTTGCTGCCCCATTTTTTCTTTGAGCCGTGTTTAAGAGGCAGGAAATATGTTGGCATACCGGTAGAAGCGTTCTGCTGTGCAAGGAAGCCGTTATAAAGGCAACGCTCGATATAATCTGCATACTTTGTGTCACCTGTCCACTTGAAGAGGTAGTCGGCAGTTCTTACGAGGTTGTATACAGTGCAAAACTCCTGATCTGACGCACCAAGGAAATGACCCTGCTGATGAGGCGGCACCCAGAACTCACCTGAGTTTGCACCGCTTGTGGCGTATGTTCCACGGTCTGTGACAGCGCACTTGAAAAATCTCTCTGTGCGCGTTTTCCACTTTTCGTCCCCTGTTATCTCATACATTCTTGCCGCACCATGAGAAAGCGGAATGCCTGCGTTTGCGTGGTCGTTTGTGAGAGCGTCGCCGCCCTTATCAAGAGTATCAAAAACGCAGTTTCCGCTGTAGCGTTCGGCAAGCTTCATATACTTTTCGTCTTTTGTTATGCCGTAAAGGTCAGCCCAGACTTCGAGCATACCGCCCTGCTCGCCCTTAAAGATGGCGTCGGGTGAACGTTTCAGCATCTCGTCTGTCCAATGAACATACCAATCTGCAAGCTTGCCCACAACGTCAAGAGCCTGCTCATTGCCTGTGTATTTATACACGTCAGTAAGACCCATGACAGTTTTGTGCATTACATACTGAGGCGACCACACATACTGACCTCTTGCCATCAAATCGAAATACTTTTCAGGGATAGAGCCTATCCACTCGCCGCCATTGAGCTTCTGACAGCGTGCAAGCTCGCTTATTATCTTATCAAGCTTTGCTTTAAGCTCAATATCCTCATTTGAAGCGCAATAAGCTGCCGCCGCAGACAGCCAATGACCGAGAAAATGACCTCTCAACTGGCAGGTAGGAGCTTCCCAGCCCCAGTGGAGCTTTGCTCCTGCAGGATCGTCCACCACCTGAAGCCCCGGCATTACAATGCCTGCTTCCAGGTAGAAATTCTGCAAAAGACAAGTGGAGTCAAGCTCAAAAAGATAGTTTCTGTTAAGGTCGGCTCTTTCACGAAAAAGTCCTGAAAGAAGCGACACATTATGTCTGTTCACTTTATCAAGCATAGAAGATACCTCCGAAATTTTATTTTTTCTATACTTGATTATAACAGCAAACCGCATATCTTTCAAGTGGACAAAACCCGAGATTTTATGGACAAAGCTTAGGTATTCATAGCGCAATTACGATACAACAAAAGAAATGGGCGACCAAAGGTCGCCCCTACGCTTTGCTTTGTTATGTTATGATAAACTGTTTTTACTTCGCCTTTGCCGAAGCCACAAAAGATTTGAGCTCCTCCTCAGGCATATAGCCGACAGTTGAAGCAACTACCTTGCCATGTTTCACAACAAAAAGGGCAGGTATGCTCGAGATACCGAAAGCGGCTGCAAGCTCGTTTTCCTCGTCAACGTTGACCTTCCCCACCTTTACAGAACTGTCCTCATCAGAATACTTATCCACCAGCGGTGAAAGCATTTTGCACGGACCGCACCATGCTGCCCAGAAGTCAAGCAGGACAGGCTTTTCCGAGTGCATTACTTCGTTTTCAAAATTATCCTTTGTTATGACCTTTACAGACATTTTTCACAGCTCCTTTTCTAGTCCTTGCTTTTGTAATAGAGCATACAATGGCAGAAGCCCTCAAAATTCGGGTCGGCTATCTGCTCACGGAACTCTTTGCACATACACTTGTTTTCCTCTGTGCGCTGTATCCTGCACGGACAATAGCCACCTGTGCGTTTAAGCCCCTCTTTTATGCTCTTTACCATTTCTTTATCATCATTAAGACGTACCATTACTACCTATCCTTTGCAGATATGTTTAAATTATTCCTTGACAAATGCCTTTACAATCTCGCCGATATACTGATAGTGATAATCCTTGTCAGAATACCATTTCTCATCGTTTTCAGTATCAACAAAGCACTCAGGCTTCATCTCCTGAACATAAGCCTTTTTGCACACAAGCACCATATCAGCTTCCGCAAAAGCTGTTACCTCCACGCCGTTTTCAGACACGAACACAGGGGTAAGACCTGTTTCCTTTGCCTTGTCGCAGTCACGTCCACTATGTGAACCACAGAATGAAAGTGCCTTTTTATACTCCTCTTTGAAAAAGCTTATGGTGAAATATTCTGCCTTGTCGATAAATTCCTTTGTATATCTCTGTGGTCTTATAACTGTGGTGAAGGTGTTCTTTCCCCACATAACGCCTGCAAAGCCCCATGAAGCTGTCATTGTGTTCCAGCCGCTCTCGTCGCCTGCTGTTACAAGAAACCACTCCTTGCCTATCTTTTTGTATGGATTGAAGTCAATAGCGTCAAGCTTTTCTGTTACCTCTTTGAAACCGTTGAAACTGCTCATTTTCATTACCGCCTTTCAGTATTATGTCCGACTTATCATACTTATTGTACACCAATATCGTATAGAAAACGTCTGAGTATATTATATATCATTTCTTATGAAATTGCAACCCCTTGAAAGCCCTGAAATATTGTACAAAAATCGTTAAAACAGGGCTTTTTTGTGTTGCTTTTTTTGAAGAATAGTGATATAATTGAATTAAGTATTTGTAAAGCTGTTTTTGTGTTTTTGGTTTAGCTGTTTTATTTTATGCCGTTAAAACACTCGATATGTATATCTTTTGAAGTTTATACAGAATAAATTGTATATTGTCTAAAAATATACATTAAAAAGCCTTAAAATGTGTATAAATATAAAATTTTTATGCAAAAGCACTTGACAATGCTGTATAAAGGTGTATAATAATTTTATCGGCATGAGAGCCGTGAAAATATTATACAAACATACTTACTACATACAATGGAGGAATTTTGTTATGGCAAAAGAGATCAAAAAGGTTGTCCTTGCATATTCCGGCGGACTTGATACATCTATCATCATTCCGTGGCTCAAGGAAAACTACAACAACTGCGAAGTAATCGCTGTTTCAGGAAACGTTGGTCAGGGCACAGAGCTTGACGGTCTTGAGGAAAAGGCTATCAAGACAGGCGCTTCTAAGCTCTATATCGAGGACCTTACAGAAGAGTTCATCGAGGATTATGTATATCCAACAGTACAGGCCGGCGCTGTTTATGAAAACCAGTACCTCCTCGGCACTTCATTTGCACGTCCTATCATTGCAAAGAGAATAGCTGAGATCGCTATCAAAGAGGGTGCTGACGCTATATGCCACGGCTGCACAGGTAAGGGCAACGACCAGGTTAGATTTGAGCTTGCTATCAAGGCTTTCGCTCCTGATATGCAGATAATCGCTCCTTGGAGAATTTGGGATCTCAAGTCAAGAGAGCAGGAGATCGAGTATGCTGAGGCACACAACATTCCTCTGAAGATAAACAGAGAAACAAACTACTCAAAGGACAAGAACCTTTGGCACCTTTCACACGAAGGTCTGGATCTTGAAGATCCTGCAAACGAGCCACAGTATGAGAAGCCGGGCTTCCTTGAAATGGGCGTTTCACCTATCATGGCTCCTGACAAGCCAACTTATGTAACTATCCACTTTGAAAAGGGTATCCCAACAGCAGTTGACGGCGTTGAGATGAACGGCAAGGAGCTTGTTACAAAGCTTAACGAGCTTGGCGGTGTAAACGGTATCGGTCTTGCTGACCTTGTTGAGAACAGACTTGTCGGCATGAAGTCAAGAGGCGTTTATGAAACTCCGGGCGGAGCTATCCTTTACAAGGCTCATGAAGTTCTTGAAACTATCACACTTGACAAGGAAACGGCAAGAGTTAAGCAGTATCTTTCGATCAAGTTTGCTGACATTGTTTACAATGGTCAGTGGTTCACTCCTCTCCGTGAGGCTATGAGCGCATTTGTTACAGAAACACAGAAGACTGTTACAGGTGACGTTAAGCTCAAGCTTTACAAGGGCAACATGATAAACGCAGGCGTAACATCTCCATACACACTTTATGATGAAGAAGTTGCTACATTCGATGAGGACAATGTTTACAATCAGGCTGATTCAGCAGGATTCATCAACCTCTTCGGTCTGCCTATCAAGGTAAGAGCTAAACTCGAGCAGAAGAGAAACGCTAAGAAGGACTAATAGCGACGCTCTGTTTCACAGAGCATAAAGGTGTATAGCCTTAAAAAGTTTGTATAATATTTTTCACGGAGGTTTTGATATGTCAGATAACAACAGCATTTTTGAGCCTGCAATAGACAAGAAGGTCGAGATCTCTTACGACAGCCTGCCGAACTCCTCTTTTGAGGACGTAAACCTCGGCGGAGCAAAGTTCTCGAACGTAAATCTTAAGGAAGCCGTTTTCGATGACGTTAATATGGACGAGACACATTTCAACAACGTCAGCATGAAAGAAAGCGACTTTGCAGATATGTATATGGTAAACACAAAGTTCTTGGGCGTAAATCTCAGCAACTCGAGATTTGGCTGCTCTATCATGAACAATGTTGAGTTTAAAAATCCTGATCTTAAGAACTCACAGTTCATTCACTGTGACCTTACAAACGTTGAGATAAACGATTGCAAGATAGACGGTCTGAAGATCAACGGTGTGGATATCCAGAAGCTGCTTGAACAGCACGAAAAGGAAATGTGATCCGCACTTATTGAAATGTATTGGGGCAGGATGATCCTTTGGGGTCATTTTGCCCATACATTTTTTATATTTGATAACTTGAAATAAACATAAAGGACGGTTTTAAAATGGCAGGAAAAATGTGGGCAGGAAGATTTACAAAGGAAGTTGACGAAAGAGTCAATGATTTCAATTCATCTATTTCCTTTGACGCAAGAATGTACCGCTATGATATAGAGGGTTCTATGGCGCACGCCACAATGCTGGGCGAGTGCGGTATAATCGAAAAGCACGAAAGCAAAAAAATAGTCCAGGGACTTAAGGGTATTCTTGCGGATATCGACGAGGGCAAATTACAGTTCGACCCTACTGCAGAGGACGTTCATATGTTTGTTGAGGCGGAGCTTACAAAAAGGCTCGGCGACACAGGCAAGAGGCTTCATACGGCAAGATCAAGAAACGATCAGGTGGCTCTTGACGTGAGAATGATACTCAGAGCCGAAACGAAAGAGATAATCGAGCTTGTGAAAAAGCTTGAACACACTATCCTTGACATTGCAGAGAAAAATCTCACAACTGTTATGCCGGGATATACTCATCTTCAGAGGGCACAGCCTATCACATTTGCTCACCACCTTATGGCGTATGCAAATATGCTTCTGAGAGATATTTCAAGGCTTGAGGACAGCTACAAGAGAACGAACATCATGCCTTTGGGAAGCGGTGCTCTTGCATCTACAACTTACCCTATAAACAGACAGAGAGTTTGCGACCTGCTTGGCTTTGACGAGATAACACAGAACTCACTTGACGGCGTTTCGGACAGAGATTTCTGCATCGAGCTTTGCTCAGCTATCTCACTGCTTATGATGCACCTTTCAAGATTTTCTGAGGAGATAATACTTTGGTGCTCATGGGAGTTCAAATTCATCGAGCTTGACGACGCTTATGCAACAGGCTCGTCTATCATGCCGCAGAAGAAAAATCCTGACGTTACTGAGCTTATAAGAGGAAAGACAGGAAGAGTTTACGGCGACCTTAACACACTGCTCGTAATGATGAAGGGTCTGCCGCTTGCATACAACAAGGATATGCAGGAGGACAAGGAAGCTATTTTTGACGCTATCGACACTGTTAAGCTTTGTCTTAAAACGTTCGACCCGATGCTCGCCACAATGAGAGTTATCCCTGAGAACATGAGAAACGCCGCAGCCAAGGGCTTTATAAACGCTACTGACTGTGCTGACTATCTTGTTAAAAAGGGTATGCCTTTCAGGGACGCTTACAAGATAACAGGCACTCTCGTTCACACCTGCATTGAAAAGGGCTGTACACTTGAAACTCTCCCATTGGAGGAGTACAAGAAGCTCACTGACAACTTCGATGAGGACGTTTATGACGCTATCAGCCTTGAAACCTGCGTAATGCAGAGAAAAGCGGCAGGCGGTCCTGCGCCTGAATCTGTAAAAGCTCAGATAGAATATGTCAGAAATAAGCTTTGATAAACGCCGCTCCCCTGTTAAGGCGGCACTGCTATATCTTGTGCTGTGGGAGCTTGCGACAGTTATAATGTGGCTTTTTACGGCTAAGCTTTTTGTGTTATATCCGCTGTTTGCGGTGGGATTTACGGTGGTGTACCCTGTGTGTACATGGTGGGCTTGCTACCGACACGCTAAGAACTACGGCTTGAAATGGTATGTTGCGCCTGTGATGATAGCGGTTTCGGTGATAGAATATATCTTCGTGGAGGAAGCAAGGTCGGTAGTGCCGAACTTTATCGTACTCACTGTGTTGACCGCAGGCTTTGCCGCAGGTCTTGGAAACTGCTTTGCGGATAAGGACGCAATAAATGCCGCAAAGGAAGATAAAAAGCGTAAAAAGCTGAAAAAAGAACCTGAATACAAGAACATTTTGGACGATAATTAAAAGTATGCGGACGGCTAAAGAGCTGTCAGCCAAACGGGCGAACACTGTTCGCCCCTACAAAAGTTTGCGTTTGCATGAGCATACAGATTATTGACAGACAAAATCATAAAGTTTTATAGAAGGATATGAAGAAAAATGAAAACAAGAGTTTTTATTGACGGAAAAGAAGGAACAACGGGACTTCAGATATATGAGCGTTTTCAGAACAGAAATGACGTTGAGATAATGCTCATTGACGAGGAAAAGCGCAAGGACGTGAACGAGAGAGCAAAGATGATAAACTCATCTGATATAACCTTTCTCTGCCTGCCTGACGCAGCGGCAATAGAGGCGGCTTCACTTTGCACAAACCCTGACGTTAGGATAATCGACGCTTCTACCGCCCACAGAACAAACCCTGCTTGGGATTACGGCTTCCCTGAGCTTTCTGAAAAGCATAGAGAGAATATCCGCAATTCAAAAAGAGTTGCAAACCCAGGCTGTTATGCAAGCGGCTTTATAAGCCTTGTTTATCCTCTCGTAAAGGCAGGAGTGCTTCCTGAGTATTATCCTGTTACCTGCCATGCAGTTTCAGGCTACAGCGGCGGCGGAAAGAAAATGATAGCCGCTATGGAGAGCGAAAATAAAACAAAGGAAATGTATTCTCCACGTCAGTATGCACTTGGGCAGAAGCACAAGCATATCCCTGAAATGCAGGCGGTGTGCGGACTTAAATATAAGCCTATGTTCAATCCGATAGTGGACGACTATTATAATGGCATGGTTGTTTCTGTGCCGTTGGTGACAAGATGTTTGACAAAGAAGTATACACCTGAGAATATTCACGAAATAATGGCGGAGCATTATGTTGGTCAGCATTTCGTTAAGGTAATGGAGCTTGGGGGAACGGAAACACTCCCTGACGGATTTATCGCAGCGAATACATTGGCAGGAACGAATAATATGCAGATATTCGTCTGCGGAAATGAAGATCAGATCTTGCTTATGTCGAGATTTGATAACCTTGGAAAAGGCGCAAGCGGCGCAGCAATACAGAATATGAATATAATGTTGGGTATAAACGAAGCAACAGGTCTGGAATAACAAAAATAACCCACCGACAAAAGTGCAAAAATAAGCGGGCGAACGCTGTTCGCCCCTACAGAAATAATTAATAGAAAAAATCTGTCCTGATCTAATTAGTGTGAAAATTTTGTAAGGAGTTTTGAATATGAAAGAGATATCAAAGAAAAATTTCGACGGCTATAAGTATGTAGACGGCGGCGTATGTGCTGCAAAGGGCTTTAAGGCTAACGGTCTTTATTGCGGCATAAAGGAAAACCCTACAAAAAAGCCTGACCTCTGCCTTGTGGAGTCTGACGTTATGTGTTCAGCCGCCGGCGTTTTTACTCAGAATAAGGTCAAGGGTGCCCCTGTTACTGTTTCTCAGAAAAATCTTGCTAAAACAGGCGGCAAGGCTAAGGGCTTTATCCTCAACTCCAAAAACGCTAACACCTGCAACGCTGACGGCGAGGAAAAGGCTTACAAAATGTGCGAGATGACTGCCGAGAAAATGGGCGTTAAGCCTGAGGAAATTCTTATCGCTCAGACAGGCGTTATCGGTCAGATACTCCCTCTTGAACCTATCGAGGAAAAGATAGACGAGCTTTATGAGGGACTTTCCTATGAGGGCAACGAAAAAGCCGCTATTGCTATCATGACTACTGATACAGTGAAAAAGGAAGTGGCTGTTGAATTTGAACTGGACGGCAAGACCTGCCACGTTGGCGGCATGGGCAAGGGCAGCGGTATGATACACCCTAACATGGCGACTACGCTAAATGTTATCACTACAGACTGCGCTGTATCCTCCGAAATGCTCAAAAAGGCTCTTACTGATATCGTCAAGATAACATATAACTGTCTGTCAGTTGACGGTGACCAGTCAACGAATGATACCTGTGCTGTTATGGCTAACGGACTTGCAGGAAACCCTGAGATAACAGCCGAGGGTGAGAGCTACGAGGTGTTCAAAAAAGCTCTTTATATTGTTATGATGAACATTACTAAAATGCTCGCAAAGGACGGTGAGGGTGCAACTAAGCTCCTTGAATGTACTGTTACCGGTGCAAAAGACCTTGACACCGCTATAATCGTTGCAAAGAGCGTTATATGCTCGCCGCTTTTCAAGTGCGCAATGTTCGGTGCTGACGCTAACTGGGGCAGGATACTCTGTGCTGTTGGATACGCTGAAGCTGATTTTGACATAAACAAGGTGGACGTTTCACTGTCATCAAAGGCAGGAGAGATACACGTTTGCCACAACGGCGCAGGCATAGAGTTCTCTGAGGAAGTTGCTAAGACCGTTCTTCTTGAGGACGAGATCACAATAAGCGTTTCTATCGGCGACGGCAGCGGCACTGCCACTGCATGGGGCTGTGACCTTACATATGATTATGTTAAGATAAACGGCGATTACAGAAGCTAAGACATAAAATCAGTATAGGAAAGAAGAATGAGAAATGGACATAAGCAATAAAATCAGAAGTCAGATACTTATTGACGCTCTGCCACACATTCAGAAATACCACGACAAGATAGTCGTTGTGAAATACGGCGGCAACGCTATGACAAACGCTGAGCTTAAAGAAGCTGTTATGAGCGATATTGTGCTTCTCAGCGAGGTAGGCATAAAGGTAGTTCTTGTTCATGGCGGAGGTCCTGAGATAAATGCAATGCTCAAAAGAGTCGGCATTGAAAGCAAGTTCATAAACGGTCTGAGATACACTGACGCTGAAACTATAGATATCGTTAAAATGGTGCTTTGCGGCAAGGTAAACAAGGAGCTTGTTTGCGCTTTGCAGCTTCATGGCGGAAAGGCTCTCGGTCTTTGCGGCTGTGACGGTCAGATGATACTTGCGCAGAAGCTTGACAGCGAGGTAGACCTTGGTTTTGTGGGCGACATCAAAAAGGTAACAACAAAGCCTATAGTTGACGCACTGAACAACGGTTATGTTCCTATAATCTCCACAGTTGGCGTTGGCGAGGACGGACAGTCTTACAATATCAATGCTGACACTGCGGCGGCTAGGATAGCCTCTTGCTTGAGAGCGGAAAAACTTATTCTTATGACGGATATAGTTGGTCTGCTGGAGGACAAGGACGATGATTCCACACTTATCCCACAGGTAAACGTCAGCGATGTACCTTATCTCAAAAAGAAAGGCATCATAAGCGGTGGAATGATACCAAAGATAGACTGCTGTGTTGAAGCCGTAAGACGTGGCGTTAAAAAGACCACTATCATTGACGGCAGAGTACCGCACTCGATACTTATCGAGCTGCTCTCTAACGAGGGTATCGGTACACAGTTTATATAAAATATCAATACATATTGAAAAGAGTGATAAAAATGAACACCATAGAACAGTTCAACGAACACGTTATGCAGACCTATGGCAGAATAGGTCTTGTTATGGAAAGCGGTCATGGTCAGACGGCTGTTGGCGAGGACGGAAAAGAGTATATCGACTTCGGCTCCGGTATCGGCACAAACAGCCTTGGCTACTGCGACGAGGATTGGGTGAACGCTATCTGCGAGCAAGCACACAAGATACAGCACACCTCAAACTACTATTACACAAAGGTACAGGCTGACTTTGCAAAAAGACTTTGCGAGGCAACAGGCTATGAGAAAATGTTCTTCGGCAACTCGGGCGCAGAGGCTAACGAGTGCGCTATCAAGCTTGCAAGAAAATACAGCTTTGACAAATACGGCAAAGACGCTGAGAGAAATATCATCATCACCCTTGTAAACAGCTTCCACGGCAGAACACTTTGCACCCTTTCCGCAACAGGTCAGGAGGTTTTCCACAACTACTTCTTCCCGTTCGTTGGTGGATTTGAGAATGTTATCGCTAATGATATTGACGATCTTATGGACAAGCTCAACAAGCTTGACAACAAGGTCTGCGCTGTAATGTTCGAGTTTGTTCAGGGCGAGGGCGGAGTTATACCTCTTCAGCAGAGCTTTGTGAACACTATCATGCTTGAATGTGCAAAGAGGGATATCCTCACTATCGCAGACGAGGTACAGACAGGCGTTGGCAGAACTGGCAAGCTCCTCACATCTGAGATTTACAACGTAAAGCCTGACATAACAACACTTGCAAAGGGTCTTGCAGGCGGTGTTCCAATAGGCGTGTGCCTTGCTAACAAGAAGTGCAGTGAGGTACTTGGCAAGGGTACACACGGCTCAACATTCGGCGGAAATCCTATTTCCTGCGCAGGCGGAAACGCAGTTCTTGACAAGGTGACAAAGCCTGAATTTCTTGAAGAAGTTCGCAAAAAGGGCGAATATTTCAGAGAAAAGCTTGTCCAGATAGACGAAGTTGAAGGCGTTGACGGACTTGGTCTTATGATAGGCGTAAGGCTCAAAACCAAGAAAGCCGCTGATGTGCTCAACAAGTGCTTTGAAAACGGACTTCTTATTCTCACAGCAAAGGACAAGCTGAGATTTTTGCCACCGCTGAATATCTCATATGAGCAGATAGACAAGGGACTTGCTATTCTGAAAAAAGTTCTTGATGAGAAATAACAAAGTGTGTAGGTGCGAACAGCGTTCGCCCGTTTGATACGCAATACCAAATAAAAATCAAATTACGGAGGAAATATTATGAAACATTTACTTAAAATGCTCGACCTTTCCAAGGAGGAAATTCTCGACATTCTCAATCTTGCAGACCAGCTCAAATACGAAAACAAAAACGGTATCGAGCATCACATTCTTAAAGGCAAAACTCTCGGAATGATATTCCAGAAGTCCTCCACCCGTACAAGAGTTTCTTTTGAAACAGGTATGTATCAGCTTGGCGGTCAGGCACTTTTCCTTTCAAACCGTGACCTCCAGATAGGCAGAGGCGAGCCTGTTCAGGACACAGCCCGTGTTCTTTCACGTTACCTTGACGGCATCATGATCCGTACTTTTGAACAGAAAGAGGTTGAGGATCTTGCTAAATATGGCTCTATCCCTGTAATAAACGGTCTGACAGACTTCTGCCACCCTTGTCAGGTGCTTGCTGACCTTATGACCATCAGAGAGTTCAAAGGACGTTTCGAGGGTCTGAAAATGTGCTACATAGGCGACGGCAACAACATGGCAAACTCGCTTATCGTTGGTGGACTTAAAGTAGGCATGGAAGTTTCTATCGCTTGCCCTAAGGATTATCAGCCTGCTGCTGAGGTCCTTGAATTTGCCAAGAGCTACGGCGACAAGTTCTCAATGACAGACGTTCCTCTTGAGGCTGCAAAGGACGCTGACGTACTTTTCACAGACGTTTGGACTTCAATGGGCGAGGAAGCTGAGACTGAGAAGAGAAAGATCGCATTCAAGGGCTATCAGATAAATGACGATATCATGGCTGTTGCAAAGGCTGACGCAATGGTTCAGCACTGTCTGCCTGCTCACCGTGAGGAGGAGATAACCGAAAAGGTATTCGAGGCTCACGCAAATGAGATATTCGAGGAAGCTGAAAACAGACTTCATGCACAGAAAGCCGTTATGGTCAAGGTAATGGGTCCGCAGGAATAATTCGCATATGACAAAAGCCGTCCACGCTGGTGGGCGGCTTTTTTGTGTTGAACACATCAAAAAGGTCTTTGATGTGACGGGATAAAAAGATCCGCAGTCCTCAAAGAACTGCGGTCATAGTTAAATAACATTTTCATTTACGATATGGTAGCTTTGCAGAATTTCTGGGTCAAACTGAATGAGTGAGATCATTCTGCGTGCAGGACCGATAGGCTGGTTCGTACCTGTTTCCCACGCCTCAACAGTTTTTGTCGAAACTCCGATCACCGCGGCAAATACCGCCTGCGTAAATCCCAGCTTTTTTCGGATCGCTTTTATATCTTCAGCAGATATATCAGGCAAAGGCTCTATTCTAAGAGTTGTTTTTTAGCAGAAATTTTACCTTTTTCGTAGTCAACTGCCTCGTTAAGTCCAGTAATTATGCTGTCAAACACATTCATATTAAAGCTGGTCTCCTTCGTATTTATTATTGAAGTTGTAATATACTTTCTCATTTGGAAGCACCGCCTTAATCGGATAAACTGACATCCCAAAAGAATCTGTAAAAATAACATCTTCTCCAATATGTTTTTCAAGAAACTCATCAGAAAAATCAGCTATTAAACCAATGCTGATAGCTCCATTCCTTGTAAAATTCAATCCTTCAATTTGTATACTCTTTTCAATCAAAGAACAATCTGAAGTGTGAAAAAAACTCAACAACATTTTTTGAATATCTCGTTCGATTTGAATCTGATTATCAAGATAATATCTGATTGCTTCTTCTTGTTCAAATGAAATTACAGCATCTTTTTGATTTGAGTATATACATAGATACAGGTCAAAAGTTTTATCCCATAATGTAATGATAAAGCTCTTCTTTGTGTACCAATCTGTTTTTTTAATCAAAGTTCCTAATACAGGATGCTCAATTGTAGTTGGTTTATTTTTTTCTTTGTCTTTCCAAAAAAACATAATCTCGCCTTTAAAATTTGTATTGCTTAGCCCATTACTACCTCAACATTTACTGTTGCACCATTTTCAGCTACAGGGAGAACATTGCCCTCTACTGCCTTGCCGTCAACAGTTACGCTCTTTACGCCCTTGCAAACGTGGTCAGGGTTCTTAACAGTGATGTTGTATGTTGCACCTCTGTACTGACGTGTTGCTGTCATGCCGTCCCACTCGTGAGGGATAGATGGATCTATCTTCAAGCCGTCAAAGTCAGCCTGTACTCCGAGAATGTACTGTGAGATAGCTACCATGTTCCATGCGGCTGTACCTGTGAGCCAGCTGTTCTTGCCCTCGCCAAATCTGCTTGCGTCCTTACCAGCTATCATCTGACCGTATACATAAGGCTCTGTCTTATGAAGATCAGATATCTCCTCGTTGAATGCAGGAGCTATCTTGCTGTAATACTCGAACGCCTTGTCGCCTCTGCCTGCATATGCTTCTGCGCAGATTATCCAAGCATTGTTGTGTGTGAAGATACCGGCGTTCTCCTTATATCCGCCCGGATATGTGGATATCTCACCATACTGGATATAATACTTTGAGTATGCAGGGTTGTTAAGAACAAGACCATACTTTGTATTGAGGTACTTGTCGATAGAATCAAGTGTCTTGATGTCAGCGCCCTCGTCCTTGCCTATTTCAGACATAACTGCGAAGCCCTGTGGCTCGATGAATATCTTGCCCTCTTCACATTCCTTAGAACCCATTTTTGCGCCTGTGGAATCGTAAGCTCTCAGGAACCAGTCGCCATCAAATGCAGATTCCATAACGTTCTTCTTCATCTTGTCTATCTCAGCCTGTGCTGCGGCAGCTTCATCGTCCTTGCCAAGGTGCTTGAGGATAGACACATAGTTAGGGCCTGTGTATGTAAAGAGTGTTGCCACCATTACAGACTCAGCTACCTTTGAGTAGCCGCCCTCGGCTGCAAACTTAGGATTTGTATAAGTCTGGAAACTCTCGCCCGGAGTGTCAGAATAGCATGAAAGGTTGATACAATCGTTCCAGTCAGCTCTCATTGCAAGTGGCAGACCGTGAGGGCCGAGGTTATTTACAACGTGATAGAATGATACCTTAAGGTGATCGAGCATTGGCTTAGCCTTTGACTCGTCATTATCATAAGGAACCATTTCGTCAAGGATAGACCAGTCGCCAGTTTCCTTGATGTATGCTGAAACTGAAAGGATCATCCACAGCGGATCGTCTGAGAAGTCGCCGCCGATATCGGAGTTGCCCTTCTTTGTAAGAGGCTGATACTGATGATAGCAGCCGCCGTCAGGAAGCTGTGTAGAAGCGATGTCGATGATACGCTGTCTTGCACGGTCCGGTATCTGATGAACGAAGCCGAGGATATCCTGATTGGAATCTCTGAAGCCCATTCCTCTGCCGATACCGCTCTCGAAATATGATGCGGAACGTGAAAGGTTGAATGTTACCATACACTGATACTGGTTCCAGATATTTACCATTCTGTTTACCTTGTCATCAGGTGTGTCAACATTGATAACGCTGAGAAGTCTGTCCCAAGTTGCCTTGAGTTCTTCAAGACCTGCGGCTACCTTTTCAGGAGTGTTATACTGCTCGATCATTGCGAGAGCCTTTTCCTTATTGATAGTAACGCCGTCAGCCTCGAACTTCTTGTCAACAGGCATTTCAACATAGCCGAGGATAAATACAAGAGTCTTTGACTCGCCCGGAGCAAGTGTTATCTTCTTATAGTGTGAAGCGATAGGTGACCAGCCGTCTGCAAATGAGTTGTTAGCCTTGCCTGCTTCAACAGCCTGTGGGTTATGGAAGCCATTATAAAGACCGATAAATGAATCTCTGTCTGTATCATAGCCGTCTATCTCGTCATTTACTGTATAGAATGCAAAGTGATCTCTTCTGTCTCTGTATTCTGTCTTGTGATAGATAGTTGAACCTACTACCTCAACACGTCCTGTGCTGAAGTTTCTCTGGAAGTTTGTGCAGTCGTCCTGAGCGTCCCAAAGACACCACTCTGCAAATGAGAAGAATGAGAATGTTTTTTCTTCATTGCTCTCGTTTGTGAGAACTACCTGCTGAACTTCGCCGTTATAGTTCTGAGGAACAAAGAATGTAGCCTCAGCCTTAAGTCCGTTCTTCTTACCTGTGATGATAGTATAGCCCATACCATGACGGCACTCATAAGAGTCAAGCTCTGTCTTTACCGGTGACCAGCCCGGATTCCAGATAGTTTCGCCGTCTTTGATATAGAAATATCTTCCGCCCATGTCGATAGGCACGTTGTTGTAACGATAACGAGTTATTCTTCTCAGTCTTGCGTCCTTATAGAAGGAATAGCCTCCTGCTGTGTTGGAGATAAGTGAGAAGAACTCCTGTGTGCCAAGATAGTTTATCCATGGATATGGCGTTCTTGGATTGCTGATGACATATTCCTTTTTCACGTCATCAAAATGACCAAATTTCATCAATAATTTCCACCTTTCGTATTTTATCTATTGTTAATTAATTTCTTAATTATAACCCATACAAATGCGTATATCAACGGGTGACCTCAGTTCACCCCTGCTGCATTTTCTATTATTCAGTAAAGAATCTCTGCCAGCACTTGAATGTGTGACCCTTTGTTATCTCCTCATATCCGCTCACTTCCTTAGGCAGGCTGAGATTAGGAGAGTTTATCATAGCTGTCATTGGTTCAGGGCAGAAATATCCTTTATTGCCCTTATCGTTCCACATATTCCAGAACTTAAATTCTTTTGACACCTCGTTGCAGACCTTATGACCATTGTCAGTATCCACAACATAAGAGCCATAGAATTCCTTGCCGTCAAGCTTGTTCATGCCTGCGGTGTACATATCGTTTGAGATATTGTGCAGGGTAGGCATTTTTGTACCCTCTTTATATTCAAGGTCTTTCTTTTTAAGAGGCAAAAGCTTTTCTGTTGGCAGACATCTCTTGTCAAGCTCGCACTTTTCGATTATCGGCACGCACATTCTCATTGATTCCTCCCTGCCACCGTCGCACATTGGCGCATTAAGGCAGGTATGAGTACATATGGAAACAGGCAGAGCCTTGTCGCTGTTGTTTGTCAGGTATATTTCCTGCAAAAGACCGTTTTCAGAAAGCGTAAACGTATAGGATATTTTAAAATCCACCGGAAAATAAGAATACATCTCGTCATTCTTGTCAAAGTTATAAGAAGTAACAAGCACAGCTTTTTTATCCTGTGTTGAATAACACTCTATTTCGTGTTCTCTCTTATGCACCCAGCCATGGATAAAATTATCAAGCTTTTTCTCATTTACAGGCATTTGATACACTGCGTCAGAAGTCTTTATAACGCCCTTATCAAAGCGGTTAGGCAAGAAAAGAGTAGGCAGTCCCCATATCTCTCTCGCCTTATTTATAGTCTTGAGAGTGCAGTCATCACGATATCTGAACACCTCGATGCCGTTTTCCTCGTCACGAAGCCTCAGCACAGCAGCACCAAGTTTTGGTGCGATAACGCAGGAATACTTTCCCGACTGCATTCTGACACATTCCGTATCTTTAAACATGAATTTAAGGTCTATATTATTCAAAAAAGTAACGCCCCCATAGTGCAAAGCGATGATCTGCTCCCGCCTTACCATACATTTTTACTTAAACGATTAACATACAATTATTATAACATAGCCCGTCGCTTTTGTCTAGTACAAAACGCAGATTTTTATATAGAATTTTCGATGTGTTTTTTAGTAGTTTTTTACCAAACGTTCAATGAATAATCCAAAAAAATATGACAATACTACAATCAACAGCCCGCTGACAGACGGACTGCTCTATATCTTAAACAATCAAAGGAGGAGTTCTCATGATAGATAGGATCGCACTGCTGCTTCTCATAATAGGCGGCATAAACTGGGGGCTTGTGGGCATTTTCCAGTTCGACCTTGTGGCATTTCTTTTCGGAGGCGCTGCAGCGATACTAAGCAGGATCATCTACGTTTTGGTAGCTATTTCGGCTATCTGGTGCATTTCACTGTTTTTCAAAGACAACAGACTTGTCACCGAGCAGTAGTCCCCTGCAGGTCATGACGGCAGGAGAGGGAGCTTGTTTCAGAGGGCAGCATTTTATCACGGGTTTGCCTGCTGCATATTCTAAAATCGGCTCTCTTTCCTGCTGTCATGACCTTATTTTTTTGCTTTAAACATTAAAATTTGAACATCACAGACGCTAAAAATGGATAAGATATTTTACTTTTTTAAGTCGATTTAAGTTCAGACCTCACGCAGATGTCATTGTTAGCATAATGTCAACGAAATATTTGTGCAAAATCCCGAATTTTCAGAAAATTAACAAGTTCTTTGCAACTTTTTCTTGACTATCGCTACAAAAGAGGTTATAATTTAATTGATGTTAAGGATATTGAACATAATTTGTTTGATTTAACATCCGTTTTGTTGTCTCCTTTCTTTTGTTCTACACATAGTTTTTTTATTTTATTTTCTGCTGAGCACCGTTGCTCAGCATTTTTTTTGCCCATTTTATGCACACGTTGAAAAATTCATATTTTAGGGTTATAATGTTACTTTATGGACTAATAAAACAATATGTCAGTTCTTACCTGTCAAAACGTTTTCGTCGTGAGAGAAAGGAGTAAATAGAATATGAGATATCTTATAGTTGTTGATATGCAGAATGATTTTGTCACGGGCAGTCTTGGTTCAAAAATGGCAGAAATGATCGTTCCTGCTGTGTGTGAAAAAATACGCAGTTACAAGGCTCAGGGCAGCACTGTATTCATGACCCTTGACACGCATTTCAAGGATTATCTTGAAACGCCTGAGGGAAAAAAGCTCCCTGTGGCGCATTGCATAAAAGGCACAGAGGGTTGGCAGCCTGCGGCTCAGGTAGCTGAGGCTATCGGTGGAAGCGCAGAGGTCTATGAAAAAAGCACATTCGGCTCGGCTGAGCTTGCACAGCACCTTGCTGAAATAACAAAGGCAGGGGACGAGATAGAGCTTTGCGGACTTTGCACAGACATTTGCGTGGTATCGAATGCCCTGCTCATAAAGGCTTTTTGTCCTGAATGTGAGGTCATAGTTGACGCAAACGCCTGTGCAGGAGTAACGGAAAAAAGCCACAAGGCGGCACTTGTTACAATGGCGTCATGTCAGTGCAGGATAGATAATTTTTGATTTGAGGGGGAACTCCGCTTCGGCGGAATGATTTATGAGTGGTTTCAAAAAAGGTCTTAAAGACGGCATACCTATTGCTTTGGGGTATCTTTCGGTATCTTTTACATTCGGACTTCAAGGCGTAAAAGGCGGTCTGAGCTGGTGGGAAACTGTGCTGATCTCTATTTGCAACGTGACCTCGGCAGGTCAGTTCGCAGGACTTGACATTATGCTGTCGGGGGGCGGTTTCTGGATAGAAATGGCTTGTGCCCAGTTTATCATCAATCTGAGATATGCACTTATGTCAATATCTCTTTCACAGAAAGCTGACAAGTCACTGTCGGGAATACACCGCTGGCTGGTAGGCTTCGGAGTGACAGACGAGATATTTGTCATGGCAATGGGAAATATAGGTGAAGTTTCAAGGCAGTATATGTATGGGCTTATCGCTTTACCTGTAGCAGGCTGGTCGCTGGGGACTCTTATAGGTGCAGCGGCGGGAAAGATACTCCCTGAGATAGTCATAAGCGCACTTAGTATTGCAATATACGGAATGTTCCTTGCAATAATAATACCGCCTGCAAAGAAAAACAAGGGCATTGCAATGGCGGCGATATTTGCGGCTCTTCTTAGCTGTTGTTTCAAGTGGCTGCCTATTCTTAATAAGGTATCAGGAGGATTTTCCATAATAATCTGCACCGTTCTTTCCGCAGGGATAATGGCGGCTCTCATGCCTGTGAAAAATGAGGAGGACGGTCAATGCTGAGTATAAGAGATTTCTTCATTTATCTTTTCATTATGGCAGGAGTGACCTATCTTATTCGTGCCCTGCCGTTGGTAATTTTCAAGGGCAAGATAACAAACAGATTTGTGCAAAGCTTTCTTTACTATGTGCCATACGCTGTGCTTGGAGCAATGACTTTCCCGTCAATACTATTCTCAACGGGAAACCTTGCGGCTTCCATAGCAGGACTTATAACAGCCTGCGTGCTTGCATTCAAGGAAAAAAGCCTTATCATAGTTGCGGCGTTTGCCTGCCTTGCAAGCTTCTGCGTAATACTTATTTGTCAGCTTATTTAAAGTTTTGTGCAGAGGGGTGACCTGAGGTCGCCCGCTATAAATTTTGGATATTTGACAAGCTCAGACCTTTCTGCTATATGCGGAGAGGTCTTTATTATCACTGTTTTTATATAGCATATGAAATATCATAAATGGAGTATAAAATTTTCGGCTAGTTTCATATTCTTGCCTTGAAAAAAATTATAGGCTGTGATATAATTTTATTGTGTGAAAACGTTTACCGTTTTTTGAACTATGACAAAATATATGGAGGTATTGCAATGTCAGACACAATGAACATTTCTCCTGAGCTTTTGGAGAAAATGAACAGGTATTGGGAGGCTGCCAACTATCTTTCGGCAGGTCAGCTCTATCTGCTTGACAATCCGCTTCTCCGTGAGCCGCTCACAATGGATCACGTCAAGAAAAAGATAGTCGGTCACTGGGGTACTGTACCTGGTCAGAACTTTATCTATGTTCACCTTAACAGAGTCATCAAGAAATATGACCTTGACATGATCTATATTTCAGGTCCTGGTCACGGAGGAAACTTCATGGTAGCAAACACCTATCTTGAAGGCTCTTATTCTGAGGTATATCCTAACATTTCAAGAGATGTTGAGGGTATGCAGAAGCTGTTCAAGCAGTTCTCTTTCCCAGGAGGAATCTCATCACACGTTGCACCTGAGACACCCGGTTCTATAAACGAGGGCGGCGAGCTTGGTTATTCACTTGCACACTCATTCGGCGCTGTATTCGACAACCCTGACCTTATCACAACTTGCGTTGTTGGCGACGGTGAGGCGGAAACCGGCCCTCTTGCAACAGCATGGCACTCAAACAAGTTCCTGAATCCTAAGACTGACGGTGCTGTACTTCCTATACTTCACCTTAACGGCTACAAAATATCAAACCCAACTGTATTTTCAAGAATTTCTCATGAAGAGATAAAGAGTTTCTTTGAGGGTTGCGGCTGGAAGCCATACTTTGTCGAGGGCGACGATCCTATGACGATGCACAGGCTCATGGCTGAAACTCTTGACACTGTTATCGAGGAAATAAAGGCTATCCAGAAGAAAGCAAGAGAAAACGGCGTTACTGAAAGACCAAAGTGGCCTATGATAATATTCCGTTCACCAAAGGGCTGGACAGGTCCGAAGGTTGTAGACGGCAAGCAGATAGAGGGTACATTCAGAGCGCATCAGGTACCAATGACAATGGAAGCTCCTGAGCATTTGAAAATGCTTGAGGATTGGCTCAAGAGCTATCACCCCGAGAAGCTTTTCACAGAAGAGGGCAGACTTATCCCTGAACTTGAGGAGCTTGCTCCTACAGGCGACAGAAGAATGGGAGCTAACCCACATGCCAACGGCGGACTTCTTCTGAGAGATCTCAGACTTCCTGATTTCAGGAAATACGGTATCGACGTGCCTGCTCCTGGTGCTGTTGAAGCACAGGATATGATAGAGCTTGGCGGATTTGTAAGAGATATATTCAAGCTTAATGAAGAAAGCAGAAACTTCCGTATCTTCGGACCTGACGAGACAATGTCAAACAGACTAGGCAAGGTCTTTGAGGCAACAAACAGAGATTGGAACGCTGACAAGCTCGACAACGATGAGTTCCTTGCCGCTGACGGTCGTGTTATGGACTCTATGCTATCTGAGCATATGTGCGAGGGCTGGCTGGAGGGCTATCTGCTCACCGGACGTCACGGTTTCTTCGCAAGCTATGAGGCTTTCATCAGAATAGTTGACTCAATGTTCTCACAGCACGCTAAGTGGCTCAAAGTTACTTCACAGCTCCCATGGAGACAGAAGATAGCTTCACTTAACTACATACTTTCTTCCAACGTATGGCAGCAGGATCACAACGGATTTACACATCAGGATCCGGGCTTCCTCGATCACGTTGCAAACAAGAAAGCAGACGTTGTAAGAATGTATCTCCCACCGGACACAAACTGTCTGCTGTCATGCTTTGACCACTGCATACGTTCAAAGAACTATGTAAACGTAATGGTAACATCAAAGCACCCAAGACAGCAGTGGCTCACAATGGAGCAGGCTGTTAAGCACTGCACACAGGGTATCGGTATCTGGGAATGGGCTTCAAACGATCAGGGTCAGGAGCCTGACGTTGTTCTGGCTTGCTGCGGCGACACACCTACACTTGAAGCACTTGCGGCAGTAACTATCCTGAGAAAGAATCTTCCACAGGTAAAGATAAGATTTATCAACGTTGTTGACCTGTTCAAGCTTCAGCCACAGTCAAAGCACCCACACGGACTTTCCGACGCTGACTTTGACGCACTGTTCACAAAGGACAAGCCTATCGTATTTGCATTTCACGGCTATCCTACACTTATCCACGAGCTTCTCTATCATCGTCACAACCGCAACCTTTATGTATGCGGCTACAACGAGGAGGGTACGATCACAACTCCATTCGACATGAGAGTTCAGAACGAGATAGACCGTTTCCACCTTGTTATGGAGGTTATCAAGAGACTTCCACAGCTCGGAAACACAGGCGCTTATCTCCACCAGCTCATGCAGGACAAGCTTGTTGAACACAAGCAGTATATTGCTGAGTATGGTCTTGATATGCCTGAGATCAGAGATTGGAAATGGGATATCTAATAAGAAGCCAACCAATTAATTAAATATACCAACATAAAAGAGGACTTCCGACAATGAGGGAGTCCTCTTTTGCTGTGCATATAAAAATATCCCCCGCCGTATGACGAGGGATAAAAGTGCTAAGTCAATAAATTACTTTCTGTTGTTTGCTATCTTTGCAAGGAGATTCAGTATTTTAAGATAAAGATAAATAACGCCTACGATAAGACCATAGCTTGCATACCATTCATACTGAGCAGGGAGTCCCTGTTCAACTGTCATCTGGATAGTTTCAAAATCGCACATAAGAAGCGCTGCGGCGATAAGAACGCCGATAACAGCGAAAAGTATGCCGACAGGGCCGTTGTTTATTGCAACGATTGAAGTGTAGATCGCTGAATGAGGTGCGAGCCATGCAAGAAGCATGAAAAGCAATCCGCCTATGATAGAGACCCAAAGGCAGGTGATAAGAGCAGTTTTCATTCTGCTTCCCACACGAACGCCCTTTGAATAGATAACTGCAAGCACTGCAACTGTGAGAAGCGTCAGTGTAACGGCTTCAACTATTATGCCTTTCCACTGCATTGCGTAGATCATTGACATAAAGGTGAGGGCATATCCCATGCCTGCGGAATAGATAGAGCCTGTTACCGCCGTTGTTTTCGGAGCGAATGAAGCCACAAGTCCTGCTATTGCTGTTGCGATAAGAGCGCCGACAAAGATGGTATACTCAGTGGAAAAAGCCTGCGCACCGCCGCCGAAGAAGTTGTGAATGTAAAAATATGCTCCCATGCCTGCGGCGAAAACTGCAACAAAATACAAGGTCTTCATTGCAATGCCCTTATAGCTTGCCGCCTCCATGCCGTAAGTGGACTGTGCAAAAGAGCGCAGCTTTTTAACTCGTGGATTTGAATAGCTTTCAGAAAAATTATTATAATCGTTCATGAATTTGCCTCCTTTATTTTTTTCGCCAATATTTATTTTTATGGCTTATATACTATTATACATATTTTCTTAAAAAAGTCAATATGATTTTTCAGGCAACAACGCAAGGTTCTTTTTTGGGACTTGTCCGCATATGATGTAAGCAAAGGCAAAAGCACTGAAAAATCTTGTGCAGTCAAAACGTTTCGCACAATGTTATCAAGGCTATGCCAAAAAATCGGAAAGGAAGATACATTGTGCTGGATATACTTGAAAAGAAGCTTACGGAAAACCAGACCACAAGAAAGGGGCTAACAACTGCGGAAGCCGAAAAGCGGCTCAGTACGGACGGGGAAAACCGCCTTGCCAAAAAGAAAAAGACCTCTGCGGCGAAAATTTTTGCAGGACAGTTTCATGACGTTATGGTGATGATACTTCTTGTGTCGGTGGTGATATCCGTAGCACTTGGGCAATATGCTGACGCTGTGCCTATCGTGCTTATAGTTATCATTAACGCTGCGCTGGGATTTATTCAGGAATACCGCTGTGAAAAAACTCTGGAAAAGCTTGAAAACATGACCGCTCCCACCGCCATGGTATATCGTGACGGCAGGCTTGTGAAAATTCCTGCATCGGAGGTCGTGGCAGGAGATGTTTTTACTCTCGAAGCAGGTGACAGAGTGCCTTGCGACGGCTACATAAACTCATCAAGGGCGTTATCATGCGACGAATCTGCACTCACTGGCGAAGCTGTGCCTGCGGTAAAGAAATGCCGTACATCTGAGATAGATTTTACCGCACTGAACAAAGACTACATGGTCTACATGGGAACGGTTGTCACAAAGGGCGTTGGGGAGGTCACGGCGGTGGCAACAGGTGAGCGAAGCCAAATGGGCAGGGTCTCAACCATGCTTGATGAGATAAAAGAGCCTGAAACTCCATTGCAAAAGAAACTCGGAGAGCTTGGCAGAACTCTTGCTATCATCTGCCTTGCAGTGTGCGTGGTAGTCTTTATTGCAGGCGTACTAAGGGGTGAGCCTGTTCTCAACATGGCAATGACAGGAATAACCATAGCCATTGCCGCAATACCTGAGGGCTTGCCTGCCACTGTGACTATAGCGCTTGCCCTTGCGGTCAGAAAAATGCTAAAGCGTCAAGCACTTGTACACAGGCTTCATTCAGTGGAAACGCTCGGCTGTGCGACAGTAATTTGCACTGACAAGACAGGCACTGTGACAATGAACAAAATGACAGTTACTGATATTTTCACCTGCACCGAGAAAAGCCGTGCTTACGGCGTAACAAAAGAGGGAGCAAGCTTTGATGACAAAGCCCTCAAAGCATGGGAAAGCCCTGACCTTAGCAGGATACTTTTGTGCGGTGCAGCCTGCAACAATGCAAGGCTCTGCCCGCCTGAGAAGACAAGAAAGCGTGACAGAGGCGGCAGACAAGGCGAGCTTTGTGCAGAGGGCGACCCTACAGAAACAGCTATACTCATAGCCTGCGCAAACTCAGGTATAAACGTCAGCTCCCTTGGTTACAGACGAACTGACGAGCTGCCATTTGAAAGTGAAACACGCTCCATGACGGTAATATGTGCTGACGAAAAGGGGGTTACAACGGCATTCAGGAAAGGCGCTTTTGACGTTATCATAAAAGAATGCAGCCACGTTTTTTCTGACAGCGGCGAGCTTTTGACATTTGGCGGAGCAATGAGAAAACAGGCTTTTGACAAGTGTAACGAATACGCTTCAAAAGGTCTGCGTGTGATAGCATTTTCACAGCAGGTGGACGGGGAATGGGCTTTTCTTGGACTAATGGCAATGAAAGACCCTCTCAGGGCTGAAGCCGCAAAGGCGGTGGCGGAATGTCAGCGTGCAGGCATAAAGACAGTTATGATAACAGGCGACCACAAGCTCACTGCACAGGCTATTGCAAAAGAGGCTGGGATAATGAAAGCAGGCGCTATCGCTTTGACAGGCGACGAGCTTGACAGAATGGACGACAAACAGCTTGACGAGGTAATAGAAAACTGCCGTGTGTTCGCAAGGGTCACTCCTGAACACAAGCTCAGGATAGTAAAGGCATTCAAAAGCCGTGGGCACGTTTGTGCAATGACAGGCGACGGGGTAAACGACGCACCTGCTATAAAAGAAGCCGACATAGGTGTATCAATGGGAATATCAGGTACAGAGGTCACAAAGCAGGCGGCTGACGTGATACTTCTTGACGATAATTTTGCCACCCTTGTGAACTCCGTTGAGGAGGGCAGGACCATATATCAGAACATAAGAAAATTCGTGCGCTACCTTATTTCCTGCAACATAGGCGAGGTCATAACAATGCTCGGTGGAATTTTAATGGGGCTTCCAATGGTACTGCTGCCTGCGCAGATACTTCTTGTAAATCTTGTTACCGACAGCCTTCCTGCAATTGCGCTGGGGCTTGAGCCTGCGGAAAGCTCGGTAATGAAAAAACCACCAAGAAAAGAGGACGACAGCTTTTTCAGCGGCGGTCTTATGTGGCGTATCGTCATAAGAGGACTTCTTATCGGTATCTGCACCCTTGCAAGCTTCACTGTTCTGCTCACTAACACCCATTCTCTCGGCACTGCAAGGACAGGTGCGCTTATAACACTTGTACTTAGTCAGCTTATCCATGTGTTTGAATGTAAATCGGAAGATAAGACCCTTTTCACAGTGCCTTATCTTTCAAACCCATTCCTGCTTTTCTCTGTATTCATATCAGCGGCAGCGCTGTTTGCAGGCATATGGCTCCCTGTTTTGCAAAAGGTATTTTTCACAGCCGTTCCGAGCCTTGGAGAGTTTTTTGTGGCGGCGTCAGCGGCGGCTATCGTGCCTGTTGGGGCAGGTATAATACCAAAGCTTTTTATGGGCAAAAAATCTCCTGACGTAACAGTGAACGCCCCGCAGAGATAGCAAAAGACCGACAGGGCAGAGCTTTGTCGGTCTAATTTTTTAATCCATATTTTTTATCCAGCCTTTTAAATATCCTGCCAAAAGGTTTTGATAAAACCAGCAGGAAGAACACGTTTGAAACTGCGTATATAAGGGTAAAAAAGGCTGACGAGCCAACAAGGGCAAGGTATCTGCTGAGAATAAAGGCGTTATCAGCCCACAGACAGCTCCACAAGTCCATGATAAGTGAAAATGCCGCTCCTGAAATTATGCCGTAGGTCACAAGAAGCGGCTTGCTTTTTATAAGCTTATCAGCCAACATTCCTGCAAAATATCCGGTCAGACCCCAAACCAGCATTTGAAAAGGCGTCCACGCACCCTGTCCGAAATAGAAGTTTGAGATAAGGGCAGTCATTGCGCCTGTCATAAAGCCCGATTCTCTTCCCATATAAAGGGCGGTGATAATGACTATAGCGGTGCAGGGCTTAAAGCCGGGCAGAAAGCTGAAAACTATCCTGCCGAAAACGGACAATGCGGTCATGGCGGCTATTATCACAAGCTGTGTACTGTCGGAATGCTTTTTCTCAAAGTGGAGAAAATAGCCTGCCACGGTAAGAATGGCAAGTGCGGCGGTGACGAAAGAATAGAAGCGTTCTCTGAAAAACATTATGCCGCCAAAGCACACAAGGGGTATGACAAGAAGATAGATAAGCCCTGACACAAGTTTTTTACTGCTCATTTTGACCTCTTTTCACCATTGCGAGCCGTTCTCTTACGGCTGTTGACGTCACTGCACCACTGAAAAAGCCCCTTGTGAGCCTTGCGGCGGCGGTGGTGTAAAAACGATTGTGAGAGAAAAACTCCACGGCATTATCCTCGGCGACTATCTTCCCGTCAAAAAGAAGTCCGCACCTGTCGCAGTATTGTGCGGCAAATTCAAGGTCATGGGTCACGAGAAGTATCGTCCTGCCCTCGTTTTTTAGGCCCAAAAGAATATCACCAAGAGCCTTTTTGGCGAAGCTGTCCATGCCCTTTGTACACTCGTCCAGGACTATTATTTTCGGGTCGGCAAGAAGAATTTTTCCAAAAGCACATTTCTGTATCTCACCGCCGCTGAGATCCCAAGGGTGGCGGTCAAGAAGATGTTCTATGCCCATGCGCTGTGAAACATTTTCTACTGCGGATTTTTCACCGCTTTGCAAAAGATCCTCACGGACGCTTTCTTTTACAAACATTGTCACAGGCTCTTGAGGCAAAAATGCAAGCATTTCACGAAAAAGCGAGCCGTTTTTATAGGCTTTCTGCTTTTTCCCGAAAAGGGATACAGCGCCCATATAAGGCTTGCAAAGCCCACAGATAACACGCAGGAGCGTTGATTTTCCGCCGCCGTTTGAGCCTAAAAGCCCATAACACTCCCCTTTTCTGATACCAAGATCACAGCCTTTGAGGATATCGGGGGAGTTTTTTTCATATCTCTGCCACAGATTTTTGCACTGCAGGGCATAAGGCTCAGCACTATCAGCGGCATTGACAACCTGCTTGGGAATATCCATCACGCCAAGCTTTTCAAGCTTCGCCCTGCCTTGTCTTACATTGAGGGGCAGGTCATCGCAAAGCCCTGCGAAAGCCTTGGCGGTTTCGGGAAGAAAGCCCTCCAGAGCGTTCTCCACAAAATATTTTGCAGTCAAGGCAGGCGTACCGAAAAACTCGGTTTTACCCTTTGCAAGATACAAAATTTTGTCGCAGGAGTCAAAAAGCTCCTCGGGGTCATGCTCGGCAATGATGATAGTCACGCCCATTTCTTTGTTAAGGCGGTCTAAAATGCCAAGAAGCTCCCTTGCGGCAACAGGGTCAAGCTGTGCGGTAGGCTCATCAAGAAGCAGGATATCAGGGTCTGTGGCCATGACGGAACACAGAGCGACGAGCTGTTTCTGACCGCCCGAAAGTGTGGAGATATCCCTGTCATAAAGCGGCTCGATACCGAAAAAAGCCGCCATTTCACCAACACGGCTTTGTATCTCACCTCTTTTCACACCAAAACTTTCAAGCCCGAAAGCAAGCTCAGCCGATACTTTGTCGCACACCGTCTGGCTGTCAGGGCTTTGCATTACAAAGCCTATCTTTTCGGCACTTTCTCTATCAGAAAGCTCGCTTCTGTCCTTGCCCATAAGGGTGATGTTTCCAGAAAGCTCGCCCCTTGGGGAAAGCTCTCTTTTCAGAAGCCTGAGCAAAGTAGATTTTCCGCTTCCCGAAGCACCGCAGAGCATTATTTTTTCGCCTTTTTTCACTGAAAAAGTGCAGTCAGAAATGGCATAGTCCGTGCTTTCTTTATATTTGAAAGCTACATTTTCGCAAGACAATATTTCCATTTTATGCTCTCCTTTACTTCAAGAATAAACGGGAAAACGCATAGTAATGCGAACATTCCCACAGGAAAAACGCTGTTTTCAAGCTTTATCACAGGGTAAAAAGCGGCGGACAGCTCGCCCCTTGCGGAAAATATCAGCACCAATGCAAAGATAACTGCAAAAACCGCCACAAAAATGCCGTCACATGCTCTGAACTTGAACGAGTGTGCAAAGCTTCGTTTCCGGATACCATAACCACGGGCTTTCATTGAAGCGGCTGTGTCCGCTCCCCTTTCAAGCGTGCCTGCACAAAGGGCTGTGAACACTGTGCAGTCTTTTTTCAGGCGGTCAAAACGGCTGTCGGAGGTGTTCGCTCCTGAGCAGTTCAAAGCGTCCAAAAGCTGTCTGTGAAGCCTTTTGAGCTTTGGGATAAAGCCCATTGTCATTGTTATCACAAGGGCAGCTTTTGGCGTTTTTCGGCCGAAAATGTATAGGAGCTTTTCCCTTGTAAGCACCTTTCCAAGAGCTTTGCACCACATTATCACGGCGGTGAGGGATAAACCGGCGGTCAAGCCATAAAAAAGGGCTTCCTTTGTGTAAGCCTTGCCGTTTACGAAAAACAGCGGCGTTACGCCCTTATGTGAAAAAAGTGGATTTGTGACAGTCAAAACGGCGGTAAGAAAAATGTAGAAAGCAAGGTCTGATGCGGTCTGTCTACAGCTTTGAGTTATGGCACAGAACAGGAACGCTCCCACTGCCGAGCATATACCAACGGCTGGTGAAAAGCAGAACATTGTCACCGCAAGCACAGCCGCAAAATACACAAGGGCGGTCAAAGGGTGAAAAGCTGACAACCTCATTTCACCGCCTCCTTTGTGTAGTCGCAAACGTAGTAAAACTCCACGCTGTCACCGTCGTTGAGCACATACTGTGAACAGCCCTTATCGGGGCTTTCACCATTTACCGTATAGGTCCAACCCGAGGACGGACCGCAAGAGAACTCGTAGATATTGTTTATGCCACGAACATACACCGTGTTGTAAATGTTATCCTCTGAGCCTTGATAATCAAGGGGTATCTTCCCGCACCTTGTAGCTTTTTCAAGCAGGTCAAATGCGGTGTCGCCCTCACGGAGGACATATTTTTCCGCAGGCATAACAATGCCGTCTGAGGGAACATAGCACTCGTCACGGAGATTTTTGTCAAGCATATCGTAATTATCCAAAATATCAGAGCAATCCACTGTCAGAGTGACAGTGTGAGCGGCATTTGCGGTATCGTCGCTGTGCAGGCTGTAATACTCGTCAACAGACTGGATATCAACTCCCTTTATGACCGCTGCCGCTGCTAAAATTATGACTATGAGCAGAGCGATATCCTTTTTCACTTTTCTGCTCCCTCCTGACCTTTGAGCTTTTTGGCTTTCTTTGCCGAAACTGCAAAGTTTTTCACTATATGCATTTCCTGTGGGGAAATCTCGAGCCTTGAAAATCTCGCCTTTTCGTATATTTTCTCGCACTCTGCGAAGCTTTCCGCCATATCAGCGCCAAAGGTCTTTTTTATGCTCTCGGAAAGCTCTCTTGGCGTATGGTCTGAGAAATCCCTGCCGCAAAGCTTTTTTCTGCCTGCAAAGAACAGCTTCTCCACCTTTTTGCTGTCAGGCAGAGCGGCAAACCTTCTTTTTCTTACCAAAGCTATTATTGCCACAATAAGGCAGAGTATAAGTATTACCGCACCTATAACGATATATACCGCATAGCTTTTCTCCGCAGGTTTAGTCTTGTTCTCCTCAAAGATCTCTTCCCTTGGTTTGTCCTCGTCCTCGGGAGCAAGGGCTTCGCCGCCTTGGTTGGTGGGCTTTGCTTTTACAGAGCTGTCGTCAGTTTTTATCATGCCAACATAATCGGGGCAGACCTCGAAAGGCTGCCAGCCTATGCCATCTTTGTAATACTCCGCCCAATAGTGAAGCTGTTTTGAAGTGACGGTCAGGGCTGAGTTATCTGTAAGGTCTTTGGTCATATCTGATGTGATAAAATATCCTCTGCAAAGCCTGGCAGGAACGCCCTTTGCACGGAAGATCTTCACAGCGGCGGCAGCAAAATCCTCCTCGCCCCCACGGCAAGTTACCTCAAGCATATCTGCAAAAGAGCTTTCGCCCCCATAGGTCTTTGACCTGTCAAGCACTGTGTCTGACACAAAAAAGCTTAGCATATCAGACCGCAGTTTACCCTGGGAACCTTGCAGATCAAAATGGTTTGCGGCAAGCTGTTTGTCCTCGGCTGATATGTCAAGGCAGGTGGAATAAACATAGTCACGATAACCCTTTTCTGCGGCAAGATAATCCGTAGGCTCAGAAGTGCGCAGGGTATCAAATGTGCCAAAAGGCTTTGTGAGATAGCCTTCCGACACCGCAAGCCTGTAATAGCTTTTGGTGTTCTCAAAGCTTCCGCCTATTATCTTAGGGTCGGAAAAAGCGTTCTCCGCGGCGGTCATGCCGTAGGTATAAAGGGGCTTTCCGCCATTTTTGATGTTTACTGTAACGTTGCCGCTGTCGGATATATCAAGGGCATTGTCAAGCAAAGCGGTCTGAAAAGCCGGTGAGAGATCAAGCTTATCAAGCCAATAAAACTCGTCTGAGTAGGCATATTTCTCCTCACCGCTAAGCTCCCCCCACACGCCGTTAGTTTCTTTCTCAAAACGGCTCTCCAGAAGATACAATGGCTGTGGGTGCTCCATTATGATCTCATACTCACTTTTCGTATTAAAGCGATCGGCAAAGGCAAAGTTGGAAAGCTTATCAAAAAGCCCTGTCAGGCAGGCTATAAGCACTGCGCAAAATGCTGTAAGTATAAGCACAAAGGGCTTCAAATCGCCTTTTATACTGCCGGAAAACGTCAATGCAAGGATACCTAACGTAACTTCTGCAGTGGCATAGTACAGAGGGATATCAATAAAGATACCTGCGCACAAAAGCAGCGCAAGCATTGCCACTGTAAAAACTCTGCTGTCAAGACGGCTGAAAATGCTCTGCACTGTGGAAACTATCACCGCACCCACGCAAAGAGCAAACCAAGGGTCTGAGCTTTTTTCCACAAGCATTTCCACTACTCCTGCGCTTTTACCGTGGGCGGTCAAGACGCAGTTCAAAAGCCCTGCAAGGCTTGTTAGAAACTTCTGGTGGAATATCACCGCCGACAATAGTGCGGCGAAAAATGGTATAGGCAAAGTCTTTTTTGATACCCCTGCAAGGGCTGTCAATATGCACACACCTACCAGGACAAAGGCTCGCCAGCCCATACCAAGCGACAATGACAGCAGGAGCATTGTCACTGCACCAAAAAGGCTCTGCATGATATAAACACCCTTTGAAAAGTGCTTTTCCACATAGCAAACACTTGCTGTCAAAATTGTCACCTCTTTTACTATTATATCTCGATAACACGGCTTATGCCGCTTCTTTCAAACAGCTCTGAAAATTCCGTCAGTCGCTCTTTTCCCTGCTCAGGCTGTGAAGAAAGCAGGCTGTCCAGAGCGACAGTGAAGCTGTCTGCGCTGTCGATATGCTCGAAAACCTTTCTCTGCTGAGAAAAGCTGTAAAATGCCATGTAATGCCCTATACCGCCGTCTGAAAGATACATTGAAAGGCTCAGTGCCTTTGCGGCAATGCGGTCATAATCCGCTGCGGGGACATTTCCGCCTGTTTCAACGTAGATACAAAGGCTGTCAGTAACAGGCTCGCCATATTCACGGACGTAAATATCACCAAGTCTGAAAGACAGCTTCCAATGCACCGATTTATAGCTGTCCCCCTGACGATATTCTCTTATCCCGATAGGCTCACTGTGGTCGAAGCCCTCGTTTTCATTGCTGAAAAAGTCGCTTTCAAGGGCTTCTTTGAGTTTTGCTTCCTCGCTCTCATCTATCTCTGCGGCATCAGGCATTATGTTCACACTGCCCTTTATTTCGCACTGCGCCTTTTTCCATGTTAGCCCTGTAAAGTCAAAGGCTCTTAGTGTCAGAAACTCTGCTTTTATCTTTCCGCAGGTGTCGCTTTTTACAGTGATATCCACCTGAGCAGACTCTCTGCTGATGATAAAATGCACCTTTATGTCCTCGCACTGTCCTGTGAGCATATTTCTAAGCCGCAGTTTACCGCTGTATTCGCCGCAAGTTCCTGTGAAGATAAATTTAAGGCTCATGTCCTTATTTTTCAAGCCTGTGCCGTGGCTTACCAGTGTTGCTGACAGCTTTTTCTTTGAGAATATATTTACACATACTGACAATACAAAAAGCACTGCGCACAAACCAAGCACCGATATGCCAATGGGTTTTTTCAGCACAAAAAGCAGTATGCCCAAAGCTGTGCAAAGGCAGAAGCATAGCCTCTTCATCTGCGTTTTTCCTCATTCTCAGGGCATTTTACGCTTTTAAGTATCTCGTCAAGCACACTTTCTGCCGCAAGTCCTGAGAGCCTGCCCTTTGCAGAAAGTGATATCCTGTGGCTGCAAACATGGGCAAAAAAATCTCTTACGTCCTGGGGAACGACATATTCTCTGCCCTTATAGCACGCCCACGCCTTTGCTATCCTGCAAAGTGCCAAAGCACCTCTTGGGGATACGCCCAGAGAAATATTTTCATTATGCCTTGTGGCGTCGCAAAGGTCTGAGATGTAGTCATAAACGCTGTCGTCAACAAAAACAGCCTTTGCCTTTTTCTGCATTTCTATAAGCTTTTCAGCTGTGCAGACGGCTTTCACATCTACCAGTGGGTCTGAACTGCTTCGGTCTGACATTATGCTTCGCATTGCCGCCTTGTCAGGATAGCCCATTGAAAGCTTTATCATAAATCTGTCAAGCTGTGAAACAGGCAGTGCCGCCGTGCCAACTGTGCCTGTAGGGTTTTGTGTTGCTATCACTGCAAAAGGCTCAGGCAGAGGATATGTTCTTCCGTCAACTGTGCAGGCCCGCTCCTCCATGACCTCCAAAAGAGCAGATTGCGTCTTGCCTGAGGTTCTGTTTATTTCGTCTGCAAGAAGTATATTCGTCATTGCCGCACCGCTGTGAAAAGCAAAGCCCTGCGCCTGTCTGTCAAAAGCCGTATAGCCTGTGATGTCGGAAGCCACAGTATCAGGGGTGAACTGTATCCTCTTTGTTTCAAGCCCCAAAGCCTTTGAAAACGCCACCGCAAGAGTAGTTTTTCCCACGCCAGGAACGTCCTCCATAAGCACATGACCCTGCGCCAAAATTGCGGCGAACACCATATCCACCACTTCGTCCTTGCCGATTATGACCTTTTTCACTTCATCTGTTATCTCACGCATTTTTTACCCTTCTTTCTTACCACTTTGAAAACTCCCAATGCGCACAGCACCGCTGCCGCAGATATCACATACACTGTCACGTTTTTATCCTCCGCCTCTTTTATTATCTCGTCGGCAGAAGTGACCTTTTTCCGCTCGCTTTCAGGAAGCTTTTTTATCCTCTCTGCGGTCTTTTCCAAAAGCTCCTTTTTGTCTTTTCCAACACTATCAACAGGATAAAGCTCACGGCTTATGATACTGTTAAGGTCTGATATCTCACTGTAAAGCTCGTTCGCTTTGGCGTTCATTTCTTCAAGCTCTGATATTATCTTATCCCTATCGGAAAGGCTCTCGTCAGCCTTTGCATGGGCTAAAAGCACAGCCGTAGCAGTGCAGTCCCCCGAAGTAACGCCGTTTTTTCTCAGGACTTCAAGCTTGTTCCTGTCGCTTTTTGTAAAGCCTTTCTTGCCCTTATATATTTCCGTTTTCTCGATACTGTATATACAGCCGTTCCCATGGTCTGTCTGTGCAAGCTCCTCTGTGAAAGCCCTGTCGCTCAAGGTCTGACCATATTTTTCTGCCGCATTTTCAAGCTCTGCACCGTATCTCACATATGTGCGTTCGTCACAATCAAGGTCATTGAAAAGCTTCAAGGCTTTTTCTGCGCTCTCCTCGTCTGAGATATCCGAAAGCCTGCCGTTTATGCCGTCAAGCTTTTCACGCTGTAGAACTGAAAGCTCCTCTCTCATATCGTAAATACGTCGCATCGTAAGTTCAAAACGCTTTTGTGCCGCAAGTGCGCAAAGCGCCTGTCCTGTGGCAAGCTCGTCAGAATCACCGCCCTTTTCATGTGAAAATCCACCGTCGCTGTTCTGATAGGAAAGCAGGGCGGTCAAAAGGTCGGAACTTTTCACAAAACGGCTGTCAGCTTCGGGGTCGATACCAAGCGAGCAAAGTGCTATTACTACCTGCGAATCAGCTTCTGCGCTTCCGAACGTACCTGAGCTGTCCTGCTTGCCGCTTAGATACTCCACCGCTTTGTCAACGCTTTTTCTAACATCGTCACGGGAAAAATCGTTGAAATATGGGGCGATCGCCTGCAAAGCCATTGCGGTGATGTCGATATCGCTTTCACCTTTTGACAGCGAAAAGCCACCATCGGTATTCTGCGAAGAAACTATCTCGTCAAGTATACGCTCTCTGTCAAACTCTGCACCCTCTGAGGTCTTGTAGCCCATTGTATCAAGGGTCAAAAGTGCAAATATCCAGCCGTTAAGGCCCTGTTTGCCTACGGAATTATTTTCATCTCTGCCGTAAACACCGCCTTTTACAAGGTCTATGCCCCCAAGGTCGGCAGGATCGCCTCCCATTGCGGAGGCTGTTATAGCGCACCTCTGCCACTCGGTAGCGTTGTCGGTATCTGAAAGAGCTTTCACACGCTGAGAAAGCGCAGTGAGATAAGCCTCATAGTCCTCCTCAAAACCAAAGCGTGAAATGCCTATGGCAAGCCAATCGGAGCTTCCTATGCCTGCGTTTTGCAGAAAATCCCCCGAAAAAATGCTCTCGTCCTGAGAAATACCCATTTTGTCACGCTGCCACTGACAGACCTTTTCTGCGCTTTCAGTTATCCTGTCCCTTTTATCTGCGTTATCTGCATTCACCGCAGGAACATTTGTCAGAAGCATTACTGCCCCTGCAAACACCGCCACTAATCTGCCAAGAAAACCTCTCGTTTTCAACAATATCCTCCTACCATGTTTTGTCATAGCTATCCTGTGAACCTGTTATATCTCTTCCGTAGGCAACTGTGAACGCAAGCCTTACAGTGTCGCCGTCGGTGAAGTTCACCTTGCCCATGCCGTATGCAGGCATATTGCCGTTTACAGTGTACACCCAGCCTGAGCCGTAGGTGTAGTCAAATTCTCCAAGGCTGTCGGCATACTGTGTGTTGCTGTCTGCAATGCCGTCATTTTTTATAAGCTGTGCAAGCTCGCTGTTTACTGCTCCACCTGAAAACGCACCGCTTTTGTGTATTCGGCTTAGATATCTTTGGTCGTCCTTGCCTGTAAAGTCACCTGTGAAGCCGTTTTGCTGGAGAAAACGCTCTATAACATCAACGCCTGTGTCCCCCTCGTATATTGCCACCTCTGAGCCTGCGGCAAGCTGTCCAAGCCCTATGGTCTCGGCGTCAAAGCTCATTGTTATAACACCTGTCTGCTCGCCCTTTTGTGCGCTCACCGAATTTATGGTATAGGCATGATCCGCATATCTGCCCTCGGGGTCATACACCCTTATTTCAAGAAGATTTGCCCCGCCCGAAAGCTGGAGATAATAGGCTGAGTTCCTGTCCTGTGCGATACACTCAACAGAAAGCCCATTGAGCCAGACCTCGGTCTTGTCGGCATATATCCTTCCGCCCTGATAGTCCTGTGCGTTAAATCTGAGGGTGAAGCCCGAGCCTTTCACTGTCTGTCCGTTGGTGACGTTTATATACGTTATCTCAGGTCTTGTGGTATCGTCAGCAATGGGTACATAGGTGACGGTGAAATATCTGTCTATCTTTTTGTCACCGTCTTTTGCATAAAGCCTTATACGGTTATCACCGCTTTGGAGGGTGCAGGTATAATTATCTCTGCCCGAAAGCTTTTTGCCGTTTAGAATAACGCTTAGCTTTGCACTGCCGCTTTGACCTTTCATTCTCGCATAGAAGCTGAACTCAACGTCATTTACAGTGCGGTCATAAAGATCGGTATCGATTGAAAACTCCGCAGGAGTGTATTTTATCTTAAAGCTTTTTTCAGCCTTTGAGCCGTCCTTTTCCGCAGAGAGAGTTATAATATTCTCGCCCTCTGAAAGCTGTGCGGTATAAGTTTCGCTGCCGGAAAGCTTTTCACCGTTGACTTTAACCGTCAAAGGTATTTTATCACTGCCGTAAAAAGCTGTGGCTGAAAATGTTATGCTTTCTGTGTCAGTATCCTTATCCGCAAGGTCGGTGTCAAAGGTTATCTCCTTTTTGTCAAAATAAACTGTATAGTCCTTATAAGCCCTTTTCACCTGACCGCTTTTGTCGGTATAAGTGCAGGCAACACGGATAGTGTTTTTTCCTGCGTGAAGGGTAACGCTGCCCGAAAACTGATTTACAACGCTGCCGTTCACAGTGACCTGAACTTTTTGCACTGTGAGAGCCTTGTTTTTATGTGTTATTGTGAACTCATAAAGGGGCTTTTTTACACGCTCGCCCTCTTTTATAGAGGTGGTGAAATATTCTGTGTCGGTGTTCTTTGTGACAGTTTCGGTCTTGCTGTCAGGCTTTTTCTTTACCTCGTCAGACTTATTTTCACCTTGGGCATTTATGGTAACATTTGTGTTCCCGCCATTTACTGTGGGGGAATTTCCGTCGCTTTTGTCAGCCTGCGGAGAGCTTTCTGTTGTATCTGTATTGCTGTCGCTGCTATCAGTGTTATCACTGTCATCTGCCTGTGAGCTGTCCATATCTGAACTTTCGTCCTTTGGCTGAGAGCTTGTTTCATAGCCTTCTCCGCCCTGTCCGTCCTCCTCCGCAAGGCTTTCAGACAGTACTGAAAACGGATTTTCAGGTGTCTTATAACTGCTCATATTATAAAAACGCATACACAAAAAAGCCGCTGCGATAAAAAACGCCGCTGCTGACAGCATTATTATTTGCCTGTTTTTTTGTGTATGCTTTTTCATAATATTCTCGCTTTTCATATCACAGAAAATGCCCGCCCCCTGAAAATAGAGGGCGAGTATCCTGCAAAATAACTTATATCTTAATTGTCTTAATTTTTTACTTTCTCTTTCTTGAAACTGTAAGCGCTCCGCTGATAAGAAGTGCAAGACCTGCTACGCAAACGCCTGCTGTCGCACCTGTGTTAGGGTTAGCCGAACCTGCGTTATTTGCTGTCTTTGATGAACTGTCAGCCGCCTTTGATGTGTCAGCACTGCTTACTGACTCTGCGGCTGATGAAGTGGCAGAAGATGTATCCTCAGAGTTTGCAGAAGATACTGTGCTTTCGGAAGATACGTCAGATGAGCTTACAGAGCTTTCTGCTTCTGATGAAGAGCTTGGTGTCTTGAGTTCTTCAAGCTTTTCCTCTGCGGCCGTAAGAGTGTCAACATTGCCTACATATTCCTTAAGGTCGCCAAGAGCGTCATAAGCGGCTCTTGCTGCCTTGATGTCATTCTCGCTGTCAAGTGTTATCTCGCCAAGATCACTGATAAGCTTCTCAACAGCCTTTACGCTGTCATAATCCTCTGCTGCAAGAACTGTTACGTCGATAGTTGCTTCAACAGGTGAAACGGCAACGCCGGTTGTGTTTGCAGCACCCTCGTTTGTCTTATCTCTGTACATACCGTACTTGTATGTAACAGTAACGAAATCATCGTCTGCTGTAAGAGCTGTATCGTCGATAGTCACATAATCTGTAACGTCTTTCTTCACGCCGTTTTTGAGAACTGCGTAAACCTTCAAGTCGGAAGCGTCATAAGCTTCGCCCTCTTTGCATACTGTCTTAGCATTCTCGGTCACAAGCTTTTCCACCTCTGAGCCGACAGCCATTATGTAGCCTGAATCGTTCTTGAAGTAGATAGTGCCGTTTTCGTCTGCAACAAGGTCAGCTATAGCGTACTGTGCCTGAGCACCCGTTGGTGTGAAAAGTGACGGAGCTGTTTTCTTTCCGTTTACTATCTGAGCGTCAAGAACGTCTGTTACGCCCTTTTTATCCTTTACATAGCGGATAGCGCCTGCTGATGCGTTCTCTGAGAAGTAAACATAGTTATAGCCGTTCTCATTCACAACGCCAAGACCTGATGTCTGTGGATAGCCCTTTGTTTCTGCCTTGTATGCTATCTCAAAGCTGTCAAGGTCGATAACTGCGATAGCACTGCCCTTATAGTTGCCCCAGCCTGAGCCGTTTACGCCAACATAAGCTCTTCCGTTAAGAACTGTAGGAGTTGATGTGCTTGCACCGCCAAGTGGGATGCTGTCAAGCTTTGTGAAATTGCCCTCATCGTCTATTGTTGCCTTATAGAAATATCCGCCGTTAGATGTGAAATAATAAGCGTCTGTATCCTTATCGTAAGAAATAGTGCTTCTTACTCCTCCGCCTACTGTATACTCAGTATCTATAACGCTTCCTGAGTTCTTGTCAAGAGTAACTATTCTTGCAGGGTCGGTAGTGTTTGCCTTTGCATTTTCCATGCCGAGAACGACAAAATCATCAGTTGCATATGCGCCTGCCCAATAGAAACCGCTTTTGTTTGTGAATGTCCACTTTGGTGACTTCTCTTCATCTGTTGTGTCAGGATCTTCGTCCTTAACATCTATGCAGACATACTGATCGTCTTTTCCTGAGCCATAGTTGCAGAAGCCTGTGTAGATACAGCCGTCATTATAGTAGATAGGGCTTACAGACTGTCCGCCAACGCTGTCCTTGTATACCCACAGCGACTCGAGGGTGTCAGCGTCAAATGCCTGAATTCCGCCGTTAAAGGCTGAGAATATCATGCCGTCTGCATAAGTAACAGGCTGGATAGCGTAGCTGTTTGTGCCTGCTCGCTGTCCAACTACTGAATCCACAACGCCCGTTTCCTTATTCATTCTCATTAGCTTGTCGCCGGATGTATAAACGATATCATCTCCAACGATAGCCACAGGCGACGGACCATCGTTCCAGCTTTTTCCTACCTTAGTTGCCCAGTTAAGCACTGCGTTATCCGCACTGTCAGGGAGGACTGATGTTGTTACGTTGTTGTTTGTTCCGTCTGAAACAAATGCGCTTACACACACGCTCAGACTAAGAGCAGTCGCAAGAGCGAAGCTGGCTGTTCTCAAAATTTTCTTCTTCATTCTTTTCTGTCCTTTCGTTGATACACACTGTTCCGCCGTCAATGCACTTTTTATGAACACCCCGACCACAGCAAAAAATGCCTTTCCGCCGAAACGAAAAAGCATTCTATCCGCTTTACTGCCTGCACAGCGATAAAGCAGACCGTCATCTTCATCGCCCAAGACAGAAATAGTCAACGAAAACACAGCAGATACCTGACTTATGACAGCGCACAAAAAGCCTGTCAAACACAGTAATGGCGGTTGTGCAGGATTTGGACCTGCTTCCCTGACGGCAAGGCTTTCGCCCTGACACGCTCTACTCAGCTAACAACTTTTCAAACTGTGCTTTCTTAATATTCACATCATGATAATTATACCATATTGCTATGGATTATTCAATAACCTTTTTACACCACTAATAAGTCCGATACAACGCCGTTTTTGTGGCATTTTCATAAACTCATAGGCTGAAACTTTGTTGGATATAGTTTTAGGCTATACCCTCAGTTTCTCCTCCAGTTCCGTGTCAGGCTTGACAGTGATAGTGTAGTTGTTTGTAAAAATAACCATGCCCGGCTTTGAGCCGTTTGGCTTTTTCACGTTTCTTATGAAAGTGTAGTCAACGTCCACTCTGGAGGAATTTCTTCCCTTTGAGTTGCAGGCGGCGATTATTGCCGCTTCCTCTATTGTCCTGTCAGGTGGCATTTCCCCGTCGCAGGTGACGATAACGTGGCTTCCTGTGATATCTTTGACATGGAGCCAAAGGTCAGTTTTCTCTGCTTCCTTGCAGGTGAGGCGGTCGTTCTGCTTATTGTTCCTGCCTACCCTTATTTCATATCCGTCAGAAGAACGGTATCTTATAGGCGGCAGAGCCTTTGGAGGCTTGCCCTTGAACTTTGAGCGCTTTACATAGCCCTCCTGAAAAAGCTCCTCACGAAGCTCGGCTATATCCCCCTCCGTCTGCGCCCTCGTGAGAGAATCGAAAACAGAATCCAGATACTTGACCTCCTGCTCGCCCTCTGCAATAAGCACAATGAGCTTTTTCTCTGCGGTGTCGAGCTTTCTGTACTCCTTATAATACTTCTGAGCGTTCTGTGTTGGCGTAAGCCTTTTGTCAAGTGGTATCTTCACTGTAGGGCAATTCTCGTCATAAAAGTCCTGCACCTCGGCATATGCCATGCCCTTTTGGAGCGCATAGAGATTTGAAGTGATAAGGTCACCGTAAATGCGGTATTTTTCCCTGTCCTTGCACTCTTTAAGCTCCTCACGCTGATTTTGCACACGCCTTTGAGTTCTCTCGGAGGTGTTTATAAGAAGCTTGAAAAGGTCGTTGGCTTTCTGCTTTATTCTTGAAAGGGAGTCCCTCTCCGCATAGAAATAATCAAGCAGAACACTTGGCGACTCAAAGCTTTTTGTCACCATGAGCGCACCATACTGTGCAATATCGCAGAAGCAGAAGTCTTTGAGATTGCCCTCTTTTGTTTTCAGCACTGTGTAGACGTTAGTGCCGTCATTTATGCTGTCACGGACTTTCGAGAAATAAAACCACAGCCTGTCCGCAGTGTCGCCGCTTAGCTGTTCGGCTGTTATCTCAGCACCCCTTGCCGCAAAGAACACAGCTTCCCTTGCGAACACTGGTGAAATGCCCTCAAGCGTTTTCATTATTGCCTTTGAAAGCTCCGCCGTGGGGTTTTCGGCTATCTTTGCAAGAAATTCTTCTTTTGTACATTCCATAAGATTCAGCCTTTGCTCTCTTGGGGGCAAAGTATACTGCGCACCTGGAAGAACCATTCTCACTGATGACATTTCCTGTCCCACACGCTTTATGCTGTCTATTATCCTGCCGTCCTCATGATAGAGGATAAGATTTGAACGCCTGCCCATTATCTCCGCCGCAAGTGTGAGCTTCACCCTGTCGCCCATTTCGTTGGTGGCTTCAAAGTCAAAGAAAAGTATACGCTCAAAGCCGTCCTGCCTAATGGCAGTGAGTCTGCCTCCTGCAAGATGCTTTCTCATGAGCATACAGAACATAGGCGGTGTTTTCGGATTCTCTATATCCGCCGTTGTTATATGAACCCTTGCCGAGCCTGCACCTGTGCTGAACATAAGCTTCTGCGCACCCTCTTTAGTGCGGATAGTCATTATAAGCTCCTCTCGTGAAGGCTGGTGTATCTTATCCACCCTGCCGTCAATAAGAGGGTCAAATTCTTTTCTGAGCAAGCTCAGATAAATTCCGTCCAATGCCATTTTACTTACCTGCTTTTTATATTACTTCAACTATATCCCTGTTGCTTACGGCTATCTCTACTCTCAGACCGCTGAACTTGTTTTTCAGCTCGTTGGCGATAAACTCGCAGAAGATATTTTCCGTATAGAAATGACCTGCGTCTATAACAGAAATGCCCATATTTCCGCCGTCTATGAAAACGTCATGCTTCACGTCACCTGTCAAAAGCACCTGACAGCCTTTTTCTGCGGCGTCAGCAAGGAACGAACCGCCTGAGCCTGAGCATACTCCCACACGCCTTATCTCACGCTCGCCGCCGCTGAAACGGACTACCCTACAGCCGAGAACGTCCTTTGCTCTCTGTGCAAGCTCACGGACGTTCATGCCGTCACACTCGCAGACATATCCACAGCCAACGCCATGCTCCTCATGCAAAGCGCTCTCGGGTTTTAGACCAAGCATTTTGCAAAGCACGTCATTCATTCCGCCCTCTGCAGAGTCGAAATTTGTGTGCATGGAAAGAGCGTTCTTTCCCCCTGCCGCAAGTATCACAGCAGGATCGTTCGGCACGAGGGTCTTTAGTCCTCTGAAAATAACAGGGTGGTGGGTGAGAACAAGGTCAAAGTCGCGCTGACAAGCCTCTCTTGCCACCTCAGCGGTGCAATCCAGCGCCACCAGCACGCTCCTTACCTCTGCGTACATTTCTCCCACGTTAAGACCGCTGTTGTCATAGCCCTCCTGCAGGCGGTACGGGGCTAAATCCTCTATAAAACTATAAATATCATAAACTGTCGTCAATTTTGTCAGCTCCTTTTTGTGTGTCTGATGTGCTGTCAGGGATATTTCTGTCCTTGATAACTGCGTCAAGAAGTTCGTAAAAGCCCGTGATAAATACCACCACTATAAGAACAAACAATGCAGGAAGCATAGCCTCAAAAGGCAAGAAATTTAATGCAGGAAATCTTTCGCCGCTGGACAAAGCCGCTGCCGCATCTTTTTCGCAATAAATATATCCCAAAACCATAACAATGGTATGTATAACAAGCGGTATAAACGCAAAGCTGAGCCAATAAAAGGCTTTGCCCACGTTTGGTTTCTTAAATTTAAAATAAAAACCTATATACGCACCCAAAGCAACAACGCCGCTTAATATCACGCTTGCACCGCCGGGACTTACGGAGCAGAATGCAAGCAACAGAATTACTGACAGTATCGTTACGGAAAGTTGGGTCGCTACGCCTATCCCTAAAGCTTTCAGAAATTTCATTTTATCCCCCTGTTTTTTGTATCACATTTTTATTTTTTCAACGTTTCAAGTTCGCTCTGTGCAAGCTTAACAAGCCTTTCACCTAACTCCTTTTTGTCCTCGGACTTCATCATTCCGCTGCCTGCAACAAAAATTCTTTTTGCCTGCCTTGCGACATACTCTTTCCCCTCGCCCTCAGGCTCAACAAAGCCGAACTGCAAATATCTGTCATCACATTCATAGGACGGCGTTTTGCCTGTATACACCGCCTGCATGACAGAATATGCAAACTGCCCCTCTGTGCAGGCAAGCTCTTTTTTCACCTCAAAGCCGTTGTCATAAAGCCACTTTCTAAGCACGTCCCACTTTGTCATAGGCTGTAAAACGAGGTTTACGCTGTTTTTCACCCACGGACATTTTTCAAGCAGTCTTGCAATAAGCTCACCGCCCATGCCTGCCATAACAACGTCTGTTATGCCCTCAGGCGGAACATTGTCAAGTCCGTCTGAAAGCACTGTTCCAATGCGGTCTGAAAGCCCCTCACGGCGGATATGCTCCTCAGCCGACTTTAGCGGCATTGGTGCAACATCACAAGCTAGAGCCTTTTTGCACATATTTTCCTTTATCATAAAACAGGGCAGATAACCATGATCTGTCCCCACGTCGCATACAAAATCTCCTGTACATAGCTTTGCACAGGTCACAAGTCTTTTATCCAAAACTTTCCTCCAAAGAAAAAAATCGCCGCTCGCCCCCTGAAAAGGCGGCTGGGCGGCGAAAATAGTTCCAAACGCTTATTCTGCAAAGTGCTTGTTGAGCTTTTCGAGCATTTCCTCAACAGGAACGCCATGAACAGCACAAGCCTCTTCAAGAGTTTCGCCTCTTGACGCTGGGCAGAACAGACAGTGCATACCCATTTCCATAAAGTATGGTGCTGTATTTTCATCAGCGTCCATTATATCGCCTATAATAGTATCCTTTGTAACTGTGAATGCCATTTTATATTCCTCCTATCATGATAGACCACGCACCGCAAACGCTTTGCGCTATACCTATATTATAACCAATCCTGCGAAAAAAAGCAAGCCCTTTTTAAGGCAATACCGCACAAAGATCGTGCGTCAGATGCGTAGTCAGATTTTTTGTCAGATTGCATAAAAATTCCGCAGGCATACTGTCGTATGTCAAGGGATTTTTGTGTGATATGACGGAAAATCTGCAAGCAGATGGCGTGCAAAGCCGTCAGGCGGGCTTTGTGCGGTGTTGCCTTATATATTATAATGTATCTCCCTTATCAACATTTATAACAGCGTTATATCTTCCGTCAAATTCTGTGAGCCGTTTTGATATTTTTGCTTTTACCTCGCTGTCTGAAAGTCTGAAATCAAAAGGCACTACCACGTCAAAGATAAGGTTTTCACGGTTTTCTCCCTTTGTCATTCTGAAATCGTGTATTGACAAGCACTGATCAATAGACTTCACAACGTCTGTTACTATCTTTTTAGTTTCGATAGTTTGCTCGTCATGATCTGCCACCGGATCCATATGTATAGACACTGCGCAGTGATATTTTTCTTTCATGCTATCCTCAAGATCGTCTATAAGCTCATGAGCCGCCATAAAGTCCATTTCACATGGCACTTCGGCATGAAAAGAGATAACAGTATTCCCTACGCCATAATCATGTATGAGCAGATCATGGATACCGATTATCTCAGGAAAGCTTGTTGCGGTATCAACAATATCCTGAACGAACTCCTTATCGGGCTTTGAGCCGAGAAGCGGCGAAACGCTGTCCTTGCAGGTCATAAAGCCTGAGCGGAAGATAAAGAGAGCAACGAGAACGCCCATATAGCCGTCTATGTTTATGCCTGTGAACGCAGAGAATACCATTGCAAGCATAACAGCCCCTGTTGCGGCGCAATCGGAAAGGCTGTCAGCAGCAGAGGCGAAAAGCGAGGTAGAGTTTATCTTTTTTCCAAGCTTTCTATAGAAATACCACATCCAAAGCTTCACAGCCACAGAGCAGGCAAGTATCACAAAGGTCATTACCGAGAAAGCAAGCTTATCATGGGCGAAAATTTTTGTGAACGATGATTTTCCAAGTTCAATGCTCATCATCATTATAATAAACGAAATGACAAGACCTGAGATATACTCCATTCTGCCATGACCGAAAGGGTGATCTTCGTCTGCAGCTTTGGCCGCCATTTTAAAGCCAACCAGCGACATTATAGACGAACCGGCGTCGGACAAGTTATTGAAGGCGTCCGCCATAACGGACACAGCCCCTGACACAAATCCTGCAATAAGCTTACCGAGGAAAAGCATGATATTAAGGACTATACCAGTACATGAGCCTAGGTAGCCATATTTTTTTCGGACGTTTTTATCTTTCACGTTATCTCTGTCTTTTATGAATAATCTTATAAGAAGTGCTGCCATATGAATATCCCCTTTTGTTTACCAAAGTAAACTTATAAGTTTATCTACTATTATAACACATAATATTACAAAATCAAGTGCAAATGCTTATTTATATGGATATTCGCCGCAGCAGGCAATATGCAGCCACTTATTTCTCATTTCAACCACATAATAAAATTTTCTTTTCGCTATTGAAAAATTTTGTGCAGTGTGCTATAATAGTCATTAGCGTTAATCGTTTACATACGCAAAAAGAAAAGAGGTTATATAAAAAATGAGAAAATTCATATCGAGAGCTGCGGCTCTGCTGCTGGCAGGAGTTATGACAGTGGCTGTGGCAGGCTGCGGAAAAAACTCCGACAGAGAGGCAAAAGACACAGCAAAGAAGTGGACTGAGCTTGACCAGACACAGATAACAGAAGCCATGGGGCTTGGCTGGAACTTAGGCAATCAGCTTGAAGCTTCCAGCGGCGGACTTCCCAGCGAAACTTGCTGGGGCAATCCTGAGATAACAAAGGAGCTTATCGACACTGTCAAGGCACAGGGTTTCAAGACAGTAAGAATACCTGTTTCTTATCTTGACATGATAGGCGACGGCCCTGACTACAAGATAGACACCGACTGGCTGGACAGAGTTCAGGAGGTCGTTGACTATGTTGTTGACAACGATATGTTCGCTATAGTTAATATGCATGGTGACGGATATTACACTGTTGACCACAGTTGGTTGCTTTGTGCTGAAGACGATGACAAGCAGACGGAGATAAAGGACAAATACGGCAAGGTTTGGACTCAGATAGCAGACCGTTTCAAGGACTATGACCAGCACCTTATCTTCGAGTCCATGAACGAGGAATTCAACAACGACTACGGCAAGCCTGACGCTAATGCTTATGAGAACATAAACGCATACAATCAGATATTTGTTGACTCAGTAAGAGCAACAGGTTCAAACAATGAAAAACGCTGGCTGCTTCTCCCAGGCTGGAACACCAATATTGAATACACAGCAGGAGATGATTACAACTTCAAGATACCGACCGACAACGGCTGCAAGGCAGACGGCAAGCGTATCATGATATCAGTTCACTATTATGACCCATTCAATTTCACTATTGACGAGAACAAGACCGCAAAAACTCAGTGGGGCAAATATGCAGTAAAGAATTATGACAACTGGGGTCAGGAGGATCATGTTGACAGCCAAATGGCACTTCTTAACAAAAAGTTTGTAAGTCAGGGCTACCCTGTTGTTATCGGCGAATTTGGCGCACAGGACAAGACAGAAAAGTTTGCAGACTACAATGAGTTCAGACGTTACTGGGCTGAATATCTTATCAAGGCGGCAAAGAAAAACGGCGTTGTTTGTGTATACTGGGACAACGGCTACAACGGCAACAAGGGCTTTGGCATCATAAACAGATTTGACTACACTATCACACAGCCTGACCTTATTGCAGGCATGATGAGAGCCATAAACTCAACTGACGATTATGAGATCCCGTCACCGGCAGGCTACACAGAGGTCAGAAAGAGCGCAAAGGCTTCATAAGTTTTTCACACGCAAATATGCTGATACATTTGTAGGGGCGAACAGCGTTCGCCCGTTTGATCTGAATGATGAAATAATAAAAGCAGTACCTGTTGGGGTACTGCTTTTTGTTTGTGTCTTACGAAACGAGAGTGGGCGAATTGCGGGCGAACGCTGTTCGCCCCTACTTTTTGCTATTCTATCACAAGTTCCTCTTTTGTGGAATCTGTTCCCTCGATATGGAAAGAATTGAGCACAGGCTCATCTCTGTTCATAAGTGAGAGTATCATATAGCTTGCAGTCTTGTCATAAGCAAGCCTTTTATCCTCATCAGAAGGACGAGAAGGTGACTCAGGGTGTGAGTGCCAGTTGCCCAGAGGAACAAGTCCCTCCGCTCTCATATCCTTGATAGCAGCAAGCTGCTCCTTAGGGTCAAGAGAAAAATGCTCGTTTGAGTGGTCTATGTTCGTGAGAAGATAGACCTTTTTTATTATCTTGTCACTGCCCTCTTTTACTCCGCCGATAAGACCGCAGGCTTCGTTTGGAAGCTCGCTTTCAGCGTGGTGCAGTATCTTTTCATAATCGCTTTTGCTGAGTTTTATCATAGATGTACACCGTCACATTCTGCCTGTTCATAGTCGATAAGCTCTGTGATAGTAGGGTGCTCGCCGCATACTGCACAGCCCTTTGTATCCTGAGGGAGCTTTACCTTTCTGAACTCCATTTTAAGTGCGTCATAAGTAAGCAGATAGCCTGTGAGAAGCTCGCCAACTCCAAGGATATACTTGATAGCTTCCATTGCCTGCAAGCTTCCTATAACACCACCCATTGCACCGATAACGCCAGCCTGCTTGCAAGTAGGAACAGCGTCCTTCGGAGGTGGGTTCTTGAACACGCATCTATAGCATGGTCCCTGACCTGGAACATAGGTCATGAGCTGACCCTTGAATCTGATGATGCCGGCGTGAGAAAATGGCTTTTTAGCCATTACGCAGGCGTCATTAATAAGAAACTTTGCAGGGAAATTATCAGTGCCGTCGATAACGAAATCATAGTCCTTGATTATATCCATGATGTTCTCGCTGTCGATAAAGGTACGGTATGTATTCACCTTGACGTCAGGGTTGATAGCCTCCATTGTTTCCTTTGCGGAAAGAACCTTTGCCTTGCCAACGTCCTGTGTTGTGTGGATTATCTGTCTTTGCAGATTTGAGAGATCTACCTCGTCTGCGTCTGCAATGCCGATAGTACCAACGCCTGCTGCGGCAAGATACATAGCGGCAGGTGCGCCAAGTCCACCTGCGCCTATGATAAGAATCTTTGCGTTAAAAAGCTTTTTCTGTCCCTTTGCGCCAACCTCTTTAAGAATGATGTGGCGTGAGTAACGCTCGAGCTGTTCGTCTGTAAATGCCATTACTGTCCGCCTCCCATGAAGTAAAGAAATTCTACAACGTCGCCGTCTTTAAGAACTGTGCTTTCAAAAGCACCGCTCTCTACAAATTCGTCATTGATAGTTACTGTAACATACTGTGGTGTTTCAACGTTCTCGTCGATAACGAGCTGTGCCACTGTAAGTCCCTCTGCAACGTCCTTTTTATTGCCTGCTACTGTTATAGTCATGATACATTTCTCCTTAATCTATAGAATTTATTGTTTCGGCAAGCTGTGCTTTCTTTACAGCTCCCGTAAGTCTTGCTTTTTCTGCTCCGTCCTTGAAGAACACAAGTGTCGGAACGCTTGTGACATTATACTTCTGAGCAGTCTCGCCGTCAAAATTGATATTGAGTTTCACAAGCTTTATGCCCTCAGGGTTCTCCTCCTCAGTTTCCGCAAGAAGCGGTGACATTCGCTTACACGGAACGCAGGAATCTGAATAGAAATCTGCTATAACAAGCTTTCCTGCCTCGTTTATCTCGCTCTCGAAAGTATCCTTATTTGCTCTTACTGACATTAATCTCCCACCTTTTGTACGATAAGGTCATAAGTGCCGTCCTCATTATCGATGAGCTTCAGTATCTTGTGACCCTCTTCCTTAATGCTTCTTGGAACGTTCTGAACAGGCTCACCGTCATTCATTTTAATGGAAAGTATCTGTCCGTCGTCAAGCTCCTCAAGAGCTACCTTTGCCTTGACAAATGTTGTCGGGCAAACCACTGTGGTGATATCCACTGTATCGTCTATTTTAAAATCAGCCATTGTTATAAACCTCCAGTATAGTATTTGTAAATTTCTCTCTGCCCACTCTGTCGATAGTGAACTTGAATCTTTCGCCAGCTTTTGCGTTATCGTCAAAGAACTGTATAGCGGTATCGCAAATCTTCATAAGAGTTTCCTTATCCTCGATAAATGGGATAACAGTTTCGCCCTTGTTGATATGGTTGCCGAAAAGTCCGCCGAATGAAACTATATAGCCGTGGATAGTATCCCACGCTTCTGTAGGACAAGCCTTAAAACAGCGTCCGCAGAAGTTGCACTTCTCTTTGTCAAGGACTATCTTTCCGTCCTCCATTGTAAGCGCACCCTGACGGCAAGCCTTTACGCACACGCCACAGCCGATACAATCAGCTTCACGCCACTCTACCTTTATTCCGCCCTTGATACCAACGTCATTTTCTTCCGCTTTAAGGCAGTTGTTCTGACAGCCTGTGATGCCGAACTTGAACTTATGAGGAAGCTCCCTTGCGAAATATCTTTCGTCAAGCTCCTTTGCAAGAGCGTATGTATCTATACAGCCGCTTGGACAGACCGCAGCGCCCTGACAGGCTGTGATAGTTCTTACTCTCGGTCCGCAAACGCCCGGCTCTGTGTCGCCCTTTGCAAGTGCCGCTTTTACCTCGTCGATATCGTCAAGCTTTATAAAAGGTATCTCAACGCTCTGACGTGATGTAAGATGAACATAGCCCTCGCCGTATTTATCTGACACCTCTGCAATAGCTGCAAGCTGTTTTGCCGTAAGGTTTCCGCCCACAACTCTAAGTCTAAGTGAAAAGTTATTCTTCTGCTTCTGGCGCATGAAACCGCCTTTTTTAAGTGTTGCGTAGTCAACTGCCATAGTAAATTCCTCCTAAAGTTTTTCTATAGACTGTTTAAAGTCCTCGATCAGATCCGATGCGTCCTCAATTCCGACGCTTATCCTGATTGTGTCGCCGAACACGCCTGCGTTTGTCTTCTGCTCCTCGCTTCCGTGAGCGTAGATCGTACTTGCAGGGTGTATAACGAGTGTTCGTGTATCTCCGATATTAGTTGCGTTTGTTGCAAGCTTCAAACCGTTTATAAGCTTGAAGGCTCTTTCCTTCGAGCCTGCCCTTATGGTGAGTATAGCACCGCCCTTGCCGCCAAGTTCTTCCTGACAAAGGTCATAGAACGGGCTGGCTTTCAGTGCAGGATAGTTTACATCTATGCCCTCACAGCTTTCAAAAAACTCCGCAAGCTTCAAAGCGTTGTGACAACATCGCTCCATTCTAAGACCCAGTGTTTCAAGTCCCACGCTGTTCATAAATGCGTTCATTGGAGCAAGACAGCCGCCAACGTTTCTCCATATGCCGTTTCTCAGCTTTGCGATATAAGCAAACTTCCCGAATTTCTTATATTCTGCCAGACCCTTGAATTTGTCATAATCCCATTTGAAGTTTCCGCTGTCGATTATAACGCCGCTTATGGAATTTCCACCGCCGTTTATATACTTTGATGTGGAATGTACCACGATATCAGCACCGTAGTCAAATGGATTTATAAGATAAGGCGTAGCCGTTGTGCTGTCAAGTATAAACACTGCACCATTTTCATGGGCAAGGTCAGCCACCGACTTTATATCAACTATTTCAAGATTAGGGTTTCCGATAAGCTCGGCAAAGACCGCTTTGGTCTTACTATTTATAATAGGGGCTATCTCCTCTTTTGTAACGTGCTTTACGAACTTGGTTTTGATACCGAATGCCGCAAGGTCACCGAAAAGGTCGATAGTGCCGCCGAAAAGACCTGCGCCGCATATTATCTCGTCCCCTGCTTCAAGAATGTTCAGAAGCGACATTGTAACAGCCGCCATGCCTGATGAACAAGCCACTGCGCCAACACCTTTTTCAAGTGTATTCATTCGGTTCTCAAAAGCCGCCACTGTCGGGTTGCTTATTCTTGTATAAGCATATCCCGGTGCTTTATTATTGAATACTTTTTCAAGCTGCTCAGCCGACTCCTGCGCAAAGGCACTCACCTGATATATCGGAGTGAGCGTTGAGCCTGTTGTTTTCTCAGGTCCAAATCCGCCATGGAGCAATTTTGTATTGAATTTCAAAGGAAACGCCCCCTGTTTTCTTATTATATAGCTATCACCGCAAGCCTGTCAAGGTGCGATGTTCTCTGTTACTGTAGATATTATACAACATAAATCATATAAAGTCAATAGGATTACTATAGATTTAACATTTCTTTTAAAATATGCCCTTATTTTTATGAAAACTCTTGACAGTTTGCTCAAAAAAGTATAAAATATATTATGTTGATAGGATTACTATGAATAGCAAAGTTAGTATCAAAAACATGAAAAAGCATTAGAACAGATCGTATTTGTTTGCTCAGGGAGGTGCAGAAATGAAAATTTCAACAAAAGTAGAATGTGGCATAATTGCCATTGCAGACATTGCAATGAACTCAGAAAACGGCGAAACAGTAACAGTATACAGCGTGGCAGAAAGACGTGGACTTTCAGGAAAATATCTTGAGCAGGTGCTTACTTCTCTGAGGCAGGCAAGGCTCATAAAAGGCATAAAAGGCTCTAGGGGCGGATATATACTCAACAAAAAGCCGGAGAAGATAACACTCAAAGAAATAATCGACGCCCTCGACCCATCGGTGCTTGGAAGCGATGTTGCGGTAGTAAATGACGAAAACACAGAATTTGCACAGGTACTTGACGATTTTATATGGCTGAGATTAGAGAACAAGTTGAAAAGCTACACTGAGTCTATCACCCTCAGACAGCTTGTTGACTTCTATAATAAAGAGTCAGCAGAGAACGTTTCAGAGCCTATGTATTATATCTGATTGACAAAAGTCGGTTTTCATTTTATAATTAGGGACAGAGAGTGTATACTATATATAAAGGATGTGTTTTTATGTATGACGTTATAATAATAGGCAGTGGTCCTGCGGGGCTTACTGCAGCGATATATGCAGGCAGAGCAATGCTTTCCGCACTGGTGTGCGAAAAGGACTACATGGGTACAGGTCAGATATCTGTTACAGACAGAGTTGAGAACTACCCTGGTCTTTATGGCATAAACGGCTATGACCTTGGAGAAAAGTTCAGAGAGCAGGCTGAAACTCTTGGTGCTGAGTTTTACGAGGGTGAGGCTGAGAGCTTTGAGAAAACAGCCGAGGGCTGGAAGGTCATATTCAAGGACGGCTCTGTAAAAGAAGGAAAAACGGTTATTTACACCGCAGGCACTTCATATCGTCATCTTGACGTGGCAGGCGGTGAGAAACAGCGCATTTCTTACTGCGCAGTGTGCGACGGCTTCTTCTATAAGGATAAAGTTGTGGCTGTTGTGGGCGGAGGAGATACTGCACTTGGTGACGCACTTTATCTTTCAAAGCTTGCAAAAACTGTTTACCTTATCCACAGACGTGACGAGTTCAGAGCAAACAAAGCTTTGCAGAAAAAGGTCGCTGAAACAGACAATATCGTGCCTGTTATGAACGCAGTTATAAAAGAGGTAACAGGGGGCGAAAATGCAGAGGGCATTACCTATACGCAAAACGACGAGGAAAAGAACATTGCCGTGGACGGAGTGTTCTGCGCAATCGGAAGCGTGCCGAATACACAAGCTTTAGAGGGCGTTTGCGAGCTTGACGAAAGCGGATATGTGAAAGCTGGCGAGGACGGGATCACCACTGCAAAGGGTCTTTTTGTGGCAGGAGATGTCCGTACTACACCTCTCAGGCAGGTAATAACAGCAGCGGCAGACGGTGCAAACGCACTTTCTTCTGCGGAAAAATATATAATGGAGCTGTAAAAAGCAAAACAAAGCGGTGTCGGAGCGTAAAACTCTGCACCGCTTTTTCTATATCCTTATACAAAGTAACCCCTGCAAAGGGCGACAGCGATTTTGCGGCAGTAGAAACTGCAGGTATAAATGTAGGGGCTGGCGCCCTCGACAGCCCGCTCTGAGGGCGGCAAGGTTTGGTTTTATCACGAATTTGTGTAGACGTGCCGTATAGTGTTTGAAACAATGTGCCAAACGTTGTGTGTAAACCGCAAAAAAAGGACGCTGTCACCAACGCCCCAAATTGCACTTATGCCTCCACGCTCTCCTTTTCAAGCAGGCTGTCTATAAACCTCTGAACAGGCTCCGGAGTTTCATACTGGGAAGCCGTTACCGCACATATGCTCCTGGGCGGTATCTGCTCTTTTGTGTTCACCCTGAAGATGTTCCCTGCCTCTATCTCCGCCTTGGTGGTCGCATACTGCATGAAGCCTATGCCAAGATTGTTCTTTACCATCGGCATTACAAAGTTTATGGACGTAAGCTCAATATCAGGTCTTAACAGCAGGTTGTGCTGTCTGAATATATGGTCAAGATAGTTTCGGGTGGTGGTGGTGTTTTTAAGACAGATAAGCGGATATTTCACAAGCTCATGCAGGGATATCTCCTTGTCTTTAAGATAGGAAAAGCCATTTCCTGCGGCAACGATGTCCTGAAGCTTCTTTATCACATTTATGTTAAGCCCCGTTTTGTCTGCAAACGGCGAGGTAACTACAGCCACGTCTATTAGATTTGCCCTCAACGCTTCTATAGCGTCAGGGGTGGACATACTGTCTATCTTTATCTGTATCTTCGGGTGTTCTCTGTGAAACTCTACTATTCGGTCGATAAGAAAGCTTTGCAGTGCCACCTCGCTTCCTCCAAGCCTTACTATCGCCCTGTCACGCTCGCTTATCAGCGCAAGCTCCTCCTCTGCCGAGAATATATGCTTGCAGGCTATGGATATATGCTTAAAGAGCATCTCTCCGCCCGTTGTCAGCTCTACACCCTTTTTTGACCGCACAAAAAGCTTGCACCCAAGCTCGTCCTCAAGATTTTTTACGCATCGGCTTATGCTCGGCTGCGACAAAAACAGATAGTTTGCCGCCATTGTTATGTTCTGGAACTTTGCCACATAATAGAATATCTTATAATGCTCGAAATTTATCTCTCTCATAAACCGTTCCTCTCCTCTCTATCCATACACTATGAGTATGTTTACAATAGAAAATATCTATTTGACATATGCTTATGATTGTATTATAATATATTCGTAGACAAAAAGCAAGTCTTACATCACTGCGCCCATAGGGGGACGCATACAAAAAATAGTTTTATCATGATAAAATCAATGACGATTGCATTCGACCGCTGGGGGTGAACGGTAAGGACCTTATTGTACCCTTATGAGGCTGGCATTCTTATTGGTTTTATTTTTTTGGAGGTGATAAAATGCTGGAGAGGATTTCCGAAAATCTTTCCGAGGCTATGCAAAACAAAGTAGCTTTCAGGATACCGATTTTCGGAGGCATACCCGTTCCTGTGTCCTGCGTGGTAACATGGATAATAATGGCGATACTTGTGATAGCTTCAATACTTCTCACAAGAAACCTTAAACTTATCCCTGACAGGAAACAGATGATGCTTGAATCATTCGTAGGCTTTCTCAGAGATTTCTTCAGAGAACAGCTCGGAGAAAAGGGTATGGCGTATTTTCCGTTCCTTGCAACTGTCATTATCTACATAGGCTTTGCGAACATCATCGGTCTGCTGGGCTTTACACCGCCTACAAAAGACTTGAATGTTACCGCAGGACTTGCGATCATGAGCATTGTGCTTGTGGAGGTTGCAGGAATAAGAGCAAAAGGAACAAAGGGCTGGCTGAAAAGCTTTGCCAAACCTGTGGCGATAATCGCTCCGCTGAATGTAATGGAGCTTGTTATCAGACCGCTGTCGCTTTGTATGCGACTTTTTGGAAACGTGCTTGCGTCTTATATCATCATGGAGCTTATCGACGCCGTTTGCCCGATAGTGATACCGCTGGCATTCTCGGCATACTTTGATATTTTCGACGGCTTCATTCAGGCATATGTTTTCGTGTTCCTCACGTCCCTGTTCATAAATGAAGCAATAGAGGACGACGACTAAGATAACAGAAATTCGGAGGTATGATCTATGTTAGTAGCAATCGGTGCGGCTGTAGCCGTTATTACAGGAATAGGAGCAGGTATCGGAATAGGTATCGCAACAGGAAAAGCAACAGAGTCTATCGCAAGACAGCCTGAGGCTAAAAAGGATATAAGAAGCTCACTGCTTCTCGGCTGCGCACTTGCAGAGGCAACAGCTATCTACGGCCTTATCGTAGCTATCCTTATCATCTTCTTCCTGAAGTAAGAGAATAAGCGTAGAAAAGTAAAAGAATAAAAACGGAGGTATATATCATGTTAGTAGCAATTGGTGCGGCTGTAGCCGTTATTACAGGAATAGGCGCAGGCATCGGAATAGGTCTTGCAACAGGAAAGGCAACAGAGTCTATCGCAAGACAGCCTGAAGCAAAAAAGGATATAAGAAGCTCACTGCTTCTCGGCTGCGCACTTGCAGAGGCGACCGCTATTTATGGTCTTATCGTAGCTATCCTTATCATCTTCTTCCTGAAGTAATAAAACAAAACATCTTTATGAAAGGAGCATAGCTATGATAAGTCTTGATATAAGTTTGGTATGGGTAATAATAAATCTGCTGGTACTGTATCTGCTCCTTAAAAAGTTTCTTTTCAAGCCCGTGTGCAAAATGATGGACGAGAGGTCTGCAAAGATACAAAGCGACCTTGACGGTGCGGCACAGGCTAAGGCGGACGCTGAAAAAATGAAAGCTGACTATGAAGCTGAGATAGCCGACGCACACAGTCAGGCTGTTGAGATAACAAACAAGGCTAAAGCACAGGCAGGCAGAGAATGCGACCTTATGCTTGAAAATGCAAGAGCCGAGTCTGCTAAGATAATGAAAGAAGCTGAAAAGTCCATTGCAAACGAAAAGGAAAAGGCTATGGACGACGCAAAATACCAGATCGCAGACCTTGCTATACTGGCGGCTGCTAAGGTCATTAAGAAAAATGTGGGAGGCGACTCCGACAGAGAAACTGTTGATGAATTTCTCTCCGAGGTAGGTGCTGCCAAATGATCTTTTATCCCGAGGAAGTCTGCGGCAGAGTGCTTTTTGAGCTTTCGCCAAAGGCTGAGAGCGTAAAGGCTTCAAGAGAGCTTTTTGAAAGCTGTGACGAGCTTAAGGACGCTCTTGCAAGCCCTGCTGTGGAAATAAAGGAAAAGGAGAAAGTTATAGACAGGCTTTTTCCACAAGATATGAGAAACTTTCTCAAGGTCATGTGTCAGTGGGGTCACATGGATAACATCATGGACATTTTTGACGCATACGATGAGGAAGTCCTCAAAAGCAAAAATATACTTAAAGCTGAGCTTTACTGCGTCTGCCCGCCTGAAAAGGCACAGACGGATAAAATAAAAGAAACGCTGAAAAAGAAATACGGCGTGAGCGATGTTCTGCTGGAAGTGAATACCGACGAAGCCCTCATGGGCGGCTATCGTCTTGAAGTGAACGGGGTCGAGTATGACAAGAGCGTTCAGGGTATGATAAAAGCTTTGCAGAACAGGATATCAGGGAGGTGAACGGCTTGGCAGGTTCAAGCAGAAGCGATATTATCTCGGTGCTTAAAAGTGAGATAGCTGACTTTGAGGCGAAAACTCAGGTCAACGAAACAGGCAGGATAATATCCATAAATGACGGTATCGTAAATATTTACGGTCTTAATCATGCAATGTATGGTGAGCTTGTTGAATTTGAAACAGGCGTTAAAGGAATAGTTCAGAATGTGGAGAGAAAAACTCTCGGCTGCGTTCTTCTTGGCTCTGACCATGGTCTTACGGAAGGTTCAAAGGTAGTCAGAACAAAGAAAAGGGCAGGCGTCGGCGTTGGCGAAAAGCTTCTGGGCAGAGTTGTTGACGCTCTGGGCGCTCCTATCGACGGCATGGGCGAGATAGAGTATGACGATTATTACCCTATCGAACGTGAAGCCGCAGGCGTTTGCGACAGAAAGTCTGTTACAGTGCCGCTGGAAACAGGTATACTTTCTATCGACTCGATGTTCCCTATCGGCAGAGGTCAGCGTGAGCTTATCATAGGCGACCGTCAGACAGGTAAAACTTCCATTGCTCTTGATACCATTCTTAACCAAAAGGGCAAGGATATGATATGCGTATATGTGGCTATCGGACAAAAAGCTTCCACAGTCGCAAAGTTCGTTGAGGATCTTAAAAAGCACGGTGCCATGGATTACACCATAGTTGTAACGGCTATGGCCAGCGACCTTGCGCCATTGCAGTACATATGCCCATACGCAGGCACAGCAATGGCTGAATATTTCATGGATAAGGGCAAGGACGTTCTTATAGTATACGATGACCTTTCAAAGCACGCAGTTGCATACAGAGCAATGAGCCTGCTTCTGAAACGTTCTCCGGGACGTGAGGCTTACCCTGGAGATGTATTCTATCTTCATTCAAGACTTCTGGAGCGTTCATGCAGACTTGACGACGCTCACGGCGGCGGCTCTATCACTGCCCTGCCTATAATCGAAACACAGGCGGGCGACGTTTCCGCATATATCCCTACAAACGTTATTTCTATCACAGACGGACAGATCTTCCTTGAAACAGAGCTGTTCTTCTCAGGCGTAAGACCTGCTGTAAACGTTGGTCTTTCAGTATCCCGTGTAGGCGGTGCGGCACAGACCAAGATAGTAAAGAAAGTATCAGGTAATCTGCGTATCGACCTTGCGCAGTTCAGAGAAATGGAAGTGTTCACACAGTTCAGCTCTGAGCTTGATAAGACAACGCAGGAGCTTCTCGACCATGGTCACAGGCTCGTTGAGATACTTAAACAGCCGCTTTATCACCCTTATTCAATGCACGAGGAGGTAATTATCCTCTGTTGCGCACAGCACAAGCTTTTGCTTGACGTGCCTGTTAAGGAGATAAGAAAATTCACTCTGGATATGCTTTCCTACTTTGAGGCAAATCACAGCGATATCATTGCCGAGATAAACGACAAAAAGGTCATGACAGACGAGCTTGACGCAAAGATAGTTGCTGCCGCAAAGGAATTTAAGCAGGGCAGATAAAGGCTCTGCACCGAAAGGAGGCATAAGGCATGGCAGGAATGAGAGAGATAAGAGAAAGGATCGCAAGCGTAAGCGAGATCATGAAGATCACAAACGCTATGTACCTTATCTCTTCCTCAAATCTGAAAAAAGCCAAGAAAAGGCTTGAAAACACCGAGCCTTACTTTGAAAAGCTCCAATCTACCATTCACCACATACTGCTCCACACACCTGAGTTCGAGCACAAGTATTTCGACCAGCGTGAGGAGAAAAAGCCTGAGGACAAAATGATAGGCTACATAGTGGTAACAGCCGACAAGGGTCTGGCAGGAGCTTATAACCACAACGTTTTAAAGCTTGCAGAGCAGGAAATGGCTAAGCACAAGAACACCTGCCTTTTCGTTGTGGGACAGATCGGAAGACATTATTTTTCAAGAAAGAACGTGACCATCGACGCTGAGTTCCTTTACACGGCTCAAAATCCTACCCTTTACAGGGCGAGGGCGATCGCCGAAACTGTCACAGATCTTTTTGAGAGAAAATATCTTGACGAGGTTTATGTTATTTACACCAAGATGATAAATTCCATGGATATGGAGCCTGAGATGCTCAAGCTTTTTCCGCTGGAGCGTGAGGACTTTGAACACCCTCTGCAAAAGCAGGATCACGATATCGTGACGTTCAGACCAAGTCCTGAAAAGGTAATGGATCATCTTGTGCCGAACTACATGAAAGGTCTTATATTCGGCGTTTTGGTAGAGGCGTTCTCTAGTGAGCAGAATGCCAGAATGACCGCCATGAGCGGTGCTACCACAAGTGCTTCGGAGATGATAAAGGAGCTGTCGTTGCAGTATAACCGAGCAAGACAGGCGGCTATCACACAGGAGATAACCGAGATCGTCAGCGGAGCAAATGCTCAAAAGGACGAGAGTTAAGGCTTTCGGGAAAGGTGTTGAGATTAAAATGGAAAAAGGAAAGATCGTTGAAATAATGGGACCTGTCGTTGACGTTGAATTTGAAAACGGCAAGCTTCCTATGATAAAGGACGCTCTTACTGTACAGCTTGACGGCAAGACAAAGGTCATGGAAGTGGCTCAGCAGCTTGGCAACAACACTGTCAGAGCTATCATGCTTGCTTCAAGCGACGGACTTGAAAAGGATATGGAGGTCACTGCCACAGGCGCTTGCATAAAAGTTCCTGTAGGCGACGCTACCCTTGGAAGAATGTTCAATGTCCTTGGTGAGAGCATTGACGGCGGCGAGCCTGTCAAGGCTGACGACTACTGGGAGATACACAGAGAGCCGCCAAAATTTGAAGATCAGAAGCCTGCAACAGAGATCCTTGAAACAGGCATAAAGGTAATAGACCTTCTTGCTCCATATGCAAAGGGCGGTAAAATAGGTCTGTTCGGCGGTGCAGGCGTTGGTAAAACTGTGCTTATTCAGGAGCTTATCACAAACGTTGCCACAGAGCATGGCGGATATTCTATCTTCACAGGCGTTGGAGAGCGTTCAAGAGAGGGCAATGACCTATGGCACGAAATGACAGACTCAGGCGTTATCAAAAAGACAGCCCTAGTGTTCGGTCAGATGAACGAGCCACCAGGATCAAGAATGAGAGTTGCTCAGACAGGACTTACAATGGCTGAGTATTTCAGAGATAAGGAACATCAGGACGTACTGCTTTTCATAGACAACATATTCAGATTCGTTCAGGCAGGCTCTGAGGTATCTGCACTGCTTGGCAGAATGCCGTCAGCCGTTGGTTATCAGCCTACCCTTGCGAACGAAATGGGCGCTTTGCAGGAGCGTATCGCCTCAACAAAGCAAGGCTCTATCACATCTGTACAGGCTGTATATGTCCCTGCGGACGACCTGACAGACCCGGCACCTGCTATCACGTTCTCACATCTTGACGCAACAACGGTGCTGTCAAGAAAGATAGTTGAGCAGGGCATCTATCCTGCCGTTGACCCACTGGAGTCAACTTCAAGAATACTTGAGCCTGACGTAGTAGGTCAGGAGCATTATGAGGTCGCAAGAAAGACGCAGGAGCTTTTGCAGAAATACAAGGAGCTTCAGGATATCATTTCTATCCTGGGCATGGAGGAGCTTGACGACGCCGACAAGACGGCTGTTTACAGAGCAAGAAAGATACAGAAATTCCTTTCACAGCCTTTCCATGTTGCAGAGAACTTCACAGGCATAGAGGGCAAATACGTTCCGCTTAAAGAAACTATCAGAGGCTTCAAGAAGATAATCGACGGCGAAATGGACGAATATCCAGAGGCTGCATTCCTTAACGCAGGCACTATCGACGATGTTATCGAAAAGGCTAAACAGCTTGAAAACGAGTGATGACCCTCACCGAAAGGAGAAGCTGAAATGGTAAAGACATTCAAGCTTGAAATACTTGCCAGCGACCACGTTTTCTATTCGGGAGAATGTGACGAGCTTATATTCCCGGGTCAGGACGGCTCTTTCGGAATACTGCCTAATCATCAGCCCATGATAACCTGTCTTAATGCAGGCGAGCTGCGTTTCAGGACGGGGGATCAGTGGCACTATGCAGTGGTAAGCGACGGTTTTGTGGAGATAATGCCGTCATATGTGACGCTTCTTGCAGACACTGTGGAACGCCCTGAGGAGATAGACGAAAAGCGTGCGGAAGCCGCTAAGGAGAGAGCTGAGGAGAAGCTCAGGCAGAAGCAGAGCATTTCAGAATATTATCACACGCAGGCGGCTCTTAACAAGGCTGTGGCAAGGCTTAAAATATCAAGCAAGTATACAAAGCATAAGATAAATATTTAATACAAAGGCTCTCCGCTCACACGGGGAGCTTTTTCGTGTTTGTGTGTTACCTTTTTCAAAAATGCGTGTATATATTAGTGAAAGCCAAAAGACAGGAGGTGGAAAGCTTGAACGAAAAACATCTGATAACAAAGCTGAAAAAGAGATCCCAGAAAGCTCTGGATCAGCTTATAAGCTCCTATTCGGCTTATGTGTATACCATAGCGAGAAACATTCTGGGAGGTGCGTTCACTGCAGAGGACGCAGAGGAGATAACATCAGATGTGTTTTTCCGTATCTGGCAGACCGCCGACAGTCTTGATGAGAGCCGCAGCATTTCACCGTATCTTGCAGCCTGCACACGAAACTGTGCTATAAACAAGCTCAGGTCAAAGGGCAAGGATATGCAGTGCGGCGAGCTTATGGAGGATATCTTATCCTGCGGCAGCATTGAAAATGATATGGAAAACGCCGAGAAGCTTGAACTGATATCCGACGGTCTTGAACGGCTTTCAAAGCAGGACAAAGAGATCTTTATAAGATTTTACTATTACGGAGAAAGGCTTGCCGCCATAAGCGGAAAAATGGGCATTACAGAAAACGCCTGCAAAACAAGACTTTCACGCACGAGAAAAAAGCTTAGAGAATATCTGGCAGAAAGGGGCTATAAAAATGAAAAAAAATGATAACTGGTCGCAGAGCTTTGCACCGCTCAATACGGCAGAATGTGACCCCGTCCGCATTGCAGGCTCTGTCAGAGAAAAGATAAACGCAGAGAAGGGCAGGAACATAACGATGAAAACAAACAAAAAAAGAATGAAGCCGCTTGTTATCGCAGCAGCAGTTGCAGCCACCGCCGCAGTTTCTATGGTATCAGTAAACGCCGCCACAGACGGACAGCTTGTTGAGAAGATAAGTCTATTCATAAATGGCAAAGAGCAGGATATCGACAACTCAAATATCAAGAAAGGCGTTGACGAGAACGGCGATCAGTATTATGAATTTCACGTCAATGAGGACACGGACAGCGAGGTATCTGTGGAGCTTAGGGGAGATGTTTACGACGCTGATGATAACGGCATTCAGCATAAGATGGATGTTGACGAGGCTGAATAACGCCAGTTCATAAAAAATTTACATTAGAAATGTAGCAGGCTCTTGACAAAATGTCAGGGGTCTGTTATAATATTAGAGCATTCGTATCTAAAGACAGTTGGCAGCAGGAAACTGCAGAAGTCCAGCCGAGGAAAGGAATAGCAAAGTAATTATGACTTTGTATCTCTTTTGTCTTGCGACGAAAGGGATTTTTCTTTTGTTAGTTTACGGTTTGCGTAAATTAGTTCAAAGAGGTGAAATTGAAATGCCAAGCGAAAAGACATTGTCCGCTAAGAAGGAAAGAGTTGCACAGCTCGTTGAAATGCTCAAGAACTCTGCTGCAGGCGTACTCGTTGATTACAAGGGTATCACTGTTGAAGAGGATACAAAGCTCAGAAAAGAGCTGAGAGAGGCTGGCGTAAGTTATTTCGTTGAGAAGAACACTATCCTGAGATTTGCTCTTAAGGAAGCTGGTCTTGACGGTATCACAAACGTACTCGAGGGTACAACAGCTATCGCTATCTCTAACGACGACCAGACAGCTCCTGCAAGAATACTCGGTAAGTTTGCTGAGGACTGCAAGGACGAAAAGTTCTTCCTCAAGGCTGGTTACATTGGTGAGGACGTTTACGACGAGGCAGGCGTTAAGGCTCTCTCGAAGATCCCTTCAAGAGAAACACTGCTCGCACAGCTGGTTGGTTCCCTTCAGGGTCCTATCCAGAAGCTTGCCGCAACACTTCAGGCTGTTGTGGACAAGGACAACGAGGCTGCATAATTTATATGCCGCTTAACGAATGGGCTTTGACCCGAAAAATTATTTAATAAAAAGGAGATTTTTATCATGGCTTCAGAGAAGATTATGAATTTTGTAGAAGAGATCAAGAAACTTTCCGTTCTCGAGCTTTCAGAGCTTGTTGACGCTATCCAGGAAGAATTCGGTGTAACAGCTGCTGTTGCTGCTGCTCCAGCTGCCGGTGCTGCTGGCGCTGCTGCTGAGGAGAAGACAGAGTTCGACGTAGTTCTGACTTCATTCGGCGATGCTAAGATGGCTGTTATCAAGGCTGTTAAGGAGATCACAGGTCTTGGTCTTAAGGAGTCTAAGGAACTCGTTGAGAGTGCTCCTAAGGCTATCAAGGAAGGTGTTTCAAAGGCTGACGCTGAGGAGATCAAGACAAAGCTTGAGGCTGCTGGCGCTTCTGTTGAGCTCAAGTAATCCTGAGTTTGCACAAATAATTAAAGGACTTCGTAATGAAGTCCTTTTTTTGTTGAGAAAATTCATAATGAGTGAAACTGTTTTGTATAGGTGGAACAGCTCAATTTCTGCTTTGCTTTAGAATATCTAGCCTAACAGAACTGTTATACTGCCTGACTGATTTGTCAATAGCGGAGTTTGAATATATATAAATAAGTATGTGGTATGTATATTTATAAATAGTCGAATTTTTTTGAAAAAAAGCCTTGACAATAGAAAAAATAAATGCTATAATAATTAAGCTGAATGACACGGAACACAAACAAAACGAAAGAGTTCAGCGAAAAGAATAGCAAATGCGGCAGTGCTGGAATTGGCAGACAGGCACGTTTGAGGGGCGTGTGTCCTTGACGTACGGGTTCAAGTCCCGTTTGCCGCACCATATTGGTGAGACTAAATGGATGCTCACCCTTAAAAGCTCGTATTTACGGGCTTTTTTCATGCTTTTCAGCTGAAAAATTCAAGGTAAAAACCATGGATGCTTTTTCATGATTTTCACCGACCGGAAGGGTTCGAACCCTCGACAAATGAATATTGTCAAATAAAACGGCAAGCTTTGAGCAGATTTCGCTCCCGGCTTGCCGTTTTTTTATAAAAAAACATTCACAAAGTTTAGAAGGCTGTTTTGTCAAATATCACGAAATGCGATAAACGACAAAGCGGTCTTTTTTTATTTCAAAGGAGGCTTGATAACAAATATACTATAAAAAGGGAATCTAAAACGACTGGAGGTGATCAAGTAAAAAATGAACAGCAGTCAGACCGAGGACATGACCAAAGACCCGATATGGGAATGACGATGTGAGGTGTTATATGATTTACAACGAAAAGAAGGTAGAAATGCTCAGGCAGAGATATCCCGAAGGAACTCGGATATGCCTTGACAGTATGGATAACGATCCCCGTCCGATTCCACCAGGTACTAAAGGCATAGTTCAATTTGTGGACGATGCGGGTACTCTGCACTGTAAATTTGATAACGGAAGAACGCTTGGGGTTATCCCCGATGTGGATAAGTTCCATAAAATCGCTCAGGAACAGAGTCAGATTGATAAG